>NZ_PMZU01000071.1 GCF_003170075.1 Methanoregula sp.
GTGTAGCCGGATTGTTTATCCGGGACTGCTGACGGATTTTTTTAAAAGGAACAAAAATGTTCCCTGCCCCGGGAACACCGCCGGTATCCCTCATGGGTCCCGGCCGTTGGAGTACTGAGCTGTATTGGTCGTATCGCATTTCTCAAGCCCCGATTTATGGATTATCGGTTGTGCCAGGCTTCTGACTGGTGGAACGTGGTATTGTTTCCGCAGTCACTGATGCAGGGCCGGGGCATGGTGCGGGCCCCGGGTGGTCCAGATGAGAAGGATCGTCCCCGCCGCGGCTATGACCGCAGCGACCATGAAACCCGCGCTATACCCGACAAACGCCCAGATAAACCCGATCATCACGCTGGAGACAAGATCCCCGACCCCGTTCGTGGTAGCCAGAGCCCCGAAACCGAGCGCCCGGGACTCCTCTTCCACCATCTCGCCGGCGAGCGCGCTTTCGAGCGTGTCCTCGGCCGCGATGAAGATACCGCACATCGCAAAGAGGACCCCGTACACAACCAGGTTGGCCGGGGCGATGACAAAGCCGATGAAGGTCGCAACTGCGATGGCATACCCGAGGATAAGCACGGGCCTCCTCCCGACACGGTCGCCGAGCAGCCCCAACGGGTACGACGCCCCGGCATACACGATGTTGCGGACGAGGTACAGGCCCGCGCCTGCCGCAGTGGCCACGGCAAACCCAAGCGAGGGGGTGAGGCTGACGATGGCAAATGCGATGAGCAGGGTGTGGGAGAAGTCCGCGATCCCAAAGACGAGCACAGCGGAGAGAAACACCCTGAACCGGGACGGCAGCCCTTTAAGAGAGGCTACGAGCGGCCGGGGCCGCGGGTGCGGGGCAGCGTCGCGCTCGCGCAGGAAGAGCCAGATCGCAACAAACGCAATGAACCCGGGGATGACCGCCCACAAAAGGATCTCCCGGATACCGATGGATGCAATGAGGATGAGGGCCACGGCCGGGCCGGCGACCGCACCGAGCGTGTCACTGGCCCGGTGAAACCCGAAGGCCTTGCCGAGATCCTTTTTCTCCACCGATTTCGAGAGGATCGCATCCCGGGAGGGGCTGCGGATTCCCTTGCCGGTCCAGCCGACAAGCCTCCCCGCAAGTACGACGTACCACGAGGTGGCAACGGCGATGATCGCGGGAAAGATGGCGGTCGCGACCGAGCCGCCCAGCGCAAATTCCCGCCTTTTTCCCAGCTTGTCAGCGAAATATCCCGAGAAGAGCTTGACAAAACTGGATGCCCCGTCGCTCAGGCCCTCGATGATGCCGAGGGCAAAGATCGGCGCACCAAGAATGATCAGGAACGAAGGGAGGAGGACCGTTACCGATTCGTACCCGAGATCCCCAAAAAAACTCGCGATCCCGGCACCAAGGACCGTCCGGTTCAGCCATGCCGGCCATTTCATACGTGTAAATCGGGTGGGGATACCTGATAAAAGATGGGAATTGTATCGTGATGGTTCCGGCACGTTAACAGGGCAGGGGGGATTGATTGGGAGGATTACGCCCACAAAAGGTGAAACGAAAAATTACCTGAGCAGGACCAGGACTTCAAGCAGTGCCTTAACGTCAATCCCTGCCTGTTTCAGGATCGCTTTCAGGGTCCCCCGGTCAATCTCCGGATGGTCAGGAACGACAATAGTCCGTGTATCATCCGCGCTTTTCAGAACGATATGGCTTCCCTTCTGGTGATCGATGTAAAAGCCGAGCCGGAGCAATGCATTGATCAGTTTCCTCGCCGGGAGAAGCGGGAGCTTTTTTGTCCCGGTCATACTTCAACAGCGATTTCCCGGATACTTACCCGGTTCTGATTGGGGACTTTTCTCTGGTGTTTGATGAGCGATTCAAGGTACGCCTCGATCGCTTCCTTTGCATTCGCTTCCGCTTCCGCGACCGTTTTTCCCTGCGTGATACAGCCGGGCAGGGCCGGGACGGTTACCACATACCAGCCATCCTCGCCGGGTTCAATGACAACATTGTATTTTTTCTGCATCGGCTTCTACCCCTTCACCTTTCATTGGGGGTTCGCAGGTATTAAAGGTTGATTTGGGAGGATACGCCCGGGAAACGGTGCGGGGTTTTGTACAGAGGGGGGAACGCTCAAACGGGGCTCCGCCCCCCGGGGTTATCCCCGATTGGATCCGAATCCTTATGCCCTATAAGAAAGGATAATCCGATGAGAATGAGCAGACCGGTTTTTTTTATTTCAAAAAAAACCAACCCGCTGCCGGGAGTAATCCATGAAATGCCCGTTCTGCAATCCACTGGCTGAAGATATTGTCGCAAAGAACAATCTCTGCTACGCACTCTGGGACCGGTCCCCGGTCAGCAGGGGGCACCTGCTCGTGATCCCGTTCCGGCATACACCGGATTTCTTCTCGCTCTCCGTTGAGGAGAAACATGCGTTGCTTGCCCTGATTGATACGGGGAAAGGCGTCATCGAGGAAAATTTCCAGCCGGCCGGCTATAACATCGGGACCAACGTGGGCGAAGCGGGCGGGCAGACCGTGATGCACTGCCATTGCCACGTGATCCCCCGGTATGCCGGGGATGTGCCGGATGCACGGGGCGGGATACGGGGAGTTGTGCCGTATAAACAAAAATACTAAAACTGTAGTGTGAGTACGCGGATGTATCAATCAACGGTTACTATGAATTCCGGGGACGGCAAAACCCCATGAAAAACATTATTCTTATCGGCATGCCAGGCGCAGGGAAGAGCACCGTGGGGGTTATCCTTGCAAAAGCGCTCGGCCGGACGTTTATCGATACGGATATCGTGATACAGGAAAATGCCGGCAGGCTCCTGCAGGAAATTATTGACAGGGAGGGGCCCGACGCTTTCCTGAAAATCGAGGAAAAAACGATACTGTCTCTTCATTGTCACAATTCAGTCATTGCCACGGGGGGCAGTGTTGTTTTCTCGCAGAAAGCGATGGAATCCTTAAAAAAGGAAGGCGTGGTCATTTACCTCGCGATCTCCTTTGAGGAGATGGAAGAGAGGCTCAGGAACATAACGACCCGGGGAATTGTGCTGTTTTCCGGCGAGAGCCTTTCCGATATGTATCACGAGCGGGTCCCGCTGTACGAGAAGTATGCCGATATCACGGTCGATTGTTCAAAGGGAGATTTTGAGAAGATTGTCGAAAAAGTGATCGGGGAACTTGACAGAACCGATCGAGAATGATAAAGAATACAACCTTGAATTTGCTATCAATCCCGCAGATGGATCAGATCAAAAAGTGATAATTTCAATCGCCGGGCTGGAAAAGAATGCACAGGGCAATACGATAAGAGTCATTGGTGTAATTCAGGGTTTAAGTCAGGTTGTCAGCAGCTACCGATTTTTGACACTTTTTAGTCAGGAAATCAAATGGATAAAAATCGCCCAAAAAACGGTTAGAAATCGTATCGGAACAAATAAATCAATGCTACTCTGAGGCATAGACACGGGATTGAATGTCGGGAAAAAGGCCATCTGCCGACAACCTGACAGGACCCGTACCCGGTTAAAAGAACCGATTAAAATGGGAATTGCATAATAAATGCGCAGCAGGCTGGGGATTAATGAGGGTAAAAACGAGATGATCTGCTATGTGCGATACAAAACCGATAAAACTGGGATTTGTGGTCGCGGAATTTAACCGTGACATCACCTACATGATGGAGATCGAGGCGCGGGAACACGCCGCATTCCTCGGCGCAGAAGTGACCGACTGCCTGTACGTGCCTGGCGCCTTTGACATGCCGCTTGCCATCAAGAAGATGCTTGCCGCAGGAAAGGTCGATGCTGTTGTTACTATCGGTTGCGTGATCGAAGGGGCAACCCAGCATGACGAGATTGTCGTGCAGCACGCGGCACGGAAGATCATCGACCTCTCGCTTGAGTTTGGGAAGCCCGTGACGCTCGGAATCTCCGGGCCCGGCATGAGCCGGCTTGAAGCGAACGAGCGGATCGATTACGCTAGGCGCGCCGTTGAATCAGCCGTAAAACTTGTCAAACGATTACAATGAGACCGCTCTCGGAGAAAGTTGCGGCGATCGCCCCCTCTGCGACTATTGAAATATCCAACCGGGCAAAGAAGATGCAGCGGGAGGGTATCGATGTCATCAGCCTCTCGATCGGCGAGCCTGACTTCGACACTCCAAAGCACATCAAGGATGCCTGTATCGATGCCCTGAACCGGGGGGAGACGCACTACGCGCCCAGCAACGGCATTCCCGAGCTGCTCTCGGCGGTAAGCGACAAGATTAAAAAAGAGAACAAGTTCCCCTGCAAACCCGAGCAGGTGATCGTCACCTGCGGTGCCAAGGATGCAATATACGAGGGGATGGAGGCGGCCTTAAATCCCGGGGACGAAGTCCTCCTCCTCACTCCGGCCTGGGTCTCGTACGAGCCCTGTGTCCAGATGGCGGGCGGGAAGATCGTCAGGCACGCGGTCAACCAGAAGACCTTCCAGCTCGACGACTCTCTCCTCGAACGGGTAACCCCTCGTACCAAGATGATCGTTGTCAATTCTCCATCGAACCCCTCCGGGGCGGTCTTCGATGCGAAGTCCATGAAACTTGTCGCCGATCTCTGCCAGGACTTCGATCTCTACGCGATGTCCGATGAGATCTACGAGAAGATGGTGTACGGGAAAGAGCATATTTCGCTTGCTGCCATCGGTGACATGGCGGAACGGACGATCACGATCAACGGTTTCTCGAAGGCCTACGCGATGACCGGCTGGCGACTCGGGTACGCGGTGGCACCCTTAATGATCATCAAAGAGATGTCCAAGGTGCAGCAGCACTCGGTCTCGCAGGCGACCACATTTGCGATGTGGGGTGCGGTTGCGGCACTCAACGGCGACCAGCGCTGTGTCGAAGAGATGCGTGCCGAGTTTGACCGGCGACGAAAATTTGTCATATCAGAACTTAACCGTATGGGATACAAGACCGCCCCTGCCAACGGTGCATTCTACGCATTCGTGAAAGTAGCCGGTGACGACATGGCAATCGCGACAAAATGGCTCGAAGAGGGACACGTGGCGGCAACCCCGGGCAGCGCTTTTTATGCACCCGGATGGATCCGGCTCTCGTACGCAACTTCAATGGATAACCTGAAGGAAGCGCTCCAGCGGATCAGGAAAACCGGCGGGAATTAAATCCTGCATTCCCGGATCATCTCTTTTCACCTTTAGAGGGAGGGTAAACTCTTTCCCTGTGTTTCCTTTTTCCACCAGATCTTTGCATAGGTCGAATCACCGGATATGATAACCTCCTTTCCTTCCTGCCGGATCAGAGGTGCAAGATAATCGTCCAGCACCCGCTCCTGTTCTCCTGTAGTCACGCTGAACCGGTGCCGGAAGAATGCCGTCACCTCTTCAAGGGACAAAAACCGGTACTCTTTTTGTAACGGCATCATCTTCACGTTCGCATAGATCTCGGCCTGGTACAGTACCTCAAAAAGACAATCCGCCTTTGGCCCGGGATAATACGTGCTCCCGTGCAGCGGTTTCCAGAGATCGACATACATCCGCTCCCAGAAGGGCATATCGACAAACCAGTACAGGCATACATATTTCCGCGAGACTGCATCCATCGTGAGGAGCGCCGCCCGGATGTCTTCCATCGTCAGGGAGAGTGAGGCGATGACGATGTCGTAGGGGCCTTTGAGATCCCGGTCAGGATCGATATCTTCCCAGCGTTTCTGCACACAGGAAATATTTGAGATTCCTCTCGCCCGGCATTGCTCCGTGAGGACTGATACCATTCCTGCGCCGGGTTCGATCGCCGTGATTTCCTGTACCAGCGGCGCGAGCGGGATCGCAAGGGTCCCCGGCCCGGCACCGATATCGAGCACCCGTGTATCTTTGGTGATATCGAGCCCGGCAATTGTCGTTTTTACCCGGTCGTCGTACTGGCTTTGGGAGTTTGCGGCATACCTCTTTGCATTCTCCGGATCGTTCCAGTTGTGGGATGAATCCTCGAAATGCTTTGAGGACTCCTGAAGGCGCTGCAGCGCTTTCCAGCGCTCGTTCCAGTCTACAGGAGTACAGGATGTTCCCGACACGGGATGCATATAGTGGTACTATCCCCCGTCACCGGTTAAGAGGTTTCCGTTCCGGAATGAAAGGGAGCAATAAAAAAGATCACTCATGCCGGAGCGCATCGATCAGGTTGTGGTTTGCCTTCTGCCATACCGGATTAATGCCACGGACCCTGGTGACCGACTCTCCTCACGTAACATAACACTCGAAAATCACCGGCATAAAATCTTGTTTTTGAATCAGCTACTCGCTCTCAAAAATGTATACTGGTGGGCATCAAATAACAAAACAGCACCACAATGTATATATTTATACAAAACCGAATAACCGGCATGCAGACCAAGATCCTCCTTGATGAGGAGCAGATACCCAAAAAATGGTATAATGTCCAGGCAGACCTGCCCTCTCCTCTCGATCCCCCGCTCCATCCCGTCACTCACAAGCCGATCGGCCCGGATGACTTAAAAGCGATCTTCCCAATGGAACTGATCCGCCAGGAAGTTACGACAGACCGCCATGTGGCCATCCCAGAGGAAGTGCGGGACGTGCTGCGGCTCTGGAGGCCAAGCCCCCTCTACCGTGCCCACCGGCTGGAGAAGTTCCTAAAGACCCCGGCGAAGATCTACTACAAGTGGGAGGGCGTCAGCCCGGCCGGGAGCCACAAGACCAACACCTCCGTTCCGCAGGCATACTACAATATGAAGGCCGGTATAGAGCGTATCGCGACTGAAACCGGGGCCGGGCAGTGGGGTTCCGCCCTTGCCTTTGCCACGATGCTCTACGATCTTGAGTGCACCATCTACATGGTTCGTTCGAGTTACACCCAGAAACCGTACCGGAAGTCGATGATGCGAGTCTGGGGGGCGGAGTGCATTCCCAGTCCGAGCACGAAGACGAATGCCGGGCGTGCCGTACTCGAAAAGGACCCCGAAACTCCGGGAAGCCTCGGCATTGCCATATCCGAAGCGGTCGAGGATGCGGCAAGCCATGCCAATACAAACTACGCGCTGGGGTCGGTGCTGAACCATGTCTGCCTCCACCAGACCGTGATCGGTCTCGAATGCCGGGAGCAGCTTGCGATGGTCGATGATTACCCGGACGTGGTGATCGGGTGCGTGGGCGGCGGCTCCAACTTTGCCGGCATCTCTTTCCCGTTCGCCGGCGAAAAACTCACGGGGAAGCACAAGGATACCGATCTCATCGCTGTCGAACCGGCGTCCTGCCCGAGCCTCACGAAGGGCCTGTATACTTACGATCTTGCCGATGAAGCGGGGTACACCCCCCTCCTGAAGATGTTCACCCTCGGCCACGATTTTGTCCCGCCTGCAATGCACGCTGGCGGGCTCCGCTACCATGGAGACTCCCCGATCGTTTCGCGCCTGGTCCATGACGGTGTGATGCGGGCGGTGGCCTACCACCAGAGCGAGGTCTTCGAAGCGGCCCAGACGTTTGCCCGCACCGAGGGGATCATTGTTGCCCCGGAGACGTCCCATGCCGTGAAGTCCGCTATCGATGAGGCGCTCGCGTGCAAAAAGAGCGGGGAGAAAAAGACGATCCTCTTCAACTGCTCCGGCCACGGCAACTTCGATATGACGGCCTACGATGCGTTCTACAGCGGCCAGCTGGTGGACTACGAGTACCCGGACGAACTGATCAAGCAGGCAATCGGGCGAATCCCAAAAATTTCCTGAAACCTTTTTTCTATGCCCCGCATCGGTTTTCTCATTAATCCTGTTGCCGGTATGGGGGGGTCCGTGGGCCTTAAGGGAACTGACGGGAACGCAGACGAGGCGCGCCGGCGTGGGGCCATGCCGCATTCACAGGAACGGGCAGAGATTACTCTGAACGGGCTAAAAAACCTGCCTGACCTTTTTTTTATCACATGCTCCGGGGAGATGGGGGAGGATGCCCTGCGTATGTGTGGGATAACCTGTTACCGGGTCGCGTACCGGTGCCGGGGGACCAGTACCGCCGAAGATACCAAAAAAGCCGTTTCTGCATTCCTGCAGGAAAAAGTCGACCTGATCCTGTTCTGCGGCGGCGACGGCACGGCACGGGATGTCTTTGTGGTTGCAGGCCGGGCAGTCCCGATCCTCGGGATCCCTGCTGGCGTGAAGATGTATTCTGCCGTTTTTGCGATTGACACGGCGGCTGCGGCAGCTCTCGTCTCCGGATCATATAACCTCCAGGATGCGGAGGTGATGGACGTTGATGAAGAAGCATACCGGAACGGGATACTGGAGACGCACCTGTACGGTGTGGCACGTATACCGGCCCGCGCTCATATGACACAGGTCGCGAAACAGGTGTTCGAGGAACCCGACGAGGAGCGGGCAAAGGAGGAGATCGCACGGTTCATGCAGGAAGTGATGATCCCGGATTCGCTCTATATTCTTGGTGCGGGGACGACAACGGAGGCGATCGCCCGGCGACTGGGAATACAGAAGACGCTGCTTGGGGTGGATGTAATCCACAACGGGAGTCTGGTTGCATCAGACGCAGATGAAAAAACTCTTCTCGATCTGGCCGGCAGTTGTCCTGAAACGCGGATTGTTATCAGCCCCATCGGAGCCCAGGGGTTCATCCTCGGCCGGGGAAACCAGCAGATCAGCGCTGCGGTGGTCAGAAAAGCGGGACTGCAGAACCTGATCGTTGTCGCAACGCCTCACAAACTGCGGGAGACACCCTTTTTGTATGTAGATTCCGGAGATCAGGACCTCAATCGGGAATTTGGGGAATCTGTCCTGGTGATCTCCGGCTACCGGATCGCCCAGCGGAAAAAGATTTACCGGTCATCGTAACGTGTATCATTCAGCCCGTGCGCATCCGGTCTGCGGGGCATTAAAAAGGAGAAAGTGACAGAATTTACCCAAGGGGAGCTACGGTCTTTTTGTACATCTCGTTTAAGACCTGTGCAAGACCTGCGTAGATCGCAAGGAACCCGCAGATGATCCCCTCGTATCCCGCGATAATGGTGATGGTCCCGTTTCCGGTTGCCTCTCCTATGGCGAGCAGGAAGAACAGGATCGTAAGCGTCGCGAACACCAGCTGGAGTGCCCGGTTCGTTTTTAAGGTCCCGATAAACATTACCGCGGTGAAAATCCCCCACATCGCGAGGTATGCAGCCATCGCGGTCTTGTCCGGTGCGTCTGCAAGGCCCATTTTCGGGAGTACCAGCAGGGCGACAAGCGTCAGCCAGAACAATCCGTAGGAGGTGAACGCGGTCGCCCCGAACGTGTTGTTTTTCTTCCACTCTTCGATACCTGCGATGATCTGCGCGAGACCCCCGTAGAATATCCCCATGGCGAGGATCATGGAGCCGAGTGCAAAGAACCCGGCGTTGTGCAGGTTCAGGAGCACGGTGGTCATCCCGAACCCGACGAGCCCGAGAGGTGCCGGGTTTGCTGTCATGTCCAGATTTTTAACCATGGTTGCAGATTGAGTCGCTTCATTTTGCATAGTATACTCTCTGTGATATTTTCCCTTCAGTTTTAGTCATTCAATCGTCGTTACCGGTTTTTCTTGTGCCATTCATTCGTCAAGGGTGGAGATATCCCCGGGGTCCATCCCGAGTTCTTTAGCCTTGAGGACCCGGCGCATGATCTTGCCGCTGCGGGTTTTGGGCAGCTTGTCAACATACTCGATCTCGTGCGGGACCGCGATGGGCCCGATCGTTATGCGCACGTGGTACATGAGATCCTGGGTCAGTTTTTCGCTTGCCTTGTTGCCGAGCCGGAGGATGACGAAGGCCTTGATTGCATTCCCCTTGATGGCGTCGGGTTTACCGATCACCGCGGCTTCTGCCACTGCATGATGGGAGACGAGCGCACTCTCCACTTCCGCGGTCCCGATATTGTGGCCGGAGACAATGATGATGTCGTCCGCCCGGCCGATTACCATGATGTAGCCATCCTTTCCCTTGACCGCGAGGTCACCTGCGGTATAGCAGCCCTTGATAGTCTCCCAATATGTCCGGTACCGTTCGTCATTCTTGTATACCATGCGCAGCATGGACGGCCACGGCTTTTTGATCACGAGGAACCCACCGGAGCCCGGTGGTACCGGCTTCCCATCCTTGTTCACAACATCCACCTCGACACCGGGGATCGCCTTGCCCGCAAAACCGGGACGCATCGGTTCTCCGACCATCGTTGTGATTATCTGCATGCCGGTCTCTGTCTGCCACCAGGTATCCACGATCGGGCACCTGCTCTTTCCGATCACCCGGTAATACCATTCGAACGCCTCGGGGTTGAGTGGCTCACCGACAGACCCGATGATGCGCAGGGAACCGATGTTGTAGCGGTCCGGCCATTCCTCCCCGAGTTTCATAAATGTCCGGATTGCCGTCGGTGCTGTGTAGAACACCGATATCTGCTGCTCCTCGATCAGTTTCCACCAGCTGCCGGGATCCGGGTAATCCGGGGTAATTTCGGTGATGAACACCGTGGCCCCGACGGCGAGCGGGCCATATACGATATAGGAATGACCGGTGATCCAGCCGGGGTCTGCCGTGCACCAGTAGATGTCCCGCTCCTTCAAGTCGAAGACGGTCTTCGTGGTATAGTATGTACCGACCATGTAGCCGCCGCACGTATGGACGACCCCTTTGGGTGTGCCGGTTGAACCGCTTGTATAGAGAATGAACAGCGGATCCTCTGCGTCCATCACTTCGGCAGGACAATCTGCCGGTACACCTTCCATGAGCCCGTAGAAATCATGCTCCCGTCCCGGGCGGAGCTCGACCGGGGGCTCTTTGCGCCTCCGGTACATCACGATGTGTTCCACCGAGGGTGCATTGTCGATGGCCTCCTTCACTATTGTGATCAGGGGAATTGCCTTGCCGCGCCGGATCGAGATATCTGCGGTGATAATAACTTTTGCCTCTGCATCATTGATCCGCATGTTCAGCGCGGTGGTCCCGAAACCGGCAAAGACGACACTGTGGACGGCTCCTATGCGGGCGCAGGCAAGCATCGCGATCAGCTGCTCCGGCACCATGGGCATGTAGATACAGACACAATCACCTTTTTTCACACCGAGTGATTTGAGGCCGTTTGCAAATCTCATAACCTCACCCAGCAGGCGCTGGTAAGAGTATACACGCTCCTTCCCGTCCTCTCCCCGCCAGATCAGGGCCACCTTGTTCCGGCGGTCGCCGGCCACGTGGCGATCGAGGCAGTTGGCGGTGATGTTCAGTTGTGCGTTGAGGAACCATCTGGCATAGGGATACTTCCACTCGCGGATCTGATCCCAGGGCCGGATCCATTCGAGCTCCCGGGCGATCTTACTCCAGAAAGCATCGGGATCGGACAGGAATTTCTCATAGGTTTTCTGGTAGTCTCCTATCCATGAGGTACGCTTGTACTCCGCATCCGGCGTATAGTACTTCGCGTTCTCCACGAGTTTAACATCAAAGTCGTCAGTCATCTCTCCCCACTGATTTTACATAATTGATCATGTTAAATTGTTATATATATTTTAGCAACGCGGGTATACCCCGGCAACGAATTTATGTGTACCTATAAAGCCTCCATTTTTGTCACTTCGTGTTGCAGAAGCACATTAAAACCCATGATTTGCGAGAGCATTCTGCCAAAAAAGAAAATACAAGAATCATTATCTATCGGTGTCTTTCAATAGTGTATCAATGCTGGAACGAATGAAGGGATGCATGCTCGGTGCGGCGGTGGGCGATGCCCTTGGCATGCCAAACGAGAGCACGATGCCCGGCCTTACCAAGATGAGGTACGGGTACCGCAGGGCATATAAGGGGCATCCCAATGATAGTCTTGCCGCCGGCCAGTACACGGACGATACCCAGATCATGATCCTCGTGGCAACGCTGCTGGCCGATGGCCGGTACACGGATGAGCGGTACGCCCTTGCCTTAAAAGAGTTCTATGCCCGCGAGGCACTCCGGTTCCCGGACGGTTCGGTATCCGCCGCCTGCGATCATATGCTCACAGAAAAGACGCACTCCTGCGGTGTGAAGTCCACGACCGCCGGTTGTCTCCCCCCCGCTCTCCCGTTTGCCCTTGCCTTTCCGGATATCCATGAGGGTACCGAGCGGGCAGTCCGGGCCTGCTCGGTGACCCACACTCACCCGGCTGCCCACGCCGCGGTTTCTACATTTATCACTCTGCTGTATCATGCGATTCATGAGAGCCCCGACCCGGTAACAAAAGCCCTGCAGCAGGCACAGAATGAGGATGAAGTGCTGGGTGGCAAGATCCATAATGCCATCGAACTCGAAAAAGATGGCCTGGAGACGGAAACTGCCCTCCTCAAGATCGGAAATGACGTTTCAGTGTACCAGACGCTTCCCATTGCATTTTTCCTGATCAACAGGTACCAGCTCCCTGCCGATCTCCTGACCGTTGCCGCTTATGTTGGCGGGAACACCGATACTATCGGTTTTCTCTGCGGTGCGTACCTTGGGGCAAGTAAGGGCCGAGATGCCATCCCGGCCGACCTGCTGGAGGGTCTTGAAGACCGGCAGCGGATCGAGATCCTCGCCCAGCGGATCTTCGATATTTACACCCGCAAACTCGAAACTTGATATTTCCAAGTCCCCCGGAAAACCGGATCAAATCTCGTTTTTTTGCGATATTTTTGAGAATAACCGGAATCCCCGCATGCAGTTCCGCAAAAGGTTAAGTTTTCAGGAATAAAAAGATCCATATATGAAAATTGCAATTGTCGGGGCATCCGGGTATGCCGGTGGCGAGCTGGTCCGCCTCCTGTACCACCATTCTTCCGCAGAGGTTGTCTGCGCCACATCGCGCAAACTGGCAGGGACTCCTCTCGACCAGATCCATCCCCATCTCAAAGGATTCACGAATCTCAAATTCGAGAACCTGGCTCCGGATGTTATTGATGCAGACATTGCCTTCCTCGCGGTTCCGCACACGGCGGCCATGTCCATCGCGGGAAAACTGCTTTCGCGGGGCATCAAGGTTGTCGACCTGAGTGCCGATTATCGTCTTCCAAAGGACGTATTTGAAAAGGTGTACGGCGTCCCGCACACGGATTACTTCCCTGCCCCCTACGGTATCCCCGAGCTGCACCGGAAGGAATGCGTCAACGCAAAATTTGTTGCAAATCCCGGGTGTTTCCCCACCGGGGCGACGCTTGCCGCAGCCCCTCTCGCAAAATATGCCCACACCGTGATCTTCGACTCAAAGACCGGCGTGAGCGGAGCCGGCGACAATCCCTCGGCGACAACCCATTATCCCAATGTCGGGGACAACGTCAGCCCCTACAAATGGACCAGCCACCGTCATCTTGCCGAGATGAAACAGGAACTCTCAAAACTCGGGTCAAAGGCGAAATGCTACTTCACACCCCACCTCGTCCCGGTGAACCGGGGAATTCTCACCACCGCCCACATCCTCTTATACGAGCCCATGGAAACAAAAGAGGTCGAGAAACTGTACAAGGACTTCTACAAGGACGAGTTTTTCGTCCGGTACCAGAAGCCGATGCTCTCGGCAGTCCGCGGCAGCAACTTCTGCGACCTCATGGTCGAGAGCGAAGGCCTGCGGGTGGTCGTGGCTTCAGCGATCGACAACCTCGTCAAGGGTGCAAGCGGGCAGGCAATCCAGAATATGAATATCATGTGCGGGTTTAAGGAAACCGACGGTCTTGTCGCAGCCGGGATGCTTCCGTAACTGAGGTGCCCCATGCTTGTTTCTGAAGCCATGACAAAAAATCCCCTGACCTGCACGGTAGATACCCCGCTCCGCGAAGCTGTCGCGATCCTGCGCCAGCACCATATCGGGGGGCTGCCGGTGATGGACGGGGAGACCCTTGCCGGGATCATCACGGAATCCGATGTCATCGCACAGCTGGAGACCAGGAAGATGTCTGACGATCTCTGGCTCCCGTCGCCCCTCGAGATCATCGAGGTGCCAATACGGGAATTCGTCAACTGGGAAAAGACCAAGGATGCCCTGCGCAATATCGGGGATTTACCGGTAAAAAAAGTGATGACCCACCGGGTGGTCACTGCGACCGGCGATATGGATATCGAGGCTGCTGCCGCACTCATGCTCAAGGGAGGCATCGCGCGGCTGCCGGTGCTTGACGGGAAAAGACTGGTCGGAATACTCACCCGCGCCGATATCGTCCAGGCAGTCGGCGCATCCTATTCAAACTGATACATCAAAAGCAAAAGTAACCACTACCATCGGAGAGAATGAACATGATTTATAAGAGTATCTGTGCGATAAAAGGTGTCACCGCATACGGGGTAAAGGAAGGAAAATTCGGTCTGGCCCTGATCCGTGCAAGCGGTACGGCAGCCGGCGTGTTTACCGAAAACCTCGTGAAAGCGGCGCCCATCGAACTGATGCGCAGGCAGATTAAAGCAGGAAAACTGGAGGCTGTCATCGCCAACAGCGGCTGCGCGAATGCTTACACCGGCAAGAGGGGGTACGAGGACGCCGTCACCATGACGGAGTATGCGGGGTCCGCACTGGGTGTGGATGACACGTCGGTCGGCGTGGCAAGCACCGGTGTCATCGGCCGGTACCTTGACCTTCCCCTTATCCGGCACCAGTGTGCAGATGTTGCACTCAAACTCACATCAAGTCCGGATGCCGAGGATCGCACGGTCCATGCCATTATGACAACCGATACATGCCCCAAGCATGCACTCGTAAAACATGAAAGTTTCACGATCGGGGCGATTGCCAAGGGAAGCGGCATGATAGCCCCCAACATGGGCACCATGCTCTCGTTCATCTATACCGACGCACAGATCGAGGCAAAACAGCTCAAAGGGGCGCTCAAACGTGCCGCACAGCGGACGTTCAACCGGGTCGTTGTCGATGGCGATACGAGCACGAATGATATCGCGCTCTGCACCGCAACCGGCGAGGCCGGTAAGGTGAACGAAAAGGAGTTTGCAGTGGCACTCGAAGCGTGCTGCCGTTCCCTTGCACAGCAGATCGCGGCCGATGGTGAAGGCGCGAGTAAACTCCTCGAAGTCACGGTTCGCGGCGCCCCAAAAGAGGCGGCAGCCGCAAAGGTCGCCCGGGTTGTTATCGAATCGCCGCTCGTGAAGACAGCCGTGTACGGGGAAGACCCCAACTGGGGACGTATTGTTGCGGCAGCGGGTCGTGCCGGCGTGAAATTCGACCCGAACGCGGTCTCGCTGTGGATCAGCGACGGGAACAACCAGTACCCGCTGGTAAAATCCGGCGAGATCATCGCCGATCTGACCAGGGCCAAGGCCGCGATGCATGGGAACAAGGTCATCTTCGTGCTCGACCTTGGGGCCGGAAAAGAAGAAGCCACCGCGTGGGGCTGTGACCTCACCGAGAAATACGTCGAGATTAACGGGAGGTACACGACATGATGAAGCGCGAGGATGTCCTCATGGAGGCCCTCCCTTATATCCAGCAGTTCCATGGCAAGACGATTGTGATCAAACTCGGCGGCCACGCGATGGTCGACCCGGTCGTCCTTGAAAACGCCATAAAGGATGCGGTACTCCTCCATTACGTCGGGATCCGGGTCGTAATCGTTCACGGCGGAGGGCCGGAGATCACCGAGAAGATGAAGGCCCTTGGAAAAGAGTCGGTCTTTGTCGGGGGACTCCGGGTTACCGATCAGGAAACCCTTGAGATCGCCCAGATGGTGCTCGTCGGAAAGATTAACAAGGGCATCATCTCCCTGATTGCCAAGTGCGGTGCAAAGGGTGTCGGGTTGTCGGGAAGCGACGGCAACATCATCATCGCAAAGAAGATGGACCTCCAGAAGGTCAACGTTAAGGGTGTCGAACAGGAAGTGGACCTCGGTCATGTCGGGGAGATCGAATGGATCGATCCCGCACTCCTCACAATCCTCCTTGAACGGGACTACATCCCGGTGATTTCACCCATTGCCATCGACCGGTCCGGGGGCAGCCTCAATATCAACGCGGATACCGCCGCCGGGGATATTGCGGTGGCGCTCAAGGCATACAAACTGATCAACATGACCGATGTCGATGGCGTCATGGACATGAAAAGGACGAAGGTCTTCCGCAAGCTCTCTGTCAATGAAGCCCGTGCCCTTCTCTCATCTGGAGCAATCGGCGAAGGCATGATCCCGAAAGTGACCTCAGTCATAAAAGCGGTGGAAAATGGCGTCTGTTATTCCCACATCATCAACGGCAACATCGAGCACAATCTCATCCTTGAACTCTTCACCCATGATGGCGTGGGGACGATGATCTCCCACCAGTAGTTTTTTTTGCACAACGGGTTAACATTCAATTTGGATTTTTCACGATCATATGCGGACCGGTGTCACCTGATGGATAAGATCATAAAAATCATTATCGGACTGTTTGTAATCGTTGCTATTGCAAGTCTTGCAGTGGTTCTGGTCCAAGGAACCACAGAAAAAGCAGCCACACCATCTGGTGCTACCGTAGTTAATGAAAGCACTGTCTATTTCTTCTATGGGGAAGAATGTCCGCACTGTAAAAACGTCGAGCCGTTTATCGATAATCTCACAAAAAAATATCCTGATGTCGATATCCGCAGGCTTGAAGTCTGGCATAACCAGACGAATCAGCAGATCTACTCAACCGTAAATGCCGGCGCCGGGATCTCATCCCCGTCAGGAGTCCCTGAAGTCGTTATCGGAAAGATCGTGCTTGTCGGCGAAGTCGAAATCCCCGCGAAACTGGAAGCATACGTGCAGGCTATTGAAAAAAAAAAGCAATCAGTGAATCCCTGAGTGGGACAACTTCCTCCTCTTTTTTGAACCGGACGGTTACCGGTTATTATTTCTACGGTGACGGATGCAGTCACTGCGAGAGCATAAAACCCTTCGTTACTGATATCGAGTCACGCTATTCCTACCTCCAGCTTGAGCAGCTCGAGGTCTATCACAACAGTACAAACCGTGACCGGTTCTTCCAGATAGCCCGGCAGCTGGGCATTGTCTCGCCAGGTGTGCCCACCATCATCATCGGTAACCACGCGCTCGTAGGAGAAGATGAGATCCGGAATCAGCTGGAGAGTACGATCCGCGGGCAGGAACTGCTGGCAGAAAATGCTACGGCAACCGAAGCACAGACGGGCGGGAACGGCACCGTCACGGCGTCCGCGAATTGCCCCGGTACCTTCACGACCCTGACGATTCCTCTGGTTATCTTCTGTGCTGCAATCGACAGCATCAACCCCTGTGCATTCTCGGTATTGATCATCCTCCTGCTCTCGATCATCGCGCTCCAGAGCCGCCGGCAGGTGCTGATGGTCGGCATCACCTATATCGCAGCGGTGTTCTGTTTGTACTTCCTATCGGGGATTGGCATCCTCTCCTTTGTGCATGTATCGGGGATTTCAAGCCTGATCGCAACGGTGGCCGCTGTTATTGCAATCATCCTCGGGCTGGTCAATATTGTCGATGCTGCATGGAAAAAGGAGGGATTCATCCTTGCTATCCCCGAGTCGAAAAAGCCGGTGATAGAGAGATATATAAAAACAGCAACTCTTCCCGCCGCGTTTGTTCTCGGTGTCCTTGTGGGGATCTTTGAACTGCCCTGCACCGGGGGGATCTACCTTGCGATCCTCAGTCTGATGAGCAACACCCTGACGCTCTATCAGGGAATCCCTTACCTGCTCCTCTATAACTTCATCTTCATCCTGCCGCTGATCCTGATCCTGCTTGTGGTCGTTTTCGGCATTCCCCCGGAGCGGGTCAACTCATGGAGACTGGAGAACCGCCGAATGCTCCGGTTCGCGATAGGTCTTGCGATGATTTTCGTGGGAATAATCATCCTTTTCGGCCTCCGGTTCCTGTAAATTACCGAAACCTAGTTCCTTTTTTAAATGCACCGGCTAAAAAAAATAAAAATTTATCTGACGAGTTTCCGTGGCGGGACAGATTTACCCATCGTCGCACGTTGTTCTTTCTCGTTCATCGAGATCAACGTTTCAAAGACGGTTTTTACCGGGACGGGATCGATCTTGTGTGCCTTTGCAAGTTTCATCACGTACTCCAGCACATCTGTTTTCCGCTGGTTGTCGTGGACCGGTATCCCTTCGGTCTGCTTGACCGCTGCGACTTTTTTGGCAAGGTTCTGCCGTTGTGCGATGAGGCGAATGATCTCCTCGTCGATCTGGGTAATCTCCGCACGGATCTCTTCAATCGTCATATGAAAGTACATTGCCGGAAAAAGGGATAAACGTGATGACAGCGCTGCCTGGCGTCGGACACGAAAACAGATATGAAAGAAACACCCTATCTGATCCGGTGGTTTCATGCTCGAACGAATTACCCGGCGCGAGGAAGCTGACCTCTTTGTCGCGTGGATAGCCATATCCATCTCATTTGCGATCATCTTCATCTCGCCCGGGGGGTTTCTGAACTTTGGTTCCGGCCGCATCAGTGCCGTTACTGCTCTCGTCTACTTTGGAATGTCGCTCGTTGTAGTCTTTTTCGGATTCATCCTCCACGAGATGGCGCACAAGTTTACCGCGATAAAATACGGGTACTGGGCCGAGTTCCGCAAGGACAATATGATGTTGCTTGTCGCGGTTGCCCTTGCCGCCCTTGTGGGTGTCGTGTTTGCTGCCCCTGGTGCGACGATGATCTACAACATGCGGGCCGATGGCAGGATGATCAGCCGTGAGGAGAACGGGAAGATCTCGGCAGCCGGGCCGGTAACAAACCTGATCCTCTGTATACCCTTTGCCGGGCTGCTCCTCTACGGTGGTCTATCCTCCGGTTTTGGGTTAAACTTCTTTACCCTTGTCGGTATTGTCGGACTTCAGGTCAACGCGATGATCGCGGCTTTCAACATGCTGCCTGTCAGCGTGCTTGACGGCAGGAAGGTGCTTGCGTGGAACCCGGCGATCTTTATCGTCCTGATCGTCGCCGCGTTTGGTATCCTTGTGGCATCGTTCTATCTCTTCATCTCATAATCATTATTTTCAAACTCCAAAAAAGCACCAAGGGAGAGATTTGTGCCGTAATTCCACGAGAGACGATCCCCGGTTTTTACGTATTTTTGATCTTTTCCAGATCCCGCACGGTCTGCTGCCCCTTTTCGTACGCTTCTTTTAATGCAGTCGGGTGGTTATTGATCCCGTTGTACGCATCCATGTTATTGGCGACGATATTTTCAGCATAGTCAAACCCCGTGCCGTGGAAGAAGGCGGTGATCGCCGGAAAGGCACTGTCGAACACGTGTGCCTGGTTCTGCCCGGCGGTTGAGATGAAGACCCCCTTATGTTGCTTGATGTGGTCTTCGGAAAAGTCCAGTGTTTTAAGGATAAATTTCCGAGCCCAGAGATACTGCGCCCGGTCGATGAACCCTTTGAGCTGGGCAGTAATACCCATACTGTAGATGGGAGATGCAACCGCGACGCAGTCCGCGGCAAGGATCCGGTCGTACAGGCCCGGAGCATCGTCTTTTACGACGCATTCACCGGTCTTGTGGCAGGCGTTACATCCCCGACAGGGTGAGTAATTGATATCCCTGAGCACCACTTTTTCCACCGTGGCCCCCGCCGCTCTCGCGCCGTCAAGGAAACTGTCGAGGAGCGTCTCGGTGTTCCCGTGCCGGCGCGGGCTCCCGGATATCCCAAGGACAGTGACGGTCATTTTCCGGCTCCTGCACTCAGCCGGGCTTTGAGTTCGGTAATGACCGCTTTCCCGAGGGCTTCCGCATCTTTTCGGGCCGTCGGGTGGCGTTCGATTGCGCCTTTCTCGTCAACGCCGTTTATCATCAGGTACCGGATGTCGGCATCCTTTATGTCGATCACGTGGTAAAAGCACTTGACCGAGGGCACCGCCGCGTCAAAGACATGCAGCCATTTCTGCCCGGCAGTCGCTAGGAACACGCCCATGCGTTTCCCTATCCGCTCCGGGGGGACGACCGGCAGTTTGAGAACATATTTCCGGGACCGGAAGACCTGTGCACGGTCCACAAGGGCTTTTACCTGCGAGGCAAGGCCCATACAAAAGATGGGAGATGAGAGGACGATGCAGTCCGCTTCAACGATCTTATCGTGATATGTGTCCATCCCGTCGCGCTGGATGCACTTGTTGAGCTTCTCGCATGCGTTGCACCCCCGGCAGGGGTTGATGTTTGCCTCGGTGAGCGGGACCTTCTCGACCGTGACGTCCGGTTCTTCTGCCATGGACGCGAGCACCCAGTCAAGCAGGGTCTCCGAATTGCCGTGCCGGCGCGGGCTCCCGGCAAACGCGAGGACTTTTACGGGCATAGATGATGCTTGGATATGGTGGCTGAAAAATCATTGGATGCGGTAGCGGGTACGGCTCCCCGGTCCGGTCTCGTTTCCCGGAATCTCGCAGTATATATACGGAAATAGCGCATCGACAAAAATAAAAAAATTGCTTTGTAGAATCCCTATTTCATAAAATATAATCGCCCCCCCCTGCGCCAGCCCTGCCCCCGTTCGAGGGCGCATGGCGCATGTGATGCCTCGGTATTACCTGTAAAAATCTCTACACTATTGTATGCAGGTAATACGGCACTATCGCAACCGGGGGATGCCCCGGCGGCGGGGGCGGAGGCTTGCCGGAGCCCCCAAGAGCGTCATAATGAAGAAGTAAATGCCTATTCCAGAGAAAAAAATCAAAAACCTGGGGTTATCCCGGCCCGCTCATACGCTCTTGTAGCACAGGTACCAGTCTTTACACTCGTATCCTTCGCTTAAGCGCTTGTCCATCTCGGCTGCGGTCTTTGGCGGCGCCACGACCACCTTGTCGCCCGGCTGCCAGTTCGCAGGTGTCGACACCTTGTACTTGTCGGTCGTCTGGAGCGCTGTTACCAGCCGGATGATCTCGGGCATAAACCGTCCGTTCTGCAGCGGGTAGTAGATCATCGCCCGCATGATACCTTTGTCATCGATGAAGAACACGCACCTGACTGCCGCAGTCGAGCTCTGCGCCGGGTGGATCATGCCGAACTTCTTTGCCACTTTCATGTTCAGGTCGGCAATGACCGGGAACGGGATAGTGACACCCATCTTCTCCTTGATGTTGCGCACCCAGGCAAGGTGTGCCGATACGCTGTCAACGGAAAGTCCGATGAGCTTCACATTGAGTGCTGCGAGCTCATCGTGAATCGCGGCAAACGCCATGAATTCCGTTGTACAGACCGGGGTGAAATCGGCGGGGTGCGAAAACAATACCACCCATTTCCCCTTCAGGTCCGAAAGTTTGATCGGACCCTGTGTGGTCTCCGCTTCGAAGTCCGGCGCAGGCTCTCCCAGCACCGGAAAACCAGTATCTGCTTCTTCAGTCATACCAGCAGCCAGGGTTATTTCTTCATGACTTCATCAAGCTGGGCCTTGCCGTAGACATAGGCCGGCATGCCCGACAGGAGGAACGCGACCCGGAGCGCCTCTTCCACCTCGGCTTTTGTGACACCGAGATTTGCCGCCCCTATCAGTTGGGCATGGACTGCGTGCTGGTCGCGGAGTGCCGCTGCAATCGCGATTGCGATCAGTTTCTTGGTCTTTCTTGTGAGCTTACCATCATCCCAGATGTGATCTTCCAGTTTGATAACGAGATTATACATCTCGGGGTCATTGACGGTCAGCTCCTTGAAGAACTTTGGGACTTTCCCGATCTTCTTTCCAAGGTTTTTGAGCTCTTTTTGGGTTTTGCTCTTTACCACAGGTTTCTTTGTAACAGGCCTCTTTACAACCATACTCACTCACTTTCCAGTTTCATTGGTTCCCCGCAGCAGATCAGTTCTCCGCCGCCGGCTTCTTTCACGATCACAACATTCCCGCAGATCTCGCATTTGAAGACCTGCCCCTCTGCGGATACATTCACCATACTGAAATTCGTCCTCCGTTATACGGGTTGATCCACCTGCCTATACCATTTCGCAAACAGGCCCCCGAAAACCCCCTTTGCAGGCTTTCGGGCATTCACAACTGGCAGTACCGTTGCCGGAAAAATAAGAAATTACTGGAAACTCTTTCCGCGTCTGGGCGGGTTCTTTGCATCTTCAGGAGTCTTGATGTCCGGACGGATATGGGTCATCGGGAAACACTGGTACTCCTCGCAGGAGCAGGCCGGGCATTTACGGAGATCCTGCTCGCTCTTGTCGAGGGTAAACTCCTTGCCGCAGTCGATACACACGTATTTTCCCGGCCCGACCTTCTGGCCTGCCGTATACGTCTTTTGTTCGGTCAGATTTATCACCAGACTTCACTTCTATGTCAATAATATATATCAGTTGTGTTTGTACGAACAGCGTCTGTTCCGTCAGCGGACGTTTACGTTGTCCTTTTTCGTATGCAAAACTATATTGCGTTTTTTTCCCCAATGCTGGTATGGTTAGAAAGATCATCGGGCTCTTGGGCAGTCCCCTCCCGGAAGGCAACACTGCACAACTGCTGGCACGGGCGATGAAGGGAGCAGAGGACGCCGGCTGCGCAGTGGAACTCATCCCGGTGACCCACCTGGATTTTCAGTCCTGTCAGGAGATGTTCTTCTGCCGGGATCACGAGACCTGCATCCTTGACGACGACATGCAGCAGATCTTCCCGAAATTTGCGGACATGGACAGCCTGATCCTTGCCACCCCGGTGATGACGATGGGAATTCCCGGCACCCTCAAATCGTTCATGGACCGGTTCCAGGTTTTTTTTATGGCCAAGTACCACCGGAAACAGCCTCTGGTTTCGCCGGATAAGATGACGGGGCGGAACGGTCTTTTTATCTCCATCTCCGGCATGGATATACCGGAAGTGTTTGTCGGGGCAAAACTGACAGTGAGGGCATTCTTTGACATCATTGACTGCAAGTACCGGGACGAGCTCTTAATTAACGGCATGGACCGGATCAAGGATATCAGGACACGACCGGATCTTCTCGATGCGGCGTACAAAAAAGGATTTGCACTTGGAACGTCGCTTGCTGTATCCGGGTCGTGCCCGGAGAAATGATGAATTGACGCCGGTGTTCGTCCGCTCCATCCCGTAAAGGAGACCCGGCAGTCCAAAAAAAAATCCAAATCCCCGGGCCATCGGTCTCCGGGCTCGTCGATCACACAAGCCCTTTCTCTTTCATGCTGGAAAATCCGGTCTTTGTGATGATGATATGGTCGAGCAGCTGGATCCCCAGCAGGATCCCTGCCTCCTGCAGCTGCCGGGTAACCGCGATGTCCTGTGGGCTTGCCTCAAGCGATCCTGACGGGTGGTTGTGCACGCAGATAACCGAGGCCGCCCGGTCGGCGATCGCCCCGGCAAATACCTCGCGGGGATGGACAAGGCTGTGGTTGAGAATTCCTATCGTGACCACACGGCTGCTGATCACTTCACCGGCCCCGGTAAGACTGATGCAGATGAAATACTCCTGTGGTTTTTCCCGGTAGGTGCTGACCAGCGGCAGGATATCATCCGGCTTTTTGATCGTTACGGCGCCGGTCGGTTCGTACCTGCGGCGCCCGAGTTCAAGGCAGGCCATGATCTGGGCGGCTTTTGTCGGCCCGACACCCCCGATGGCCAGCACGTCTTCATACCGGATCTCCCGGGAATGATCGCTCGTCATCACTGCAATATCCCTGGCGATCATCCGGACATCCCGGTTTATCACGCCTCTTCCGAGGATAGCCTCGATGAGTTCGGTGTCGGTGAGTGCAGCCACGCCTTTTATTGCGATTTTTTCCCGCGGGCGGTCATGCGGGGGGACATCTTTCATTTTTTTCATGATACTACCCGGGGCCGGGGCAAAGATACGCGGGCCGGCACCTGTTCACGCATACGTATGCGTGGTTTTCCCGCATCTAAAACATCTTTCATATTAATTCCGGCAAATACCGGGGTCCGGATGAGTTTGTGTACTGTTATACCCCATGAAGAATCTATAAGTAACACTCTGACTATACCTTCCCACATGACAACCCAGGAGAATGCAATGGACGCATTTGCCGGCGAATCGCAGGCAAACCGGAAGTATCTGGCGTTTTCCGAAAAAGCTGCAGCCGAGGGGTTCAAAAATATTGCAACTCTTTACAAGGCTGCATCTGATGCGGAGGCCATCCACGCCAAGAAACTCTTAAAAGTGCTCGGGGCAATCAACGCAACCGAGAAGAACCTTGAAGGAAGTATCGAAGGCGAGACCCATGAGTATACCTCAATGTATCCCGCTTTTATCAAGGATGCTGAATCCGAAAAGAAGAGCGATGCGGTGCTTGCGTTTACCCACGCGATGAAAGCAGAGGAAGTGCATGCAGGCCTGTACAAAAAAGCACTCGCGGCCCTTAAAGCCGGTCACGATCTCGGCAGGGAAAAGATCTACCTCTGCCCGATCTGCGGCAATATTGAGATCAGGCAGGCCCCTGAGAAGTGCCCGATCTGCGGAGTATTTGGAAAACAGTTCCGCGAAATTACCCTTTAACACTTTTTTTCAGATACTGCTTAGTGCATCCGCAGCATCCCGCCATATGCCTCCGATCCTGAATCGTGAGATAACGTCAGAGATTTATGGTTTGCTGCGTCGCTTATGGACCCAGAATATGACCACCACAAGAGCAACCAGTGTCGCCCACGATGCGGTGTAGATCACGATGATCGGGTATTCGAGAATTGCTTTTGGCAGTGAGGATACCGGGTTGGGGCTCTTCTGTTCCGTGCAGGTGAACGTGACGCTCACACCCGCCGGGAACCGGGCCGGGCCGCCGAAGTAGTGCACGAGCACCGTGGCATTGCCCGATGCGATGGTGCCGGAGACCGGAGCGTTGTTTGTGGCCGGGAAAGCAACCGCCCGCGTGAGCCGGGTGTCCTGGTCTTTGAGTTCCACGTACCATTCGTCGGGATAGATTGTAGAATAGGCATCCATTGCACCCACGGTCAGCTGCGAGCCGGGAGGAACTGATATATGCCAGGTCCCCTCTTCGCTCTGGTTTGAGAAGGTCAGTTTCCTTGTGGCGCTCTCTCCGGCACCCAGTACGAGAGTACCCGAGATAAGAAAGGCGGGTGTTATACTGTTGGGTAGTGACAGGATGCCTGTTCCCGGGGCGGCGGTACACTGGAACCGGTCATCCATGACATCTCCGTAGGTGAGTGCCCGGTTATAGATCCTGACTTCGTCGATTCCACCGGTTAGATAATGAGGAGCGTTCTGGTCGGGCGTCTCTGCCGGCCCTGCATCAGCGCCGACCTGAACATAATTGGTATCTGTGTAGCGGATTACGCCGGTTGCATTTACCTGGTTGCGGAGAACGCCATCAAGATAGATCTTAGAGGTCAGGCCGTCATAGGTGCCGGTAACGTGGTGCCATTGCCCGGGGACAATACTTTCGTGTGGGATAACTACTGATGCATCCCCGGTATCGTCAAGACCAATCGTCCACCAGAGATCGTTTCCGTCATCGAATGCGAGCCGGTATCCCCCTTCGTTATCATACGTAGAGAGCAGTGTTTGCGGTGTCGTATGGTCCACATAAAACCAGAGAGAGACCGTGATGGCATCTGTAGGATGGTTCAGTGATGTGTACGGGATAGATACAAAACTCGCATTTCCGTCCAGTACCAACGCTTTTACACATCCGTTGTTCTCAACCCGGACTGCTCCGCCGTGGATAGTCCCGGTGTTTCCGTGCCCGGATGCGTCAAGAGCCAGAGTGCCGCTCCCCTCGTTGAAGTTGAGATAGACCACCGGACCACCAAAGGCAGGGGGTATGTCTGGTGCTGCTGCGGCGGCAGAGGTACTGAGCAGCACCACAAATACGATCCCCAAAACAATTTTCCAGCAGTGTTTGCGGCCGGCGTACATGTGCATGGTACTATCCCTGTATGAAGGGTGTATTAGGGTTCACGGGAAAAGAAATTTGCGCTTTAAGCCATCAACATGCCTCTTACATAATATTTATATCCGCCAAAAATCCTCTTCGCTTTCATGAGTATGGTCACGGTATATTCGACAAAAAACTGCCCGTACTGCCGGATGGCAAAGGCGTTTCTTGAGAAACAGGGCGTTCCCTATACCTCCATCGATGTCGGCGCAGATGATGCTGCTGCGCAGAGGATGATTGCACTCTCGGGCCAGCGCGGTGTACCCGTTATCATGGTTGACGATGAGGTCATTGTCGGGTTTGATTCCCAGCGGTTAAACGAACTGTTCGGGACACCTGCGGCAAACGAGCTGTACGATGTCATTATAGTCGGCGCCGGCCCCGCAGGACTGACTGCGGGTGTGTACTGCGCACGCAAACTCTTAAAAACCCTTATCGTGTCGGAGAATATCGGTGGTCAGGCGCTGGAGTCGTGGGCGATCGAGAACTACATGGGCTACCGGATGATCACCGGTGAAGACCTGATGAAGAGATTCGAGGAGCAGGTGCATACGCTCGATGTCCGGCTTGAACTTGTGCGGGTAAGCGGGATCTCGCAGGACGCCGGGCTTTTTGTCGTGACTACTGCGTCCGGGACCCTGCTGAAAGCAAAAAGCCTGATCCTGACGCAGGGCAAACAACCCCGGAAACTTGGCGTACAGGACGAGGAGAAATACCTTGGGCACGGGCTTTCGATCTGCTCGACCTGCGACGGTCCGCTCTACAAGGAAAAGAAGGTTGCTATAGTCGGCGGCGGCAACTCTGCGATCCAGACGGCCATCGAAATGAGCGGGATCGCCTCTTCCGTGAACCTGATCGTTCGCAGCACGATCAAGGCGGATCCGGTCTATGTCAAAAAAATGGAGGGAATAAAAAATATCATCGTGCACCAGCATTCGCAGATCACAGCGCTTGCCGGCGATCCGTTCCTCCAGCGGATTACGATAACAACAAAGGGCGGAAGTGACCAGAATCTCGATGTCGACGGGGTGTTCATCGAAGTCGGCTGGACGCCGAACACGGAGATCCTTGACGGTCTGGTGGAACTTAATGACCGGAGGGAGATCGTGGTGGATGTGGATGGCCGCACGAGCCGGCCCGGGGTCTTTGCCGCCGGCGATGTGACATCGGTTAAAAGCAAGCAGATCATTATCGCGGCCGGGGACGGGGCAAAGGCGGCATTAGAGGCGTACGAGTACGTGATGAAGCTGACCTGATCTTTTTTTACCGCTGCCCGTGTGCGGGCCTGACAGGTAGCCAGAAAATGTCCGGTCATGCTGCCTATCATTTCGAAAAAAGCCCGGTGCCTGCATCAACCGTTTTTTAAAAAAGTTCACCAGCGTTACCGGGCTTTTTCGAAAAAGACTGTATGAGCTGGTGAGTAGTTTCAAAAAGGACGGATGCCGGGTGAGGAGTTTCGAACAAATGAGCAGCCAGGAAAGATCCTTTCCTGTTGCACAAGTCCCCCATTACGCCAGCCCTGCCCCCAAAGGGGGCGTGTGCGATGCCGTTGGGTATTATCTGTGGCGGGACCTATCTGAATATTGGTAATAAACCCTCATCGCAGCCGGGGGATGCCTCCACGGCGGGGGAGGCAGCCACCAAGAACATTTCATCGCCTCCCGTATCACCATCGATCCCACCCATCTTCATCAATTTTTCCGACGTAAAATTGAAAAACGCTTATAGCGGCCTCCGGGAGGCCGATCTCCCTATCAGATAACCAAATGTTCGATCCCAAAAACCCAGCCAACAGAAGCCCGCTATTATGCAGGTTTAAATCGCCCTTAAATCGAGGCATTTTTAAAAATAAACGATTAAATCAGGATTTTCTAAGGGCGTGGACATCGGTTCCTGTGGAGATGGGATCCGGGGTCCGGAAACAAGAGATTGGAGACCAGATTGGGCCCGGATTTTGAGGGAGGAAGGTAGGATTGTGGGGGGTGGTTTAGACTCCGGTTACTGAATAACACTTTCACTCGTTCTTCTTTTTTGCCTGCCGGTCTTTCTCCCGGTACCCCTCTAAAAGCACGGTTGTTATATTTTTTACCGGTTTGTCCGTGTGGCTTGCGATATGAAACTCGCAGAACGGGCAGGACGAGATCACGATATCGGCCCCGGTCTTTTTGATCTCCTCTCCCCGGCGCTTTCCAAGAGCTGCCGCCTCTTCGGGCACGCCCGACTTCACGCCACCGCCCGACCCGCAGCAGATGGACGGCATCTCGACAAGATCGACCACCTGCCGGATCAGCTGGCGTGGCTCGTCTCTGACATCCTGTCCCCGCATCAGGTGACAGGGATCATGGTACGTGGCCTTTATTGGCAAGCGTGCCGGGGGTTCAATGCCGTACATGGTAAGCATTTGGTTGATGTCCAATACCTTAAACGGCGTCATGTAATCGTTCTTGAGTGTCGAACCACAGCCGGCGCACATCGTCATCACGGTATCGATGCCCCGGGACTGGAACGCATCGATGTTAGAGCGCTTGAGCGTGTCGATAAACGCCAGCTGGCCGGTCCGGATAAGCGGGGACCCGCAACAGACCTGATCTTTTGGTATGATCACCCGAATCCCGTTGCGCCGAAGAACTTCTATGGCGTCAAGCGCGGTTTTCGGGAGCCGCATGTTGTACATACAGCCGACAAAGAATCCCACGGTTGCTTTCACCGGCCCGTTCGGCTCGATCCTTTCACCGACCTGCTCCATGAATGTGGGTTCAGTGCGGGTGACACTGCGGCCGGTCTCTTTTATGAGCGCTGCAACTTCCCTGTGCCGGGGAAGTGTGAACCCGCGCTGGTTTGCGAGAGCCCGGAGTTTTTCGATTGCTTTTCCCGGGATTTTGATCTTTTTCGGGCAGGCTTTGAAACACGCCTGGCAGCTCGTGCAGGTAAACAGGCCGTCCCGGATCGCGTCCGGCACCCGGTCACCGGTGTCACGCGGGTCAAGGGCAAGCCGCATCTCCTGCCTCATTGCGGTAGGCCCGAGGAACGGTGTCACATCCATCGCCGGGCAGATCGAGACGCAGGCAAGGCACTCGATGCAGTCCCGCAACGGTTTGATCGCGTCGATCTCCTCTTTTGTCGGCAGTTTACAGTCCACTCTTGGTTTCAGCGATGCTATCAGTTCGATCTTCGGGAGGAGATCCACGACAAGGTCCTGTTTGACCGGCAGGTTTAAGGGGGCAATCGTGATGCCGTCTGTTGCTTCTTCCATGCAGGCAAGCACTGGTTCGCCGTTCACCCGTACGGCGCAGCTCCCGCACTGCCCGGAACCGCAGCAGTACCGGTACGCGAGCGTGGGATCGAGAGTATCGTGGATCGTGTGCAGGACATGGAGGACCCGGGCACCGTCGTTTACGCTGACCGCGTAGGTTTCAAACCGGGGCGATGGATCTTTTTTCGGGTCGAACCGCTGGACCTTCACATGCAATTCCTTCATGCGACCGCTCCGTGTTTTACGATCCCCATACGGTTCCTTGAGATGTACGTGTGACCATAGGGCGAATGCGCCGCGTCATAATCCTGCGGGATATCGACCCGCATGTGGGCGCCCCGTGACTCGGGCCGGATCAGCGCCGAACGGCAGATCAGGGCTGCGGTCAGGCACATGTTTTCGACAATGCAGCAGTCCGCGAGGTTTTTCGTTGATACCGCCTTAATCGGGGCCTGCATGAGCCGGCTTGCCACGGCAAGCGCATTTTTGAGCCCGGCCTCGTCCCGGAAGATCCCGGCACCCCTCCACATCGCCAGCTGGAGTTCGGTTCGCACTACCGCCGGGTTTTCTGTTCCCGCAAGGAACCGGTCGAGCCGCTCTTCCTGTTTTGCGATCTGGGCCGGGTCGATCTTCTTTACCCTTTTCTCCGCCCGGGCTGCAAATTCCCCGGCACGTTTCCCGAAGACCTGTGTATCTGCAAGAGCGTTTCCGCCAAGACGGTTCGCCCCCTGCACGCCACCAGCGGATTCTCCGCAGGCAAAGAGACCCGGCAGCGTGGTTTTACCTTCGGGAGTGATCTTCAGGCCTCCCATGATGTGGTGGGCAGTCGGGGCGACCTCCATGGGCTCGGTCCGGATGTCCACGCCGTACTTGAGGAACTGTTCGAGCATCACCGGCAGCTTGGTCTCGATCTGCTCTTTTGGCAGGTGCGTGACGTCAAGGTAAACCCCGCCACGCGGCGTGCCCCGGCCGGCAGCGATCTCGGTGGCAATTGCACGGGAAACCACGTCCCGGGTCGAGAGTTCCATGCGGTCGGGATCGTATTTTTTCATGAACCGCTCGCCGAGCCGGTTTTTCAGGATGCCCCCTTCGCCCCGGACGGCTTCCGTGATGAGCCGGCCCCGTGCATCGTACGGGTACACCGCGCCGGTCGGGTGGAACTGGACCATTTCCATATCGATGAGTTCCGCACCAGCCCGGTACCCCATCGCAAAGCCGTCGCCCGTCCCGCTCGATGAGTTGGTCGAGACATCGTAGACCCGTGACCCGCCGCCGGTCGCAAGGACCGTGCTGTCGGCTTTCAGGACAACGATCGATCCGTTTTCATCGAGTGCGATGGCGCCCGTGACCCGGTCTCCGTCTTTGAGCAGGTCGATCACGGTCACTTCCTGGAGTTTTGTCACATCCGCTGCATCGAGCTGCTCGACAAGCGTCATCATCATCTCGTGGCCGGTCCGGTCTCCCGCGTAGCAGGTCCGGGGGAACCGCTGGCCGCCGAACGGGCGCTGGGCGATCTCGTTTTCTTTCGTGAAGTCAAAGACCGCCCCCCACCGGATCAGGTCGTCCATGCGCAGCGGGGATTCTTGCACGAGAATCTTCACGAGATCCGGGTCGTTGAGGAATGCTCCCCCTTTAAGCGTGTCCTCGTAGTGGATCTCGCAGGAATCCTCTTTTTTCAGCACCGCGTTGTAGCCCCCCTCGGCCATCGTGGTGCAACCGCCTTTTCCTGCGATGGTTTTTGTGACAAGAACCGTGTCGCCATGCCCGGCAGCCTCGATTACCGCCCGCACTCCCGCCCCGCCGCTGCCGATCACCAGCACATGGCAGTCCACCACGTCCTCTGCATGCATATTATAATTCTGTGCGTCGTATGGTTACATAAATAAATGGTACAGCCGGTGTGAACCAAAATGAAATTGCTGATGAAATTTGGCGGGACTTCCGTTGCCGATGCGCAGTGTATCAAACGCGTTGTTGACATCCTCGAAAAACACCATAAGGCCGGCGACGAAGTCGCGGTCGTGGTCTCTGCGCAGCGCGGTGTGACCGATCAGCTCATCGCTCTTGCAGAAAAACTCCCCACTGCACAGAACTGCTCGGAGGTTGCTCCGCTGATTACTGCGCTCCGACAGCGTCACATGACCACACTTGAAGGGGCTGCACCGGATTATGTTAAAGAAGTCGGGGCTGTCATTGAAAAGCGGCTCGCGAGTCTCCAGCACATTCTTTCTGCCATCCACAACCTGCGGGAGCTCACGCCCCGGTCAAAGGACTACGTCATCTCCTTTGGCGAACGGCTGCTTGCCCCGATTGTCGGTGCAGCTCTCCGCCAGCGCGGTATCCCGTCGACCGTGTTTGACGGCTGCGAGGCCGGCATTCTCACCACCCCCCAGCACGGTGAGGCAACTGCCCTCTGTGAGAGCGATGAACGGATTAAAAAGAAGATCGAACCTCTCTTAAAAAAAGAGATCCCGGTCATCATGGGGTTCATGGGCTGCACCGAGAGCGGGATCATTACGACACTCGGGCGGAGCGGATCGGATTACTCCGCGTCCATTGTCGGGGCCGGGATCGATGCAGATGAAATCTGGATCTGGACGGATGTCGACGGCATCATGACATCCGACCCGAGAGTGATAAACGACGCCCGGGTCTTAAAGAGCGTCTCGTACATTGAAGTCATGGAGCTCTCGTACTTCGGCGCAAAGGTCATGCACCCGCGTTCGATTGACCCGGCGATGAGAAAGAACATCCTCGTCCGGGTAAAAAACACCTTCAATCCCGATGCTCCTGGCACCATGATTGTCCGGAACGGCTACCGGGACAGCCGGGTAGTAAAAGCGCTCACGTACATCGATAAGGTCGCCTCAATCAACATCAACGGCGCCCAGATGATCGGACGGCCGGGCGTGGCAAAGATGATCTTTTCCGCACTTGCCGACAAGGAAGTGAACGTGATGATGATCACCCAGGGTTCAAGTGAAGCAAACATCTCGCTTATTGTTGACGAGTCTCATCTCCAGACAGCAGTGGATGCACTGGCATTTCTTGTAAAAGATGGTATTGTACGGGAAGTGACGCACAACAAGGATGTCTGTGCCGTTGCCGTGGTCGGGGCCGGTATGGCCGGTGCCGCAGGATCAGGCGGGCGGATTTTTTCCGCGCTTGGCCATGCCGGCGTGAACGTTATGATGATCTCGCAGGGCTCAAGCGAGGCAAGCATATCGTTTGTGGTCCGGCAGGAAGACGGCCCGCGTGCGGTCCGGGTGCTGCACGATGAGTTCCATCTCTCGGAGGAATCTGAATGACAGAGAATGCATACCGCGATGCGGGTGTCGATATCGATCTTGAAGCGACCGCGATAAAAGCGCTGATAAACAACCTGAGTTTCAAACGGAAAGGCAGCTACACGATGCTTGGGAACGTCGGCCACTTTGCCGGCCTGATCGATTTCGGCCCAAAAGTCCTTGCGCTGACGACCGATGGTGTAGGTACGAAGATGCTTGTCGCAGACAGGATGCAGGACTGGAGTACGGTCGGGATCGACTGCATCGCGATGAACGTGAACGACCTCTACGTGATGCACGTGGAGCCGATCGCGTTTGTGGATTACATCGCGACCGACCGGCTCTCGGTCGAGAAGATGGCGCAGATCGGCCTTGGACTCAACGAGGGGGCCCGGCTGGCCAACATCGATATCGTGGGCGGGGAGACTGCGTCGCTCAAGGGACTCGTGAACGGCCTCGATCTTGCCGGCACCTGCATGGGGATCCAGGCAAAGGACCGGATCGTGACCGGCGACAAGATCAAGCCCGGCGACAAGATCATCGGTGTCCCGTCAACCGGCGTCCACAGCAACGGGCTCTCGCTAGCCCGGAGCATCGTGGAGAAATACGCGGACTACGATCAGAAACTTTCGAGTGGTAAGACGCTCGGACGCGAACTCCTCACGCCAACCCGGATCTACCACGAGAGCCTGCATGTCGCCGACACCTGCACGGTGCACGGTATGTGCCACATAACGGGCGGGGGACTCTTAAACTTCCTGCGACTCAGCAAGTTCGGGTTCCGTTTCGACAACCCGCTGACTCCCCCGGAAATCTTCCGGTGGATACAGGAGACCGGGAAGATCTCGCCAATCGAGATGTACCGGACGTTCAACATGGGCATGGGGTATGCCTATGTCGTCCCGCCCGAATCTGTTGACGCGGTGACAAAACTCGTGGAAGGCGCCCGGGTGGTCGGGGAAATTATCGGGAAACCCGGCGCGTGGCTCGGAAACGTGCAGGTTACCTGAGCCGGGACTTTTTCCCACGGTGATTCTTTTAAAGAAACTCAAAGTAAAATGCTCTAAATTTTGTATTTTTGTGTTAACGTCTGAAAGAGCGCATATCAACAGTACTTTTTTTAAAATCCTGAGGAATTCATTTTTTCGTTAATGTCGAATACCGGAGGTTACAAGGATATGTCCCAAAAATAGCCGTCTCTGTGCTTGGACTTCCAATCCTGCCTGTTCAAACATATTTCGTACCTCATTCTGATTGCGAAGTTGGCCGTGACCGCGATGAACAAATCTTAAAACGAATGGGAGAGGTGCTATATCAGCGAGAAAGAATTGACCCCCGGGACGTAAGACACGCCTTATCTCACGTATACCCTGTAACTGGTCTGACCAGTGATGAAAAGAAGTAGTACTGAAAACGAGATCTACAGAGATGTCAGGGAGCGGGATTGATTCGGCTGGGCTCACCATAAATGTTGAATCCGGCATCATTTGCCGGGCTTTTTTCACCATGCCTTCAGCCGGATCAATACCAATCAGCTGTGCATGAGGCCAGCGTTCTCGGATTTTTCGTAATAGTCTACCGGTTCCGCATCCGACATCCAACAGGTCTACGGGAGCAGATACCCCATTAACTAAATTAAGGACTCCTTTATGGATCCGATCGAAATACAGGTATTGTAACCGTGAATCCTCATAAGTGCCTGACCAGATATTAAATTTCTTAACATCCTCGTTGACGTTCATATACCCTGACCTCACGCAAGTTGTCCGTAATCGATTCCTCTACCCGGAATTTAATTTCCCATTATATATACTTTGGAGAAACCCCCCACCCCCTTCAAACGGAAAATGAGATCAGAATGCAAAATGTTAAAGTTACCGTCATTGAGATCAATGAGCTGATTAATCTGGTCCCGATAGTAAAAAAATCCTGTCCGGTATCGAAGAAAATCTGGGCACATGATGGATGTGAGCAACGGCAATTGTGCACCAGGTTATTCAGTTTTGAGTGGAAATTATGTTGAACAATGAAGAGACAAACAAGAACAATCTTTTCCTCATGGATAATACCGCAAACCCGGCACCGCTTGGGCTCTGCGCATTTGGAACGACTACCATTCTTCTGAGCCTCTGTAATCTCGGGATAATCGCTCTGAGCAGTCCGGTCATTGCAATGGCAATTTTTTATGGCGGAATAGCCCAGATCATTGCCGGGCTCATGGAATGGAAGAAGAACAAT
>NZ_PMZU01000007.1 GCF_003170075.1 Methanoregula sp.
AGATGGAATGGTACTTCCATCATACTGTTATTTCGCCGAAAAATTCGGAACAGGGAAATCATGTATCGGTATTGAAATCGGATCGATGAGTGTCGCATCAAACTGATCAGAAAGGGAATGTCCATGAAACTGATTCGTGCTATTATCAGACCTGAAATCACGCTGCGGGTGATTGAAGTTCTCGAAAAAAACGGGATTTCTGCGATGACCCGTATGAATGTTACCGGGCGAGGCAAAGAGATGGGAATAACCCAGGGAGCCGTCAGGTACTCCGAAATACCAAAAGAGATGATAATGATCGTTCTCCCCGATGATGCCGTATCCAAGGCAATTAAGGTTATTGAAACTGCAGCAAGGACTGGAACGACAAAATTTCCTGCCGAAGGGAATATTGGTGACGGCAAGATCTTTGTAACAGATGTTGAGGAATCCTATATCATCAGAACCGGAAAGAAAATGTGAGAGGTCAAACCGCATGAAAGAAATTATCGCGATTATCCGGAATGAATGCTTAGAATTGACAAAAAAATCACTTGATGCCATTGGTGTCAAAGGAGTCACCTTCACCAGTGTTATCGGGCGAGGACAGCAGGGAGGTACGATTTGCTCTCCCGACCCTGAAGGAACATTGCGACGGGACGTTTGCGTTCACATCATGCATCAGCGGGGATTAATTGACAATCCCGAAGATCCCAAATACCATATTCCCGTGGAGAAAGAATTCGAGCTGGGCTTTCTGCCAAAAAAAATGCTTATGATGGTTGCAGAGGATACGGAGGTTCCGCTCATTGTCCGTACAATTATTCAGATCAACAAAGGCGAACACCATGGTGACGGCCGGATTTTTATCTGCCCTCTGGCCGATGCCATCCGGATCCGGACAGGGGAACGGGGAACCAAAGCAGTGGTATAATGTGTGAGGGTTCCCGCCGCGAACGCCCCTCCGGGGCACGGCGGGGCGAGTGCGGTTTTACCCTTCCTGATCCGCCGCGGGGCGTCCCTTTTTGGTGCGGCAGCGTTCATCGCAATTGCGGGGAAAAAAAGTCAGTTGCCGCTTCGGTACATCTGAATCTTTTTTTTAGGAGGCATTTGAGGTGCCCTGATGACAAAAAAAGGTATCACCGGCCATGGAGGCGGTCGAGCAGGGGATAGGGAATCCTGTCTCGCAGCACTATTGCATCTGCAGCTGAAATGCAATTTCCTTTGAAAATAAACAATCCCCCTATTAACCACTGATGCAACAAAAACACCAAACGTGTTCCTGAAAAAAGAGTTAAAGGAGTTTCTTCCCTGCATCCTGCCCCGGCAGGCATGCAAAGACATCGGTGATCTTCATGATGATAAGGGAACGGGCGGGCAGCATCGGGTTCTTCTTGTTGATCATTGCCTTCATCTCATCGAACTCCCGTCCGCTGGTCTTGATGGTTGCATGTCCCTTGACCTGGAAACAGCCTTTGATCTCCGGGCCCCAGACATAAAGTGCTATATGGGGGTTTGATTTGAGGTTCTCAAGCGACTTGTTCATGAAATTGTCCACAATCCAGAGCACATCGTCACTGACCAGCACAACTCCCCCAATCGGAACGACATTGGGTATTCCGTCCTTTGTTGCGGTTGCCACCGGGAAGATCTTCATTTTGCCAAACGCTTCTTTCATCTCTGCAGTCAGTTTTGCCATAACAAATTCACCGGATATTCTTGACAAGATTATTGATATATAGATGAGGGTCATAAAAATATACAAAAGATTTCTGGTGCAGAAAAATAACCCTCATGGTCATAAGCACGTGAATCAAACACGAGAGGAGAGTATGGGCGCAGCATTGGGTACATTAGCCGAGATCCGCGAATTAAAGACAGAAATTACCGGATTGAGGACAGACCTGAAACGTTTTGTCGAACGTGCGAACCAGCAGCACCTTGATGCGGTACTGGCTGACGTAAAGAAGGATTACGCCGGTGTGTTCGCGGCTCACCAGATCAGCACAGCAAAAGACGATCTTTCCGCACGGATGGTGGACGACTGTTCCAGGCATACGACCTGTTATGCCGGGTTCATGAAATTTTTAGAGAATTCCGCCCGGCATATCAGTGACGGTGAAGTCACGGACGAGTTGATCGAGTCGTACCGGGAGCGGGTAAAGACACTCCGGAAAAAAGGTCCGTACGACAAGTGCGACACCTGTTTTTCCGAATTTGGCCGGCTTTTTGAAAAGCAGGTCACGCTGATGAAGACGCTCGGCATCTGCCAGAAGAATCCAGACCTCGAAGAGGTTGTCTCGGAAATGCCGTATGAAGCCGTGGTAAAAGACATCCTTGAACCGGTGGCAAACACCCAGCGGTTCCAGATTGTAAAGGCGGTTGCAACCGGGACCCGGACATTCTCGGAAATCTCCCAGCTGACCGGCCTAAAGGGTGGCAACCTCCTCTTCCACATCAGGAAACTGACAGATTCCGGTATGATCCTCCAACGCCACGACAGGGGGGATTACATCATCACGGATAAGGGCTATAAGACAATGGCGGCGATTGGGGAACTGTATAAGGTGCTGTCAGCCTGAAATGCCGTAAACGGGCAACTGTATTCCCCCATCACCCCGCTCCCCTGCCATTCCGGGATTTCGTTTCCCTCGTATAACACCGCCCGCACAGCATCACGCCAGCCTCCTCATCGATCCACTCCACCTTTGCCACCCCGCATACCGGACATTTCCCGAGATCCGCTGTTACCCGCTCCATCCCGGAAACTTCCACCGTCCCCGGGAGCGGAACCGCAGCATCCTGCCCCGCTTTTACCGCCGCTGCGTAGCACGACCGGCACAGCCGCCGGGCGTCCTGCTGGTCTTTCTCCCGGGTCCGCCGTTCCTTCGTGAATTTCTCGACGAACCACGCACCTTTCTTCCCGCAGATAAAACAGGTGGTCGCGGGTTCCGGGATGTCGAGTTTCTTGTAGTCCTTTGCACGGATGCTCCGGAGCGGGTGCTTCTTTGCTGCGTTTTCCGGTAATTTCTGCACGTTTGCTGCATTTGTTTCAACGGAACCGGGCGCGGAGTATTTCTCTTTTTCTGAACCGGTGCATTTTTTTGTTTTTCGATCGTTCTTTGCTGCATTTGCAGCAGAATACAGAGAACGATCTGCACAACCATCCGGTTCGCAAACAGCTCCACAATTCCCGGATTGCAGCAAGCTTCCTGATCCATGTACAGAATTATTATCAATATCCCCTCCGGTGCAGGAACCGGGAGCGCAGGAAGCACCGTTTTTATTTGCTGCACATGCAGCAAACGTGCGGGAAACCTGCTGCAATGCAGCAAACGACCCGGGATCACTGCCGCTGCTGCCATCGTCTCCCGCATCCGGGCCGGGGTCGAGCCAGCACGCCCCGCCGCCGTTCCACTGCCGGTAGAGCTCCCGGTCCCATGCGTATGCCTCGGTCCGGCGGCGCACTGTGTTCCCGTCCTCCCCGAGCGTTGTGACCGTCCGGTCGGTAAACGAGAGCGCCGGGCACTTTTCCAGGAGGCCGGTGTAATTTTTCCCCCTGCTTTCGTAGCCCTTGAGGGATTTGTAAATACCGGAGTACGACGAGCCGGTGAGCCGCTGGAGATCCTGGATGGTGTACTCGAGCTGATCCGCCTCCCGGATCGCTCCGAGCAGGTCGGCCTCCCTTCGTGTCATCTTCGATTCCTGCCCTCCGGCTGTACCGTTTAAGAGCGTAAAGACCTCGTTTGCGCTTGCAAAATCTGCCTCGTCTGCATAGACGCAGGAAGTCCCGTCCCCGCTCGTCTTCTTTTTGCGCTGCATAAAAAAGAGCGCCGCATGGCTTTTTACCATGTCATAGAGCATGTCGGGGTTGCGCCGGTTATTGATTGCATGGAACCGGATCCTTTGTGAGTAGGGGATGATCACCCAGAATGTCTCGCCGTGCAGGTGTTCCCAGATCGCCCGGCAGGTCAGGAGCTCTTCGGATTCTTCGACAACCACGTCCGGGTCCAGCACTTCCCGGGCCTGTTTTGCGGCGAGCACCCGGGTGTCCTGCTCCGGGGATTCGTCGATCCAGCAGGTAAGCATCCGGTTTTGTACCTGGTCGTCACCGGTTCCCTCTTTTTTTGCAATCCACCAGACGCACCGCTCGGGAATCGTGCAGATACGGCTGGTGAGATCCTTTGTCACGGTCGTATGGGTAATCGGCTCATGGAAGTTGCTCGTCGCAGATTTTAGGATCTCCTGGATACTGTCCGAGAGCTCGGTATCGTCGCTCATCAGGACCGTGCGGGGCCGGAGGTCCTTCATGTAATAGAGGGCCTTGTTGCTCACCGTGCCCTTCACCTTGTACGCGTCCGGCACCTGGCGCATCATCTTCCGGAAGGCGTGGGTCTTTCCCTTGCCGGAGTCCCCGGTTACGGAGACGTGCAGCCCGTCCGAGTTCTTTACTGCCTGCGACGCCATCGAGAGGATCATGCAGCGTGCGAGGATCTCATCGCCGACATGCTCCTGTGCGAACGCGGCGAGCATGTACGCGACCGGGTCGCCATGAGTGAGGATGTCGAGCGCCCGGGCCCGGTGATCCGGGTTTTCCGGGGGCATCGGGCCGGGTGGCGGGGGCAAAACCGTTTTCTGTACCGGCCCCGGTGGACCGGCCGGTCCCTCGCGTTGTGCCTTAGCAACGGCCCGGTCTTTCTTCCACGCCTGCTGGATCTGTTCGTAGCACTTCTGTTTTCCTGCCCGGCCCGGTTCGTACCTCTCGCGGAGCTCCTGCCACCGCTGCGTTCCCCCGCCGCATGACGTGTGCTTACATCCGGCAAAGACGGCACCGTTTGCAAACTGGATCGTAAAGGCCCCGTCCTTGTGAGCGGTGGAGAACGGGCATTCATCGAGTACAAAAAGTGTGCCGCCGCTGTACGGTTTTTCGCTGCGGACACCGAGGCCGTGGAGATCGAGCCAGTGCCGGAGATCGAAACCCTTTCCCGGTGCTGCGGCCGGCTGCAGGTGTGCGTGCTGCTCGTCCGGCAGCCGGGCTGCAAGGTCGCGGAGACGTTCAGCCGTCACAACTACCGGCACGTCCGGGGCCGATAGAATCCGGCTCCTCCGGTGCGGCCGGTCCTGGGTATCGTCACCTTTGCGCGACACCGTGCCGTACAGTTTCCAGATACGGGAGGCGTTGAAATTTGCCGTGTCCACGCTCACCCGGTCGTCCGAGAAGAGCGCGTCGAGCGCCGCAAGGCAGCCTTTGACAAGGAGCGTTGCCGGTTCATCATTTGCAATATCGATCCGGTAGAGCAGGTGGGCGCCGTTGCCGGAGTCCCCGGTGACCGGCGCCGGGAAACCAAGCGACGCGAGCCACGCGGCGATCTCACCGGCCTTTGCGAGTGCAAGCCCGTGTTCCTCATCGGTACTCGAAACCCCGCTCGGGCGCTTTGGGTCGATGTCGATGGGAAGCCAGCGCCGGCGCAGGATATCCGCGTCGCCCGTGGTCGCATCCTTCCTGCAGAGCCGCAGTTTGATCCGGTTCGCCCGCCGTGCGAGGAGCGCCGGGTTCACGTCGTTGAGAGTAACATAGATTCCCAGGACTGACGTGTCGGTATCGAGCGGTTCGACGGCCCGGATGAGTGCTTTTCGGTCGGAAAAATACCCGGAATGGATGTGCTGGTCGGCGAGCGCCCGGACTTCCACGACGTTTCCGGGGGCGAGGAGCAGCGCTGCTGCATCACGGAGCAGCTCGTTCACCGTTCATCACCGCCGGTTGCTGCGCTTTTAGCGGGTCAGACATCCAGCACGTCCTGAACGGTCGATTCAGGTTTTTTCGTTTTTTCCTGTCGTGCCCGGTGGGCATGCTCGAAGAACGTCTCGACCCGGACCCGGTACTGGTGGTGGAGCCTGCGTTCCACGAAGATGGCAAAGACTGATTCGCCTTTCTTTTTGATCTGCTCCTGGATCACTTTGGGGATCAAAAAGAGCGGGACCGACGGGACCCGTGCTTTCGCTCTCGCCGGTTCAGGGCGGTCAGGCATGCGTCACCTCCCGGACGTTGTCACCATCAATCTCAAAAAACTGCCACCGTCCACCGGAGAAAGCGATCCAGAGTTCGAGCCGCACGGGTTTTTGCGGGCAGCAGGACTTCATCAGCGTGATCTCGGGCCAGTAGCACCGCGTGGCCTGCTCCGTTGTCAGGGGTTGCGAGAGCGAGCGCCTGAGTTTGACACCGATGATCCCGCCCGGCACCATGCCGACGATATCACAGAACGTGCGGGAGATCCCGATCGCCCGGGCGGGAAGGGCATGGACGGCAAAGGACTTGAGGATCAGGAGCGCCTGGATTTCAAGCAGGCCGCCGCTTGTCCCGATCATACGGCACCCCGCCTTCGGGCGGGGGGAGGCAGGGCGTTACTCTCCCCGGTTCCGGCCCGATTCTTCCTGCCGTTCTGCTTCTGTACCAGAGTGTTCTCCTGCCGTTTTCCAAAATGCCGGGATCTCCCGGCCGTATTCCGTCTGCCAGTTGAGGAGAGGATAAACGATTTTCTCATGAGGGATTCCTCGTTGCAAGTTTTTGTAAAGCATTCAAAGGACGTGCGAAAAGGGCGAAATGCCGGACACGGAGGTACCAGCACCACGCCCTAAAAGAAAAGACCGCACAAACCTGACGACGGCGTAACCGCAATCGCCCGGACCCGGCGGTCTTAGCTCACGTCAGAAAAGAACGGGGAGAGTTCGAAGAGAGGCGGGATAACCCGCTCGGCGTAGCCATGCACTCCTTCGTTCTCAGAATAATAGTTACGCGGGACCGGCTGGGGGTCTCTCTGGATGGACCAGCTTGCCATGAGAGCAGAGAACAGGAACTCGAAGACCATGCAACGGAATTTAATCATTGCAATGGTGTGCCGGAATGGTGCGAACGCTTCGATAGCTGCATCAATCTCTGCCTGCTCCATGGTGCTCTTCTTTTTTGAAGAACGGGATTCACCTTAAAGATTTCTGAATACTTTTAGGGATGGAAAGTTTGGGCGACGAAATGTGAAAGGGAGAGGACGGGGTAACCACAACCTAAATGGTTCATGCAGGTAACCATGGATCGGAGATGCCAGGGCATGAAAAAAGATGCTGAAAAGAAACGGTTTCCGGTACACGACCGGCTCATATTCCGTATCCATGCCCTCAGGCAAATGTTTTTGCGGCAGATCTCTCTTAGGGAAATCATTGAACTGCTGAAGTGTGGCACTGTTATAGAGGATTATCCGGAGGATCAGCCCTGTGCCAGCTGTCTTGTATCCGGGGTGGTGAACCACCGACCGCTCCATGCAGGCAACGGCATACAATAATGGAGACCGTGAGGCAATTGTTATCACAGCATACGAACCGGACCCGGCGGTCTGATCAGAAAATTTTAAGGAGGAGGAGATCATGAAGTGCGTTATCTGCCGGCACGGGACGACCCGTGAAGGGACAACAACGGTCACGTTCGAACGGGACGGGATGACTCTTGTGGTCAAAGAGGTTCCGGCCCGGATCTGCACCAATTGCGGTGAGGATTACGTGGACGAGCAGGTCGCCCGCGATATCATGGCGCTTGCCGGGCGCATGGCAAAGAGCGGTGCACAGGTAGATGTCCGGCGATACGTGCCGGGATCTGCAGTGCCGTGCTGAACTGTTTTTCCCGGATCTTTTTTTTGCATGTGTACAAAGGGCACTCGCTTCGTGTCCCGGCACGGGATCTGTTGTTTACCATTTGTTGGATATTGGTGTCAGGAATCGTGTCCGATTACGCCCGGATTGTTCGAACAGAATCTTTTCCGGGACTCAAAAGAAAGATTCATCAGATCGAAACTGATCCTTCGTTATGCCATCACAGAAAAGGTGTCCCCAGAAATTTGGAACTGCAGTCGATACCGGGGGATTGTTTATCGAAGTCCCGTGCAGCGGGAAAGAGTGTGCATGGTTTTTCGACAATCATTGCGCCATAATCAGTATCGCAAAAGAATTGTGTCTGGGTCCGAAAAGAGGAACGCCGAAAGGAACAACGGCAGATTAATCACCAGGAAACGTCATTACCAGGATCCCCCTGTACCCGGCCTCATCCCATCCGGGCTCAATCCGGGCTCCGATTACCCCTTTCCGTACCCAAAAGAAGCACGTATCGGGCTCCGTTTCAAAATAACCTCAAATCAGCCTTATTTTTGAAATCGGACGAAATAAAACGGTCTCATAGAAGCGTTTTGAGGCCTGTTTTTGGGCCCGGATGGGTTCTCTTGTTCATGATGAAAATAATGGCTGCCGGGAGGCTTCTATCGGGCTCCCATGGGCATTATATGGAGCTCAATTTAGGCTTTTTTTTACAAATGGGGGCATATATGAGTTCTGATTTTCAGGCAGGGGAATCGGGCGGTTTTTTGGGCTTGGTTTGCCGGGAAAACGAAGATTCGGGGCCGGATTTCCACGACGGAGGGTCGTGAGACGGGACGGGGGGTCCCGGTGACCGACCTGCCAGAGCTAAAAACATCGAAACGAAAGCAGCAGAAACGGGTACGCGATGAGCGGGCTCACCGCATGTCAGCCGTATATTTCGACGGGCATGAAGAGGCAACCAGGGATTTCACGTGCCGCACATCCGGACTTTTTTTTAAATTGCACAGAAACACGGTTAACTGATTACTTCCTTATCATCTGGTGTGAAGATTGTCTCTGTTGTTGGCGCCCGCCCCCAGTTTATCACGTCCGCCCCCGGCCCTGCGCGAGCTACGTAAGGAGCATGAGGAGATTTTCATCCATACCCGGGAGATCTGTACCTGCTTTTTNNTAACCAGTGTTTGTTGGTGCATTCGTTGGAGACTTCGGGGAATGTACGGGCTTCCCTTGCGGATATTATCCGGGCACAAAGAAACATTTGGGTATGCACCGGCATACACGGTCAATGCCGGGCTGGAAGAGACGATTGAATGGTTCCGGGAGCAGGAACAGAGTTAATGGCAGATCCGGGTGAAGCAATTTTACAGTACTTCCTGCAAAATCCCCTCACCATACCGCGATCTCTTTTTCTCTCGCAATATTCAATATATCCCCTGTACATAAATTAAGAGGAATATTACCTCAATCTTTACGATAAGGTGACA
>NZ_PMZU01000037.1 GCF_003170075.1 Methanoregula sp.
CGTATTACCTGTACCTATGTGTGTCCCCGATACAGGTAATGCCGAGGCATCGCTAATAGCGCCCCGTCCTCCTTGGGGGACTGGCGGCGCAAGAGGGGGGCTGCATTTTTTTGTGTTCCCCGGAGTGCAGATCTTATAAAAAAAAATCCTGAAATGCCACCATACTACCCATGAGTTAGTGATGGACTTTACCTAATCACCAAAAATTAAAAACGGATCTTTCGAGGTTTATGCGCCGGCAGGGTATTTTTTGGCCGCACGGTACCAGCCGAATGCGCACCGGATCAAAAACCCGATGACCAGCACCGGTACCGCCGCTGCAACCGCGATTGTCACCCATTCTTCAGGTGTGAGCGGTACGGTACCAAAGATTGCACCGCCGAACTGGATAATAATGACCTGGATAAGCACGATCCCGGCTATAACCAGGAAAAATGTCGGGTTACCCTTGAAGAACTGAGGCATCTTTCCGTCCATCGCCCGGCAGTTGAACCCGTTTATCACGGCGGCAATAATAAATGCGGCAAAGAAAACCGTGCCGATCTCCGCGTCTGTTTTTCCGCCCAGGAACCCGGTACCGAGCTGGAGGAGGCCGCTGAAAACAAGGAAGGCGCCGGTTATCGCGATCGAGACCCACATAAACGGCGTGATGATCGGAGCGTCGCGCGGGACCGGTGAGTGGTCGATCAGCCCGCGATGCGGTGCCTCCGAGCAGAGTGCAAACGCGGCGAGCGTATCCATGATGATGTTGATCCAGAGGATCTCAATAATGGTAAACGGCTCCGGGTAACCGAGGAGTGGGGCAATAAAGACGAGGATGCAGGCACAGAAATTGATGGTAAGCTGGAAAAGGAGGAAGCGCTGGATGTTCTCGTACAGCGCCCTGCCCCACCAGACTGCGCTCACGATCGAGGCAAAGGAATCGTCGAGAAGGATAATGTCGCTTGCCTCCCGGGCTACTTCGGTACCGGCCATACCCATCGCAAGCCCCACGTCCGCGTGTTTAAGCGCGGGGGCATCGTTGGTCCCGTCGCCGGTCACGGCCACGACCGCGCCGGTCTTCTGGAGCGCCTGCACGAGGAGGAACTTGTCCATGGGTTCGGCGCGGGCCATCACGTCAAGGCTCTTTGCGGCCGTTACCTGTGCTTCGGCCGAAAGCGCCCGGAACTCTTTTCCGGTCATAACCGTCCCGCCTTTTATGATGCCGGCCTCCCGGGCAATGGCCTGTGCTGTTACCGGGTTGTCACCCGTGACCATCCGTACCCTGATGCCGGCGTGCTGGCAGCGGGCCACAGACGCTGCGATATCGTCCCGCAGGGGATCGCGGATACCGACGTACCCGTCCCAGACGAGATCAGACTCGTTCTCGTCATCTCCCGTGATCTCCCGGTGGGCAAACGCGAGCGTCCGCATCGCACGGGAGGCAAGCACGCCCACACCCGAGAGATCGGGCGCCGCAGCGCAGAGTCCGGACAGGATCTCCGGTGCACCTTTGACAAGCAGGAACCGCCGTCCGTTTAAGTTCACCACGGTCGACATGCGCTTGCGCTTCCCGTCGAAGAGGTACTGCCGGACTACCGGGATCTTTTTTCTTTGCATCCGGTAATCGATCGCATGGGCCCGCAGCCACCGGAGGAGCGCCCCCTCTGTTGAGTTCCCGATCACGATGACCCTGCCGTCCTCCCGCTCTTCAAGATACGCGGTTCCGTTGACGGCCGCGTTCAGCGTGATCCACTCCGCAGGTGTGACCGGTTCTCCCGCCGGCACGGCCGGGCCGGTGACGGACGCCTCAATTACTTCCATCTGGTTTTTCGTGAGTGTCCCGGTCTTGTCGGTGCAGACCGAGGTCGCCGACCCGATGGTCTCGCAGGCAACAAGGCGCCGCACAAGACAGTTGGCCCGGGTCATCTTGCGCATGGCAAGGGAGAGCGAGAGCGCGACGCTCATCGGCAGCCCCTCGGGTACAGCGGCAACGACAATCACGACCGCGAGCATGAAATACTGGAGCAGGTGGTTTGCGGTGGCAAGGTTTGGTCCCGTCAGGTCACCGGTAAGGATGCCGCGGATGATGAGCGTGCTGCAGATGAGGACCGCCATCACGTACCCGAATTTCGAGATCAGCCCGGCAAGGGTTTCGAGTTTTGATTCAAGCGGGGTCTTTGTCGCATGATCGATCCCGAGCGTTGCGGCGATCACGCCCATCTCGGCTGCATCGCCGACAGCCCCGGCGATCATCCTCCCTTTCCCGGCCGTCACAAAACTTCCCTTGAGAACGTTATCTTGTTTTTCTTTCTGAACCGGTTCGCTCTCACCGGTAAAGGCAGATTCGTCGCAGAAGAGCCCGTCAGACGCAAGAAGCCAGCCGTCGGCCGGGATCGCGTCGCCGGCTTCAAGGAGGACGAGGTCGCCGACCACGATATCGCGGGAGGGCACTACGGTGGGGTTGCTGTCCCGGACCACCTTGACTGCCATATCGTCGCGGTGGGCGTTGAGGACATCAAACTCCCGGCTGCTATGATACTCGTTATAAAAGGAGATGCCGGTGGCAAGCAGGATCGCGATGATGATCGCAAGGGTGTTTAAAAGCCCGCTCCCTTCAGCGATCGAGACAATAGCGGAGATCGCGACGGCGAACAGCAGGATCCTGATGATGGGGCTGTCGAAATTTTTCAGGTACTGTTTCCAGAGCGGCTCACGTGCCGGGGGCGTCATGACGTTGGCGCCGTACTTCTTCCGGCTTTCTTCTGCCGCGGGGGACACCAGCCCGTTTACCCCGGCATATTCCCTGATCTCATCAAGCGTGAGCATGTATCTGGTCCCTGTTTTTTTGGATACTACCTATCCCCGGATGTGAGTATTGTCTTGGTGCTCCAGAACTATAACACCCTATTATAACCTTTGGTACCGGGGCAGCATCCAGGAGTTTTACCGTTCCTGTGGCAGGTTGAAAGGAAGCGCGCCGGATTTTTCCGGGTGCGATTATGAACGCCGAGGTGCAAAAATTGCTTTTTAATACCCGGTAGCATAGTACCAGCCGTTCTCTTCCCGCACATGCACCGGTACCGAAAAGAGCCGGCTGATTTTATCGTCGGTCAGCATTGCCGGTTTATCGCCGTCGCCGCAGACCCTGCCGCCGTTCATCATGACGACCCTTGAGATCTCCGGGATGAGATCGTGGAGGTGGTGCGTGACAAGGATAATGCCCGTTCCTGACTGCGCGATCGTCCGCAGGGTCTGGCGGAACGTATGAAGGGCAGAAAGATCGAGGCTGTTTGTCGGTTCGTCGAGGATGAGCGTGGAAGGATCAAACACGAGCGCCCGTCCGATTAAAAAGCGCCGGGCCTCTCCCGACGACATCTCGTTCATGGGCCGGTCCCTAAGCCGTTCGATGCGAAGGAACCTCTGGATCTCCTGCGTCTTTTCTTCCATGGCAGGGGTAACGACCCGGTTAAAGAGCCCGATGCTTGAAAAAAAGCCGGAGAGGATCACTTCCCGGCCGGTGATGGTTCTTGTGAAGGTGTACTGGAGGTCGTTTGATACGATGCCGACAAACGACCGGAGGCAAAAGACATCCCATTCATCTTTTCCCCGTACCCGGAATGTCACCGGCCCCTCCGACAGCACCGGGTAATACTCGCGGGTGATGGTTTTTATGAGCGAGGATTTCCCCGCGCCGTTTGGTCCGAGGATGGCGACATTCTCGCCTTCGGCAATGGAGAGCGTGACGTGATCGAGCACCCGTTTGCCGCCCCGGATCACAGAGACGTTGGCAAATTCGAAAAGCGGGGGTGCGTTGTTCCTGTCGGGTGCGGCGCGTGCAGGCATGGTTTCACGAAATATGTGGGAATTGTTTCCTTTTACCGGCTGATATCCGTTCCCTTCAGCGGTGTGATCAGTCCGGCACGGGAAATTTTTCAGGGAAACTGTTGTACTATCAAAAGGACTATCTGGGGCCGGTTCACAAAGCGTAGCATATGCCAGACCATACCCCGACCCCTGCCGGCACAGGACAGGTATTTTTGGAGCAGACGAAGTACCGGTACCTGGGACGGTCGGACCAGGAAAAAGGCATGCCCCAGCCACCGCTGGAACTTCCGGCGGACCCGGACCTGCCGGTCCTGGATCTCCAAAAGCCGGCAGCGCTGTCGATCCCGCACACCGATCTCCGCGAGGCAATCGAACACAGGCACAGCGTCCGGTCGTACGCAAAAGAGCCTCTCTCCCTCGATGAACTCTCCTTTTTGCTCTGGTGCACCCAGGGGGTAAAGAGCGTGCACGGGTCGCAGGCGACCTTCCGCACCGTCCCATCGGCCGGGGCGCGCCACGCCTTCGAGACGTACCTGCTTGTAAACGATGTGGACGGCCTCGAACCGGGTCTCTACCGGTACCTTGCCCTCACCCACCGGCTCTGCCAGGTAAAAACCGATCCCACCCTCCACATTGACGTTGCCCGTGCCTGTCTCGAACAGCAATTTGTCATGCGGTGCGGTGTCGTGTTTCTCTGGACGGCCGTGCCGTACCGGATGACGTGGCGGTACGGCGAGCGCGGGTACCGGGACCTGCACCTTGACGCCGGCCATGTCTGCCAGAACCTGTACCTTGCTGCAGAGGCGACCGGGTGCGGAGTCTGTGCCATTGCCGCATTCGATGACGATGCGATGGCAAAGATCCTTGGCATCGATGGGATCAACCAGTTCCTGATCTACCTTGCGACGGTCGGAAAACGGGAATATGCAGGCAACAGGGCAGAGTAACATCCCTGTACCCGGTCCTCTGGATCATCAACGATAACCGTTTTCAGCTTGTTGTCTGTTCAAAGATGAGGAGCGGTTTGTCTGCGGAATCATACAGGTACAGGTGGTCGCTCCGGAACCTTATGGTGGTGGAGTTTTCCAGATTGTGCAGGTACGTGGACTCAACCTGCATCACGCCGGGAGCCGGGCAGAACATTTCGGTCGTTACCCCGGAACCGCGTGTCAGGGTGAGCATGGAACCCCTGATCGTGTACTGATAGCTGTACTCGTTGCAGCCGGAATTTCCGTCGAGAATGGTGCCGTTTTCCAGGCCGAAACGGATCGTCACCACCGTCCCGTTTGTTACGGGGACCATCGTGCCGCCGTCATTACTATAGTAGGTCAGCGTCCAGCTGGTGCCGGTCAGGTTTACCGGCACGGTTCTGGTGACGCCCTGGACCTGGGCATAGATGATCAAAAGGATAAGAACACCGATAAGCGCCATCACTGCCCAGAATCCCCGGCCCATGGGTGCCGCCGGATTGGGCACGGGATCCGGGTTTGCCGGTGCATCGGAGCGGGGCGTAATCTCCGCAGGTTCATCATCCATACCAGTACTCAAAGGTTCTTGGTAAGATAAGCATTCGCGGGCAGGAGGTCGTGGCAGAAAACCGGGGCGGTCGGGAAAAAAAGATGTGCGGGTTCCTGTCTGAAAACACTCCCGGACTGTTGAGGTACCCGGGATTATTTCTCCAGCTCTTCGATCAGGTTTTCGACAAGCGGCTGGATACGCGGGAGCGTTTCGGTGCAGATCCTCCAGATGACCCCGGGCCGGGTGACCGTGTCTGCATGTGCGACCTCTTCTTCCAGTGCTGCCAGTTCTTTCCATGGCAAAAGAGCGTATTTTACCTGGATAATCGTCGGCATCTGGCGCGCCATTGTATCAAGGTTCCTGATGCAGCCGGTAACCATGGTATAGGTCTGTTCATCCCGGTAAAAATCCTCGTACTGATATCCCTCTATCAGTCTGGAGACTTTTGTGATCTCGGTAAGGATACCGTGAATCAGTTCGAGGGTGTTTCGTCCTGACATAGGTTCATTCTCCCATTATTGTCAGCATCATGTCGTTTTTTCATGCTTTTTTGCAGCAGACGGCCTGTAGCCGGTAGAGTACAGGGGCAGTGAGGAATGATGACAGGTGTCTTTCGAGACATTGGCAGGGCGGCCTAAAATACTTTCTTATAGCAGGAATGAGGGCATCGCCCCCCCTGGTAAAAAGCACGCCGGATTGGTACTGTCGCGCTTCCACGCTCACGCTCTCCGGAACACAAGGGGGGAATGTCCCTGTGTATCAGGCACGTTTATTTCCGATGGCCCGGTCTTGTGCGATGCTGCCTTCGCGAGATTGTTATCATAAGTCGTTTCCTGCTGGCCAAAAAGAAAGACCAGCAGCAGAACACCTGCAACCGCAAGGGTGCGATCCTTGCGACGGTCGTAAACCCATCGGGAGTGGCCCCGTTCTCATCCATCAGGTACGCTCAAAAGCCGGGTACGTCATAACCATTTCGCTCCCGCAAAAAACGTCTCTGCAAGGAATTCTTCACGGAAACGTACGGCAGAAAGAAAGTACGCCCTATACCCGCATTTTTCAGGAAGGCTCCCCTGACTGCATCCCCCTACAAGGTTTTGAGGGTTTTAATACCTGAGGAATCCAACTATGCATATGGACTTTGCAGCTATCAAAAAATGGGTAATCTTTTTCCTGGGAATCCTCTGTGCTATTATTATCGCCGATAGGATTTCGAACCTGATCATGGCATATGCCGGGATGGCCGGCTGGATGAATCTTGTCGTGGGTTTCGTATTGTATGCCGTCTTCTTCTTTGCCATCCTCTATGCGCTGGAGAAACTTTTCGGGATTGAGTTTTTCGGGTTCGGGCGGACCTAGATACGCCTGCCGGTTTTTTATTTAAATTTCCCTCCGGTTCTTTCACCCCTGTTTTGAGGTGGTGTCAGCCGGAACCGTTGTCGAATAGATCTGGTCATTTGGGATATGGACATAGACCCCGTCGGTCGTGCGGATGCGGACAGAAAACAACCTGACCGAAACCACGGTCCCCAAAATCCCCCCGGTGCTGATAAAATCCCCGGCGGCAAACGGGCTCTCGTATAAAAGGGCGAGGCCTGCATGAGAGCCGGGATCCGGGTCCGCCCTGGAATCGCGTACGAAACTATTAACGCGAGAAAACAGAGGTATTTCTATGGATGCGAAATTGTCCTGCCTCCTGAAAGGGTCGATTGGCTTAATCTTTGGGGGTCTTGCCCTTGTTGTGCCGGGCCCTGTGCTCTCCTTATTCCTTGGTATTTTCTGGGTCCTCCTGGTAGCAGGTATCGTGCTCTGCCTGTTCATCGGTATTACTTCGCACACGGAAGACTCATTTTTCTGGTTTCTTTGTTCCGCCGTGCTCCTTGTCATCGGGATAGTCTCCATTCTATTTCAGAATCTTATCGCTCTTCTCTTTGTACTGGCCATTGGGGTACTGGCGTTCTATGCCGCGTATTCAGGTATATCACAGGCTCTGACCCGGCCGCGATCGAAACATTTCCTTGTGGCGGGCGTAATCGTGAGCAGTCTCGTCCTGCTCGGGTTCATTATCCATTATGTGCCGTCAATGAGCGAGACCTTGGCCATGACTGTTGTCGGGACCTTCTCGTTTGTCTTCGGGCTCTTTGCCATTCTCATGGGAGTTTCCATGAAAGAAGGTGCTGAAGCACCCATCCCCCCCCACGTGCTTATCTTCAAAACCTGCGGGATTACGGTAAAATCGGCAGGAACAGAGGCCCCGCCCGCAGGTATTCCTGATCAGCCGGGCGAACAGCCAGACGGGAAACCCCCGCAGTAAATCTGCCTTTTTATTCCAGGTGCCCCCGACCATGCTCCCGGCCTATGATATCATTGTCGTCGGCGCCGGGCCGGCAGGCTGCGCAGCCGCCCGTGCATGTGCCAGAAGCGGGCTTTCGGTGCTCTGTATCGAGGAGCAGGGGAGCATCGGGTATCCGGTGCAGTGCGCCGGCCTCCTGTCCCGTGCGGCTTTCGAAGAGTGCGCGGTTTCCCGGCGATCCATCCTCAATACCGTGACCGGCGCACGCCTTATATCCAGTACGGGGCATGCCCTCGTCATCGATGCGAAAACCCCAAAGGCGCACGTGGTGGACCGGGGCATGCTTGACCGCGAGATGGCAGAGGCTGCAGCAGACGCGGGAGCAGACTTCCGGCTCAAGACCGAAGTTTGCGATGTCAGGGGTGATCATGTGGTCACCCGGGGGATCAATGGGCATGAGGAATTTTCCTTTAAGATCCTGATTGCGGCTGACGGGCCCCGAAGCACGATCGCCCGCATCTGCGGGATGGAACGGGCACCGGTGTTTCTGGCCGGTATCCAGGCCGAGGGAAAGCGTGACTGCGATCCCGGGCTTGTCGAACTCTACCCGGATGCATCCCCGGAGTTCTTCGGTTGGGCGATCCCGTCAGGGAACGGCCGGGTCAGGGCCGGGCTGTGCGGAACCGTGCAGGTACGGGAACGGTTTTCTGCATTTGTCCGGAGGATCGGTCTCCTGTCCGACCTGCACCTGGTCACCGGCACCATTCCCCTGGGCGTGATGCCAAAAACGTCTGGCCGCCGTACCCTCTTTGTGGGGGATGCAGCAGGTTTTGCCAAGCCCACCTCCGGCGGCGGAGTCTATACCGGTGTCCGCTCTGCCCGTCATGCAGCGGTGGTGGCGGCTGCGTGCTGTGAAAACGACACCTTTTCCGATACAGCGCTTGCGGAGTACGAACGGCGCTGGCAGGCAGATATCGGCCGTGAGCTGTCGCTTGGGTACCGGCTCTTCCTGATGCGCCAGAACCTGTCAACGGAGACGGTCGACCGGATGATCCTTGCCCTTGATGATCCAAAAATTATCAGTGAGATTGTGCAGCACGGGGACATGGACCGGCCGGGAAACATAACCGGGATTCTTATGAAAAAACCAGCCCTGCTCCGGTTCCTCTCCCCGCTCCTTGTGTCAGGAATCCGGTCGTTGTTATAAGTAATGGTGATTAGGTAAAGTCCACCACTAACTCATGGGTAGTATGGTGGCATTTCAGGATTTTTTATAAGATCTGTAATCTGTAGAAAATTTAAAAAAAAGTAGGCGACCCCCCTCACGCCAGCCCTGCCCCCAATGGGGGCGGGGGCGTATGTGATAGTGTGGGTATTACCTGTAACCCTGAAACGTTCCCAAAAAAACAATCAGCATGCAGGTAATACACCATCATCGTAATGGGAGGATGCCTCAAGCGTGCGGGGGCGAAGCCCCCAGGAGCGGCAATAAAATTTCACTTTTTGGTTTAATCGAACTTTTGGTGGATGTTACACAATCACCTTTTTTTAAATAACCGGATTCCCTGTTACGTCTTTACCGCAGCTGCATTCTCCGGCTCCGGTTTCTTCTCGATCTTGACCTCGCACTGCCGGTCACCGGTGCACATCGTCCGTACGAACCGGGCCGTGTACTTGTTGTTGAGGAGCGGGACTGCAGTAAGCGTGAGTGCCATGCACCGGGCGAACGTTCGTTCGTGGTCGGCAGCAAGCGTATAACTGTGGTACAGGAACGGGCAGCGCCTGACGATAATGACGGCGTTATTATTGGGAAGATCAATTGTCTCCCCGCCATACTCCGGCCCGAAGAGGACGATCGTTGCAACCTGCACGGTCCGCGCGATTTCCTGTGCATTCATGACCGGGAGGGAGCAGTCGAGAGCTATCGACTGGATCATGCGGCCGACCTCCATCCAGATCTCCTGTTCGAGCGCCCCGTATTTTTTCCCGAGCGCCTCGCGGAATGCGACATCGTACAGCGCGGGAAGCATCGCGGCGCATCCTGCGGCATACCGCCACCGCACCGCGTCGGGAATGTCTTTTAAGTCCGGCATATTCTTTCCCGGGATGGTGTTTTTGAAACGGGGACATATCAATGTGATGATAGGGAAATGATGACCCGGAGAAACACCATTTTATGCACCATTTTTGGCATTTTAAAAAAAAACGGGTGTCACAGCCCTTTCCTTGGCAGATCGTCCGGAAATCCAACTTTCCATAATCCCGTTATCAGGGGCTGCCGGAAGGCCACTGTAGTATATTTAATGCTCCTGCAGGCTGTCGCCAGTCCGCGAGGGCATCCCATCGTCACAACAGGACTGGGTGTTTTTAAAAAGGTTAAAAGAAAAAGAATAAGTTTTTGGTTTTTGCACGCCGGCAGACACTGGTTTTAGACTTACCAGACTTCGGGAAACGCCATCTCTACGTATAGATCCTCGAGCCGGGCCTTGTGGCCACTTTCCATGGCGGCAAGGTTCTGGAAAAGGCTTTTCTGGACAAAATCACTTGTCGCATTGGCAAGCTGCGTATACATCTGCATCGCTTCGAGTTCTTTCTTGATGGCAAGGACAAGACCATCTATGGGTTTTAAGTCCATAGTGAGTTTCGGGGTTGCGAGACTGTCGCCGACTTTAAAATCCTTCGCGCCAGTGATGTGAAGATCCTTTGCATCCTTTGTGAGCAACCCTTCAAGGAATTGCCGGTGCTTCGTCTCTTCCCCCGCAAGTTCATTAAAGAGTTTCTTTAAGTTTGCATCCTTGACCTTGTCAGAAACGGTCCGGTAAAATGTATACGATTCTACCTCTCGGCTTATTGCCATCTGAAGAATATCCTTTATGTCAGTCATATCATCAATCCTCCATATACCTCATAGGTATAATGGATAGTTATTATTTGATGGTATATAACTGATTAGATTCTGTACTCCTCCGGCTCCAGGGGGTTCTCTACCGTTAAGCAGCCCATTTATACCTGTCGCGGAACTGGGGCGCCGGACTCTTTACCTGCGAGACGGGCACGATCCGGGAAACACACGTTAAAATATCCCTGCTGTGTAATGGGATGTGAGCTTGCTTATCATGACGGCAAAAACAGAACAGGACAACGCGGTCCTGGACAGGATTATCGGTGAACGGCGGACCTGCCGTACATTCACACAGAAAATTCCACCGGATGAGATGATCGACAGTATCATTCATGCCGGTCTCCATGCTCCTTTTGCTGCCTCAGCAATCGGGAGTACTGATGATTATTTCCGAAGGTTTGTTGTCGTACGGAAAGGTTCGCCGGCCATGACGGAACTGATCCCACTCGTCTTTAACGAAGTTGTGGCAATGGCCGGTGAGCTGGAGCGTGCGGCAGCAAAAAACGCACAACTGCGGGAACAGGCTGCCGGATTCATGAACCGGCTCGCGACGATCAAAAACATAGGCATGGTGCCCGGTGTGGGCACGGCTCCCTTCTATATTGTGGCAGCGGAGAAGAAGGGATTCCCTCCCGTGGAACAACAGTCCCTTTCCCACTGCATGGAGAACATGTGGCTCAAAGCAACGGCTCTCGGTCTTGGGTTCCAGCTCGTTTCCGTCACGGCACAGATGGCGGACAATCCCGGTTTCTGCCGGATCACCGGGCTTGAACACGGGAAATGGGCATATATGGGGTGTGCCATAGGATACCCTGCCGAAAAGTTGTCTCCCTCGATACGGCCATCGGCGAGGGAAGTCACGGCGTGGCCGGAGTGAGACTGACGGGAGTCACGAACAAAAGGCGGGAAAGTTTTTGCAGCATACATGGACACCAATGGCCGGAGATTTTCTCGCAATCAGAGCACATACCAGATTTAATCGTGCAGAAAATTCACATAAATCCCAAAAATAGAGAGAAAACAATAAAATGAGACCAAAAAGATTATTTCTTCTTGGAGGCTGTCTTCTTTACGGCGGGTTTTTTTGCTGGGGCCTTCTTTGCGGCCGGTTTCTTTGCTGCAACCATCTTCATCACACCTCCCACCGGAAAGGGTTATAATTTTCATTATTCTATGAATACATAAATATTTTGGTCGAAATAGTGTTTTCCTGCATAGAATCG
>NZ_PMZU01000031.1:0-914 GCF_003170075.1 Methanoregula sp.
GGGTAACGGTGGGGGGCGTGACCCTAGAAAATCACCTCCTCCTCGCGGCGGGGGTCCTCGGGACAACCGGGGCATCGCTCTCGAGAATGCTCACCCTGGGTGCCGGGGGTGTTGTCACGAAATCGATCGGGCCGACACCAAAGGAAGGGCATGCAGGCCCCTGCCTTGTTGTACTGGAGGACGGGCTCCTGAACGCGATGGGACTCCCGAACCCCTCAATGGATTTCGTGGACGAACTCGCACCGCTCGCAAAGAAACCCGTGGTTGTCAGCATCTTTGGCGGTACACCGGAAGAATTTGCAATGGTTGCCGGGTGGTTTTCCGGTAAGGTCGCCGGCTTTGAGCTGAACCTCTCATGCCCTCATGCGGAGGGCTACGGTGCCGCAATCGGCAGTGACCCGGCGCTTGTCGAGGCCTGCACGCGGGCTGTGAGTAAGAGCGGTGTCCCGGCCTGGGTCAAGCTCACGCCGAATGTTACGGACATCACCGCGATCGGGAAGGCAGCGGAGCGCGGTGGGGCGAGCGCGATCGTGGCGATCAACACGGTGAAGGCAATGCGGATCTCCACCGCCCTGAAACGCCCGGTTCTCGGCAATCGCTTTGGCGGCCTGTCCGGGAGTGGCATCTTCCCGGTCGCGGTCCGCTGCGTGTACGAACTCTACGATGCCGTGAAGATCCCCATCATCGGGTGCGGGGGAATCGCAACTGCCGACAACGTGGTGGAGATGATGATGGCGGGTGCACGGGCGGTCGAGATAGGCAGTGCCGTACAGGCCGATGCAAGGGTCTTCGAGAAGATCTGTGGCGGGCTCTATGCAAAAGACGGGCTTCCTCCGGACGAGATCGTGGGGTGTGCCCATGCCTGAAGGTCTCCCGGTGCCGGTCATCATCGTACAGGTGAAACAGGAGACCCC
>NZ_PMZU01000031.1:937-14815 GCF_003170075.1 Methanoregula sp.
TCGGGATACGCGGCCCGTTCGGCAACGGGTTTTCAAAGGCCGAGAAAGTCCTCGCCATTGCAGGCGGCGTGGGAGCAGCTCCGCTCCTCCCGCTTGCAAGAGCCGACTGCGTCATGACCCTCCTTCTTGGTGCCCGGAACGAGAGCGAGCTCCTTTTTGTTGACCTGCTGGACGACTGCACCGATGTGCTGATTGCAACGGACGACGGGTCGCTTGGTCTGAAAGGTTTTGTCACCCAGCTCATGGATGACCTGAACCTGGGTGCATACGACCGGATCGCGGTCTGCGGGCCGGAGGTGATGATGCGGGCTGTGCTTGCAAAGGTGGAGGAAAAAGGCATTGCCCACAAGACCGAGTTCTCCCTCCACCGGTACATGAAATGCGGTGTCGGGGTCTGCGGTTCCTGCTGCATCGACCCGTCCGGTCTCCGCGTCTGCCGCGACGGCCCGGTCTTTAACGGCGAAGTGGTGAAAAACAGCGAGTTTGGAAATTACACGCGGGATGCGAGTGGCCGCAGGAAAAAAATCTGAATTTTGGCTCTGGAGAAATCCTCAAATTAAATTGCCATAACGCTCTTGGGGGCTACGGCAATCCTTGCCTTCGCCCCCGCCGCTGTGGCACCCCCCGGTTGCGATAGTGTAGTATTTCCTATTCCGGCATCATCACCCTTGAGCCCCGTCCCCCGTGGGGGGCTGCGTGTTATGAAAGAGGTGTTCTACAGTGCCGCGAAAAGGCTTTTTTAAATAAATCCTAAAAATACCCAGTACACCATCACTTGCACGATCGTCAGCGGGATACCAACCCGGGCAAATTCAAAAAAGGTAAGTGTCTGGCCCTGTTTTTCCGCATTCTGGATAATAATCACGTTGCTTGCCGCTCCAAGGATGGTGAGGTTGCCCGCTATCGTGCTGCCGGCAGCAAGTGCCATCATCTGCCCGGTTGTCCCGCCCGTCTGCATAATCATAGGGAGAAACAAGGCAACAAAGGGCACATTGGAGATGAACTGGCTGACGATGATGCTCGTGCCAAGGAGCAGTGGGACGGACGAGAGCATCGTGCCGCTGACGAGCGACTGGAAGTAACCGGTCTGCCAGACGCTTGCCATCAGGACAAACATCGCGGCAAAGAAGACGAGCGTGCACCAGTCGATCGCTTTGAGCACCGCGATCCTCTCGCCCGAGAATATAATGATCGGGAGAGCAGCGGCAAGGCCGATCAGCGGCAGGGGGATGACGATTGCGCCGGTGACAAGCGACGCGGCAATGTTCGCGAGGGCAAGGCCGATGAGGATCGCAAGCGAGCACTTGACGATCCGTGTGAGCACCGGGCTGGGGACGGCAGCGGGCGAGGGCTCGCAGACTGCGGGTGCGGACGGGGCAAAGTCCTTACGGTAATAGAGGCGGAGCACCAGCCACGCGGCGGTGAGGCTCGCGATGGTCGGGAGGAGAAGCCAGAAGGCAAACGTGACAAACGGTGCGGTCATGCCGCTGTTGACCGCGACGAGCAGGTTCTGGGGGTTCCCGATCGGGCTTGCGACGCTGCCGGTCGTGATCGCAAACGCGAGGGCAAAGAGCAGCAGTTTTTTCGGGAGCCTCGATTGTGCGGCAAGGCCGAGCACGAGCGGCGTCCCGATGATCGCGAGCGTGTCGTTCATCAAAAGCGCCGAGAGCACCCCGAAGCCGAAGATCACGAGTGCGAGGAGCTGCCCCGGGGTCCGGGCGTGCCGGAAGAACCGGGATGAAAGCCAGTCGAGGTACCCGCTCCGGGAGAGCGCCTCCCCCACGACAAACATGCCGAACAAAAAGACCATCACGTCGATGTTTATCGCGGCGAGAGCTGCGGCCGGTGCAATCTGGCCGAAGAGGAGGACGGCAACCGCCCCCCCGAGCATGACCTGCCAGATCCTCCACGTGAACCTTCCCACCTGCCGTACCGCGATGAGGCAAAAGACGGCGGCAAGGACAATGATCGCGATATACGTAGTGAATTATTTCCTGATACAGGCAGATGAGCCTTGGCACCGGATCTTAACGGGGCCACATCAAACGGGCAAAAAAGGATTCTCCGGTTTTTTTTTAAAACCGGAATTGTAGAAAACCTCATTAATAATACGCAGCCCCCCCTCTTGCGCCGCTTTGTCCCCCGAGGGGGACGAGGCGCTAATAGCGATGCTCACGGTATTACCTGTACGGGAGCAGATCTGTGTACAGGTAATACCGCATCATCGCAATGGGGGGATGTCACAGCGGCTGAGGCGGAGGCATAAAATGCCGCAGCCCCCAAGAGCGTTAATTCACGAGCTCGATAAATTCTCCAGAACAAAAAATAAAAAAATGTGCTCCCGCCTAGGGGATTATTGCGGTTTTACCATCCAGTGGAGGAGGATCCCATCATCCATCCGGACAACGTCCACGAGAGTGAGCCGGGCAAATTCTGCTTCCTTTATCCAGCCCGGGCCGTCTGCAAGCGTCGGTGCATCCTTCCCGCCGATAACTATGCTTCCGATATAGGTATAGACCTCGTCGACGAGCCGGGCCCGGACGAGGCCGGCGATCAGCGTCCCGCCGCCCTCCACCATGAGGCGCCGGATCCCCATCGCGCCCAGTTCGTCGAGCACCCGGGCGAGGTCGACCTCTTCCTCGCCGGCGACGATGACCGTCGCTTTTTTCCGGAGCACGTCAACCCGCGCCGGGTCCGCACGCCCCGAGACTGCCACTACCCGCAGCCCGTCGCCCTTGTTGAGCGCCGAGGCATCGGGGGAGATACGGGCCTGACTGTCGATGACGACCCGTGCCGGGTGCTCCGGTTTTCCCTCCTGCTGCCGCCGGCTCTTCAGGTCCGGGTTTTTTACCGTGAGCGAGGGGTCATCTGCAAGCACCGTCCCGATCCCGACCATCACCGCGTCGCAGTCGGCCTTGAGCCGGTCGACGCGGGCAAAATCCTCTGCACCGGAAATCTTTACCTGCCGGCGTTCGCGGGTCGACAGTTTCCCGTCAGCACTCATCGCCACGTTGACAACAACCGAGGGGCGCATACGAATAGTGATCTTGTTTTTGTGATTTTTATACCCCTCCCTGGAAAATCAGCATGCCGGGAAAGAACACAGGGCCGCAGATTGCCTTCTGATTCGAATGAGGAACGAATATATAACACAAAAGGAAAAAATCTGGATGTCAATGGCTGGTACATCTCCGCAGCACCAGGGATTCACGTTTGAACAGGAAAACCTGTTGCGCGGCGGTGCGATCGCGCTGCTGGTCGCGCTCTGTACCCTGACTACCATCCTCGCGTTTACCCTCGATATAGATATCCTCACCACCCAGCTCTTCTTTATCCCTATCATCTATGCGGTCTATGCGTTCCCCCGGCGCGGGATCATTGTTGCGGCCATCTGTGCATGTGCGTACGAAGTCACCGGATACGTGTTCCGGTATCCTGACCCTGTGGGGCTTGCTGCCATTACCGTTCAGGCCGTGCTCTTTGTGGGTATTGCCGGTATCATCGCATTTTTGATCGAGAATATGCGTAAAGAGGAGACGCAATACCGCACGGTCTTTGAATATTCCCAGATCGGGATCGTCATCTTCGACCGGCAGAATGAAACCATACTGCGCTGCAACCGGAAATTTGCCAATATGCTTAGTTTTACCGAACAGGAACTGCTGGCCATGAAGTTCCCGGAAATTCTCATCTCCGCGGCAGACGTGGAGCGGTTCCGGGTACTGATGAACCTGAACACGGAGATCGCGGATTTCGAGATCCGCTTCAAAACAAAGGGTGGTGTCGTCTGCTGGGTAAACCTGTCGTGGAGCCGGTTGGACCCCGAAACCATCAGTTGCACGGCGGTTAATATCAACGCCCGCAAACTTGCCGAAAAAACGGACAACAATTATATGGTAAAATACCGGCAGCTCACCGAGAACTCACCGGTTGGTATCCTGATTATCCAGAACGGCGTGATCCGGTACTCCAATCCCACGTTCAGCCGGTTTCTGGGTATCCCGACAGTCGGGCTTTCAGGCAAAAACTTCTGCACGTTTGCCGAAGAACACGACCGGGCCTCCTGCCATGATCGGGTAAAAGCGTGGGAAGAGCACACCGCGACCTTAACCGTACGTGGATTCGGGTTCCGGCCCGCATCGGGAGAGCTCCGCACTGCCGAGCTCACCATTATTCCCATCTTGCACTTTGGGAAACCGGCCGTGCTCATCAACGTGATCGATACTACGGAAAAAGAGTTGCTTAAGGAGAAGATCGAGCGCGATAACGAACGGCGCCGGGGGATCATGATGACCGTTGCCCACGAACTTCGGACACCCCTCCAGCCCATTTTAGGATACCTCAATCTCCTTATCGAGGACCCAAAAGATGCCGGGCTGACCGAAGGAACTCAAAAGATCCTGGAACGCTGCCGCGCGAGTGCAGACCGCGAACGCCAGATCATCAATAGGATGATCGATCTTTCGGTTCTTGACTCCGGGAAACTCCAGATCTCCTGCACCAGTTTTTTCATGGCAGAACTTATACAGACCGTTATCGATTCCAACGGGTACTCCGTGCAGGCGGATATTACGGTGAATATTTCCGCGGAAATCAGCGTTGTGGCGGATATGAACCGGATTTTTGTCGTTGTGGATTCCATCCTCTCCAATGCTGTACGATATTCCAGCCCGCGGCGTACAATTATTATCACTTACCACTCATATGACACCGATCCGTTCCACCATATCTCTGTTAGCGATAATGGGATCGGGATTCCCGCCCATGCACAGAGTTCGATTTTCGAACCGTTCCAGCTTGCCGATGCGACGAACCTTTCACGGAAGTTTGACCGGATCGGGCTCTCGCTTGCCATAGCAAAAAAGATCATGGAAATTCATGGCGGGGATATCACGTTTGAGAGTACACCGGGTGCCGGGAGCACCTTTACCCTGCATCTCCCCAAGAACGTTTTAAAATAAGGAGGGGGTTTGTTGCAGGGATGAAAAAACGCCTCTCGCCGGGCCGTTACCCCGGTATTTTTCCCCGGCGGTTCCGGGTCGGTGCCTTCCGTGGCGCACATGTCCGTTTTTGCAGGAACCAAAAAAACGAATGCCGTTTCCCGTGTCATAACGGCCCTCACCCGTGCCAAGTGTTATTTATTCCCTGCAGAGAAAAGCGGGATGATTTTTCCCGCCTTCTCATCGGTGATAAAGAAGACCAGCGTATCCCCTGCTTTGAGGCGCAGGGCCGGGTCGGGCTGGGTAAAGCGCATCGTTCCCCTGCGGAACCCGAATTCACGGATGCCGAACCTGTCTTTCAGGCTCAGGTCGGCGATGGTCTTTCCTTCTGCCGCAGACCCGGTTTCAACCTGAACCGTGTGGACATGCGTCTCCTTAAAGAGCGTCTCAAAATTCTGTATCTTCTGGTGCTGGTTCGGGTCGGTACACCGGGTAAACAGGGCATTACCCAGGCGCTTTGACCGTTCGATGATCCGTACGACCTCCTCTTCCGGGATCTGGTAGTGTTGTAAGGCGCGGGTGAAAATTTCGAGAGCTGATTCAAACTCCTCTGAAATGACCTCGTCTGCGCCGAGATCGAGAAGGTATTGTGCGTTCCTGATGTGCCGTGTCCGTGCGAGGATATGCACCTCGGGGGAGAGCTGCCGGGCCGTATGGATGATTCGGGGGACCGCCGCCTCCTCGGAGACTGCCACAACGAGCGTCCGTGCCTGCCGGATACCTGCATGTTCGAGCACTTCCTCCTGCACAGCATCCCCGAAGATGAAGTTGGGCCGGTACTGAGATCGCTCCTCCCGTATGATCTCGGGATTGAGTTCGATGACCATATAAGGAATACCTGCGAGTGTTGCCGCCCGGGCCACGCTTTTTCCGGTGAGCCCGTATCCTGCAATGATAATGTGGTTCGAGAGCGCTTCTTCGGGAGCGATTTCATCCGGCGCACCAGTATTTACCCTTGATATCCTCTTCGGGAAAATCTGGTAGAGCATATCGACAACCTTAGGGGAAGCGTTCATGGCAAATGGGGTAAATGCCATCGTGACGATCGCCCCGGTAAGGAATATCTGGTAGACCGGCGTCTGTATGACCCCGGCGTCGAGGCCGCTTTTGGCAAGCACGAATGAGAATTCCCCGATCTGGGCGAGTGCAAGGCCACAGAAGACACAGACCCGTGTCTGCATCCCGAGCACCGCTGCCGAGAAGGCACCGGTCAGGACCTTGACACAGAAGATAATCAGGATGATCAGGGCGACATAGCCAAAGTTACCAAAAACCGTTGCGGTGTTTAAGAGCATCCCGATCGAGAGGAAGAAGATGGCCGCAAAGACATCGCGGAACGGGATGATGTGGCCCAGTGCATCGATATTATAATCGGACTCCCCGATGATCAGGCCGCCGATGAACGCGCCCAGCGTAAACGACAGCCCGGCCTCACTTGTAAGCCAGGCAATAACGACGCAGATACCTGCTATTGTAAAGAGGAAGAGCTCGCGGCTCCGCTCCTTTGCCACCCGGAAGAGCAGCCGTGGGATGACCCAGTACCCAAGAACGATTATCGCAAGGATGATCAGGGCAATTTTCGTTATCTGGTAGGGCACTGCTGACAGGTCCAGACCGGTATCCATTCCGGCAAGAAGCGGCAGTACGAGCATCATCGGAATGATGGCCAGGTCCTGGAAGATCAGGATCCCGAGAAGTGTCCTGCCCTGAATCGTATCGACCTCGCCTCTCTCCTGAAGGATCTTCATGACGATGGCCGTACTTGAGAGGGAGACAATAAAGCCGAAGATCAGGGCCTCATTAAAGGGCATCTGGAAATAGAGGGTGATCAGGGTAATTGCCACAATCGTCGTGCAGACCTGGACGAGACCCCCGATAATGACCGCACGCCACGAACGGAGCAAGGTCTGGAACGAAAATTCAAGACCGATAGTAAAAAGCAGGAGGATGATACCAATCTGGCCGATCGTGTCGATGAGGGTCTGGTCGGTAATCAGCGCAAAGCCGAAAGGCCCGACCAGCATCCCGATGACAAGGTAACTTACAATACTGGGCAGCTTGAATCGCTGGCCGAGGTACAACAGGATAATGGACAGAACGAGGACACAAACGACGGCAAGCACGATGTCCATGAAAAGCACCCCCGACAGGTAAATACGGTATACTGTTAACGACGTGAGAATAATTATAGGTTCCGCGGGATACTATGACAACGCCCGGGCTTTTCGCCCGTGTTTAAGTATCCAGGCAGAGTCGTATGCTCACACCCCCTGGCAGGAGAAGCTCACCACGCAGTGATCACGGTTCATACGTAAACGTCAGAAAAAAGGGGGCCGGAATAAGATTTAGTGCCCCAGCCCGGATTTGAACCGGGGACAGCCAGATCTTCAGTCTGGCGCTCTCCCAGTCTGAGCTACTAGGGCAGGAGTACAATTGTTGGCAGTTGGGAGTTATAAATGATATGCTTGGTAACGTGGTGTTGACCTCTGACCGCTCTTATTTATGCCCCGCCATGCCAGTATTAACCAGATGCCACAGTCGCCTCCTTTTGAGGATGACGCCGGTCTTAGCCGTGCGGTCGCCTCACGCACGGCCCATGTCGTCCACCTGACGCATAACGATCTCGATGCCGTCGGGGCCGATGCGATCCACCGGATGAAGTTCGGGAAGGATGGCGTGTTTACGGTCTGGAGTTCTGTGGGAAAGTTTGCCCGCCTCTTTGCCCTTATTGCCTCCTGCCCCGGGAAAGGCAACCTGCTCTCGATATCTGACCTTGGCTGCCAGGGAGACATGGGAGCGGTTGTGGGCAGGGCACGGTCAAACGGCTGGGTGATTGAGTGGCGGGATCATCACCGCTGGCGTGAGGAGGAGGCTGCAGGAATAAAAAAAGAGGTCTCCCTCCTCCATATCGATACGGATGTCTGCGCAACCGGGATTGTCGCACGGGATCTTGCACCGGAGAACCCGATGGCAGTGGAGGTTGCCCGGGTCGTCTGCGATTACGATCTCTGGAAGCATGCCGATCCCCGCTCGGCAGTCCTCGGGCTGGTACTCCAGAGAAAGAAAAACCGGGAGCACGTCCGCGACTGCCTTATTGCGGGAATTTTTTCTGACGCGCTGATCGAGGCAGAGTATGCGGAGATCAAGGCCGAGATGGATGCCATGATGGAGCGGAGCCTGCGGCACACCACATTCCTTGGAAAAAAATACCGGATCGCGTTTGCCCCGCTTTACGGGTACCCGAGCGAGACGGCGCATTTCATCCGGGGCAAAAAGAACACTGATATCGAGGTGATCATCGGGAAAGATGGAAAGTTCTCGATCCGGTCGGTGCCCCCGATCAGCCACCTGATTGCCCGGGAGTTCGGCGGCGGCGGACACCCGAACGCAGCGGGGGGGAGTTTCTCCTTTACCGTGATCGAGCGTTTTACCTGGTGGCTTTTTAAGAAGAGCCGGCACTTTGACGAACTGGTGAAGATCGCCGAGTCGGTTTGATCGGGTCATCCTTTAAAGAGAATATCATTCATTAGAATCTTTTCTCCCCGGTACCGGTAGTTTTTCACGGGACGTGTTTTACCGGGAAATCATTTCCCGGAAAGACCCGGGTAATTCTCCTCTTGCAAAGGGGCAGATGGAGGTTTGCCGGATTGCATGCCTGTCCCCGGAGTGCCCGGGAATGCCCGGCTCTCTGATACACGAGAAGATTCGAGCCGGACAAAAAAAGTATAAAAGACTGATGAAAATAGCGCCAGCGGTCTAGTCCAGCGGGATCGTTTCAAGCTGGGAGACCAGTTCCCAGATACGTGTCCGTGCATGGATGGGCATGTTGGGATCGTTTGAGATTTCATCGATTTTTGAGATAGCTTCCGCAGCGCGCAGGCCCATGGCCTTGGTGTTATTGGAAAGCAGCAACCGGGTCTCATCAGCAACGCGCCGGATATTTCTGGGGATTGTGCTGTCTTCCTGTATGTGCTGCAACATCAGGATACAGTTTTCGATTGTTTTTTCTGGATTCGGCATGGTATCACCTACCGTATACCTGTAGTTAATACGTAGAACTCGCATATATAGTTTGGATATTGCGACAGACGGTGATGGTATGGCCGAGAGAAAAGACGACGAGATCATGGCCGAGTATCTCCTCAAAGGAGGGAAGATGCTTGAAAAAACCTGCCCTTCCTGCGGGTGCCCGCTCTTTGAATATAAGAAAAAGACATTTTGCGTGGTCTGCGCTGAAAAAAAGCCGGCCACCGCGGCACCGGCACAGCCTGTTTCCCCGACCGCTGTATCCTCAGCCGGGGTTTCATCTGCACAGGAAGTATGTGCACCCCAAAAAATCCCTGCACCCTCACATCCCCTTTCTCCCGAGGCGGAGATGCTTTCCCGTGAACTGTCCGGGACGATGCTCGTGCTCTGCAAGCGCATAAAAAACGATGACGATCCCGACCGCTGTCTCGCGTTCATGGATGCCGTGAAGATCGGGACAGAAGCGCTGGTGAACCTGCGTCAGCTGTAAGGCCGGCGGCACATCTCATAAATTTTCTGTGCGGTTTTCTCCCCGATCCCTTTGACCGCGACCAGTTCTACCAGATCTGCGTTTACGATTGCCTGCACCGACCCGAACTGTGCGAGGAGGAGCCTGGCGTTTTTCAGGCCGATATCTGGAAACGCGGAGACGATATATTCCTGCTCCTCTTTTGCAGACTTAAACGATTTGTGGGGATGGACCTTCCTTTCGCCCCGTTCACCCTCCTCACGTTTTGCAATCACGAAGAGCATCTGGGCGGTGTCCTGCTCGTCCCTGGTAAAAAGGATCGAGATTCCCATATCGACAGTGAGCGCGGCAAGCACCCCGCGAAGCGCGTTCGGGTTCATGTCCCTCTGGGTGTAGATGTCGCCGCCTTCAACCACGAGGATGGGCCGGGGCACGGCATCGGCAAGCGCCTTTGCCTGCCCGAGCAGGTCGCGGTTGATGAGGGTGTCAACAAAGTCCCGGGCAGTCTTGCGCTCGACGAGGATACGGTCTCCGATTGCGTAATCACCCTGCGGCAGGCGTTCGAGCCGGATTGCCGCCCCCAGTTCGGATAATACTTCAACTACCTTTGATGAGGTCTCGCGGTCATCAACACGGATCGCCGGCCCCTGCGGGGTGAACTCTTCGATGAGTGCCTGTTCGACTGCAACAGGCTTTGGGGGCGGGACCGGATGGCCGCTCATCTGGTGCATGCTCTTTTGCATCCGGCGTTCCTTTGACTGGCTCACGAACCGGTACACCTCATCGGATGTGCCTTTCGTTACGAGCACGACGACCCTTCCTGCGGCAGATCGCCCGGTGCGCCCTTTGCGCTGGATGGACCGGATCTCGGATGGCACGGCCTCGTAGAAGATCACCATGTCGGTCGAGGGGACGTCAAGGCCCTCTTCCCCGACTGAGGTCGCGACAAGCACCTTGAATTCCCCTTCCCGGAACCGGGTGAGGGCGGCGATCTGTTTCTTCTGCGAGAGCCCTTGTTCCGCATCTTTTGTTGCCTGGCCCACGAACCGCTCGCAGGCGATCCCGTTTTTGGAAAGATAGTCCACGAGGAGCTGCACGGTATCCCTGAACGTGGCAAAGATGATGATCCGGCTGTCGGGGTGGAGTTCGAGTTGTTCCCGCACAAGATCGAGGACAATCGCGGGTTTGGGGTGTAATTCCGCTGTCCAGCCAAGCGTCTGGTTAAAGAGCCCGCGAAAGACCGGATCTTTGCCCAGCCGCTGGCTTGCTTTGCTCCCCCCCGCATTCATCCCTTCGGCGACCAGTTTTGCGATGTAACCCTTGAACACTTCACTTCCCTGTGATTCTGCAAGGGTCACGGCATGCCTGAGTTTCATGCACTCCGCGTAGACCGAGGCTGCCGAGTATGCCGCCGGGTCTCGGTTCTGGATCCTCTGCTGGATCTGGCCATTGAGACCGTTAAGCTCCTTCATCGAGAGGTGTTCCCTTTTGGGGACGGCAAAGCCAAGCGAGGCAAGGAGCGCGAGCCGGTCGTCGATCAGCGTATGAATCGCATGGATGGCGAATTTTAATTCCCCGGGGAGATCGATCGGGCGTATCTCGATATCGCGCTCGTGGACATAGGGACTGACATCCGGGTCATTCTCGGTCCGGTTTTCGATCTGGATGATGCCGAGGTTTGAGCAGATGTCCTGTATCTTCACCTCGGCACTTCCGGGCGATGCGGTCATTGCCAGGATCAGGGGCTTGTCGGCAGTGTCGTGATACCGCCGGGCCAGGAACACATACGCGTAGTTGCCCACCGCCCGGTGACACTCGTCAACAATCATCAGGGTCACGTCCTTTAAGGTGTAGCGTCCCGCGATGAGATCGTTTTTGATCACCTGCGGCGTCGCAAAGATCACCTGAGCCCGCTCCCAGTCAGCGGTACGTTCCGCCGGCGGGGCTTCCCCGGTGAACATCGCAAACGGGGATATGTCAGAACCGGCCGGGCTCTTAACAATTAAAAATTTTTCAAAAAAGCGGAGATGCTGCTCAACAAGCGGCTTTGTGGGAGCAAGCATCAGTACCCGTCCCTTCTCGTTGTAGAGCCGGGAAGCGGCAACGATCAGGGCTACAACGGTTTTCCCGAGTCCTGTCGGGAGGATCACCATCGTATTTGCATCCAGCGCCTTCATCGCGATCGCGAGCTGGTACTCACGCGACTCAATACTGTCGGGCCGGATGAGAGGATGGCTGATGCAGGTCATGTAATGGTGAAATATTTGGCGGGCTGGGGTAATATAGGATGCAGAAAGGAGAAGGTGCTCTCCTTTGGGAATATCGGCTTCCTTGAAGTCAGATACGAGCGAGGGCTCGTGAGCCTCAGGGCCGCTCCGCGGCACGGCGGGGCAGATTACCTTTTTGGGGGGACGAACGTTTTTTTAGGAGAGGTGCAGGTAATTGAAGCCGCCGCGGGGCGCCCTTTTTGGTCGGCGGCAGATCATCGTATTTTCAGAAAGCAAAAAACAACTAAATGATATTGATGGTAATTCGAAAAAGGAGATCTTATCCCAGTTCCGCAAACTTTACGTCGCCCTTAATCAGTGCACTTAACATCTCTGGTATTTTGTCGATTGCGATCCGCACCTGCTTCATGCTGTCCCGGTCCCTGATGGTGACCGTGTGCGTCTCCTTTGATTCGTAATCGACCGTGATCGCAAACGGCGTACCGATCTCGTCCTGCCGGCGGTACCTCCGGCCGATGGCACCGGAGTCGTCGTACTCCGCGAGGATGCCACGCTTCTGGAGCGTTATTGTGATCTCCTCTGAAAGCGTGTCAAGCCCGTCGCGGTTCATGAGCGGGAAGACGGCAACCTGCACGGGAGCGACCTGAGGAGAGAGCCGGAGCACCGTGCGTTTCTCGCCGTCAGCGGTGTCCTCGTCGTAGGCCTGTTCGAGTACCGCGTAGCACATACGGTCGATCCCGTACGAGGGTTCGATCACGTGGGGCACGACCTCTTCGCCCCGGACATCAATAACCTCATCCCGGACTTCGAAAAGGTCTGCAGGGATGTGGATCGTTTCACCGTCTACGTTGACATCGGCACCCTCGGCAGTGGGTGTCGCGGTTTCAAGGGCGGCAAAGATCGCCTTTGCTTTCTTTCGGTACTGCTTGCCGAGTACTCCCATGTTCGGGATAATCCGCCGGCGTTCTACTTTCTTTGGCGTATCGTACTGGATGAAGACCGTCATCGAAGTGCCGCTCTGCTTTGCGTGGGCATTGAGGTCGTAATTCGTCCGGTCGGCAATCCCGACGGTCTCAACCCAGCCGAAGCGCTCCGAGTACACCTCTGCATCCCAGCAGTCGGTCGCGTAGTGCGCCCGTTCATCGGGAAGGTGCTGGCGGAACCGGAGCCGGTCCGGCCGGATCCCGACCGTAACCAGCAGTTCGTGGGTGAGAGCGACGTAGTACGCGACATATTCGTTGGCGATGATGCCCTTATCCACAGCCTCCCGCATCGACATCTCGACCGCAGGTTCGCACTTCTGCTGGTGGACGTAGGTTAAAAGTGGCATCCGGTAGTTCGCGTACCGTTTGAAGGACGGGTGATGGTTCTTCTCGTTCGGGTGGACAAAGATCTCGGCTTCCGCCTGCGTGAACTCGCGGAGCCGGATCATGCCCTGACGGGGGGAGATCTCGTTCCGGTAGGACTTGCCGATCTGCACCGCGCCAAAAGGCAGCTTGTCCCGGTAGAAACGGAGCAGCCGGGCAAAATCTACAAACATCCCCTGTGCGGTCTCGGGGCGCAGGTAGCCGACCCGCTGTGAACCGGGGCCGATCATTGTCGAAAACATCAGGTTAAAGTTGTAGACCTCGACGTTCCCGAGCACTTCCCCACAGGCAGGGCACTTGCAGGTGGCAATCGCGGCTGCCAGGGTCTCGTTATTCATCGTCGCGGCACCACATACCCCGCCGCCGTCGGCCACGTGGTCGGCACGCAGGTATTCCTTACAGTGCGGGCACTGGCACATCTTGTCGGAGAATCCTTTCACGTGCCCGGACGCGATAAAGACTGCTTCCTGTGCGATCGTCGGGCATTCGATCTCGTAATAACCTTCCTGGACAACGTAAAATTGCCGCCAGATATTCTCGATCCGCCGCTTCATCATCGCGCCGAGCGGACCGTAATCGATAAAACCGGCCACAGCGCCGTAACACTCCGATGTGGGCCAGATAAACCCGCGGCGCTTGGCCAAATCCATCACATTCTCAAAAACATCTTGGCAAGGTTGTATCACTATCTATCACTTTCTTTTAATTTTTGCTTCTCAGTACCAATTATTCCGGACAGATATTATATCTCTTGTTTTCTGACGCCAAAACCGGCCTTCTTTTCATCT
>NZ_PMZU01000029.1 GCF_003170075.1 Methanoregula sp.
CATTATATATACTTTGGAGTGCATGGGACGAAAGTGTTTTTTTCTTCATTGATGCCCCGTTCCTGAGACTCCGGTAACCTTACTTTCCGAAGGAGCCTCGGGTTCGTGGGGGTTCCGTTCACCTCAAGTGGGGGCCTAATTCACGAAAAAGGGGGTTTAATTCGGGTTCCCGGCGCATTTTCACGTCGGAAAAAAGAGGGCCTAAATAGGCCTAACTGGACGGCCGATCTTTTTCCGGATGGGTAAAGATACGTGGAAATGAAAGGAGGGGCGGTTTTGGGGGCCGGATCGCACAATATTCACATCTGACGCCGTCGTGGTTTTACCATTTAGGGTGAGGCGGGATAATTTCAGGGCCGGGTCGGCCCGAAAAAATCTGCACGAAAAAAAAGAAAAAATACGGAGCTGTTAGTCCCCGCACGCGTCCGGTTCGTCAGCCACGAATGCCGTTTTCTCTGCCTTGTCAGAAACAAGCACACTGTTTCCCATGGGGTCCTGGAGGATCAGCGTGACCGGCAGCCCCCCGGCTTTGATACATTCGATCTTTTTCAAAAGCACGCGGCCGTTCTCTTTCTCGGTCTCGTCACCGTCTTTTACCGCGATCCTAATGGCCTGGGCGATCCGGTCGAGCACGCCTTCAACATTGCTCACAAACCCTTCGCAGGCCGGGCCCGGATCGATCCGGACGCCGAGATCGGGGATCTCAAAAACGCCGGTCGTGCTCCGCACCACGCGCACATCGAGATCCTCTTTTGTCATGACCGGCATCTCGTACCGCACCGGCCCGGCATTTTTCAAAAGCTGCGTATCAACGTACCGGTACCCGCAGGACGGGCACGTGGCAGAAATGATAAGAATATCTGAAAAATAGGGAATATTTTCCGTCTGGTAGAGATATTCTATTTCAGTGTTGCAGTATGGACACGGTCCGGGAACGATCGTGCGCAAAGGGTTATGCCCCGCCAATCTTGTCGCGCGAGATCTTAACGGACATTGGTGTAAGAACGACGTACCGCTGGTCGCCGAGGCCGATGATATCCCCGTTAACATCCTTTGCGACTTCCTTTAAGTCCTTTAAGACACGCTCATAGGAGATCTTGTCCATCTTCAGGCGCGAGATATCGACAATCACGATATTTCCGTTGTAAACCTCATCCTTGACCCGGGGAGTGTCCTTGAGATCCGCAATTGTTGCAATCTTTACCAGGAGCGCAGGGGAACCGGCGCCGTGTTCCTCGTAGGAACTGAGGTCGAGTTCCATGTAATCATCGTCGGAACTGGTGGTATTTTTCCCCAAAAGTGTGTCAATGATCTTAACCATAAAAAAACTGTACGAAGAAAATTATTTAATAGTATCGATGTAAAAGGCAGAAATGGCCTGATTTTCCATCCTTTTCTGGCATTTCAAAAATGTTACAGTTCAAGGTTCCAGAGTTCATCGCCGACATGATGGAAATTTTTGCACATCTTTCCCTGTGCGCTTGCCCGGATTGCCGGGCCGTCCATGAGCGCAACGCCTATCGCCAGCGGCTTTTTATGCCGTTCGTCAGCGATCTGGACCGGGCTCCCGGCCACGATGTCGTCGCTGACCGCGACAATTCCCGGCCGCATCACATCTGCGCCATTCACCACGTACGGAATTGCACCGGCATCGACCGTGACCATCCGCTCGGGGAACGGGCACTGGACCGCCCCTTTGAGCGTGGGAAAGACCCAGTCCCCGGTGTCCATCAGCAGCGGTTTTTTATTCACGAGGTAAAGTGCGACATCCGCGTTCGTTTCCAAAATTTCGATCATGTCGGTATGGAAAAGCGCGGCAGACGACCCGATCTGGAGTGCGAGCCGGTCCAGCAGGTCTTCTGCCTGACTTTTACGGATGGAATGCCGTTTTTTTACGATAATTTTTTTCATTGTCCTGTTCCTACATTCTTTCGGGCAAGGTCTAATAATTTTTCCCGGCCCGGAACAGGTGTGCCGGTTTACTGTGAAACCCATCGGGAATTTTCGGTGCCGGGCCTCTCTTTCGAGGGCACCAGAAACCTTCTTGTCCCATGCCGATCTACGCTATGTTTAAGTAGAGTGCTCACGCACATATATTACTCCAGAGCGATGGTAATACAGGGTAAGAGTATGACCAAGAGACCGTTGGATATTTTAGATCTGGTGCTGAACCGCCAGCCCGTTATTGTCTCCATCAAAGGCGGGAGAGAGATCCGGGGAGTTCTTCAGGGTTACGATGTTCACATGAACCTCGTCCTTGATAAGGCTGAGGAAACAGAGAACGGGCAGGTTGTAAAGATAGGCACGCTTATCGTCCGTGGAGATAACGTGATCTATATCTCACCATCGCTGGAATCATAAGGTGAAATAACATGACAAAAGGCACACCGTCAATGGGTAAGATGAACAAGATGACCCATATCGCCTGCCGGCGCTGTGGCAAGATCTCGTTCCACGCCCAGAAGAAAGTCTGCTCTTCCTGCGGGTTTGGCAGAAGCACCAAGATGCAAAACTACAAGTGGCACAGCAAGAGACCAAAAACTCCGACGCATTAGAGTAGCACCATGTGTGGTATCGTTGGCATTGTCGATGCTGGCGATGTTTCCATCCAGCTTTACTATGCCATGTATGCGCTCCAGCATCGTGGCCAGGAGAGCGCCGGGATATCCACGTTTGATGGGACAAGTCTCTGTAAGTTCAAGGGGCAGGGGCTTGTCGCTGATGTCTTTTCCCTTTCTGTTTTAAAAGATCTTAAAGGCACGGCCGGTATCGGCCATGTGCGGTACCCGACAACCGGTTCAAACCTGCCGGAGAATATCCAGCCGTTGAATTTTCAGTTTCAGGATCATTTTATCTCGGTCGCCCACAACGGGAACCTGGTCAACACCTGTGAACTCCGGCGGGAGTACGAACAGGCGGGCCAGATCTTTACGACGACGACAGACACAGAGATCATCGCGAAGATCCTGATCGAAGAGATAACCGCCTCGGGCTGCGTGGAGGACGCGGTGCATCTCTGCATGAAGCGGATACAGGGTTCGTATTCGGTCGTGATCATGATCGATGGCGTGATCTACGCGTTCCGCGATCCCCTTGGCATCAAGCCGTTCTGTCTCGGGAAGATCGAGAAGGGATACATCGTGGCGTCCGAGAGCGTAGCGATCGATGCGCTGGGCGGGAAGTTCCTCCGCGACGTGAAACCCGGGGAGCTGATCCGGATGGACAGCGAGGGTATCCGGTGCACGCAGATCGCGGTCGCGGGCAAGCGTGCCCACTGTATCTTCGAGTACATCTATTTTGCACGGGCGGATGCCGTTATGGACGGCGTGCTCGTGTACGATGTGCGGCGGGCGATCGGCCAGAAACTTTACGAGGAGGCGCCGGTAACTGCGGATTCGGTCGGCTCAGTGCCGGACTCCGGGACAGCATATGCAATCGGGTACGCGGAACGGTCCCGGATACCGTTCGTGGAGAGCCTCATGAAGAACCGGTACATGGGCCGGACGTTTATCATGCCGACGCAGCAGGCGCGGGAGCGGGCCGTCCGGATCAAGCTCAACCCGATCCCGGGACACTTAAAGGACAAGTCGGTTGTCCTTGTCGATGACAGTATCGTGCGGGGGACGACCTCAAAGAGGATCATTGAGATGATGCGGGATGCGGGCGCACGCGAGGTGCACATGCGGATCGGCTCTCCCGCCATCAAGGCGCCCTGTTATCTTGGCGTTGATATGCCCACGAGAAAGGAACTGATCGCAAGTGACAAGGCAGAAGATGAGGTCCGGCGCTGCATCACGGCGACCTCGCTCCACCACATCTCGCTTGATGCGCTTGTAAAAGCGATCGGGTTTGACCGCGAGGATCTCTGCACCGGGTGCCTCACCGGCTGCTACCCGGTGCCGATCGAGGGTGAGATCGTAAACCCCCGCCAGGTGGATTTCGTGGACGGGACGTTCCAGTCAAAACTCGGGTCGTTCGAAGCGGAGTCTTCGTAACGGATTTTTCTTTTTTTTTAGACAGGATTTGCGTGTCGCAGAGAGTACTTTTTGTGCCCGAATGAACAAACCCGGTGTAAGGGATCCGGGATCCAGTAACCCGGAGAGCCCCCGACGATTTTTTTCGGGAGCGTTTTTTAAGGAAGTGCAGGAATAATGGAGCATATCAGAAAAGCCTTCGATGTGGTTGCGGCAGGATACGACGCCCAGCGTGAATATGTCATACCCGACCTGCGTCAATTTTACGGCGCTGCGGTCTGGGCTGCCGAAAGTCTGTCCGCATCACCTGCGATCCTCGATGTTGGTGCAGGGACAGGGCTTTTGAGCGCCCTGCTTCTTTTAAAATATCCTGCAGGGACGATCACCCTGCTGGATATTTCGGAGAAGATGCTTGCTGTTGCCCGGGAACGGTTCTCCGGCTGTAAAAATGTTGTTTTCCGGACCGGGGATTATTCTTGGGTGAATCTCGGGGGACCTTACGATCTCATCTGCTCCGCCCTTTCCATCCACCATCTCGATCCTGATGACAAACACCGGCTCTTCGGGAGGATCTTTTCCGTGCTCGCACCGGGCGGAGTGTTCGTCAACGCCGACCAGGCCGACGGTGAGACGCCGTACTTCACCGGGAAGTACCGCGAGTACTGGGACGATTTTTTACACAGCGGGCCGCTGGACACCCCGGAGTCTGCGGAGATCCGCAGGCGCCGGGACACGCTGGACAAAAACGAGAAACTTTCAGTGCAGCTTTCGTGGCTGCACGAGGCCGGTTTTTCCGATGTGGATGTCGTGTACAAAAACCGGAACTTTATCGTGACTGTTGCACGGAAAGGACATGGCTTTCCCATATGACGGCAGGATTGATCCGGCACAGGTATGAGCACCCGGCAGTTTTCGGGTGGTAAAAAGAAAAAGTAGCGAGGGATGGATTTGAACCATCGATCTACGGGTTATGAGCCCGTCGGGATATCCTGGCTACCCTACCTCGCTTCCTATAATCAGGGTTATAATATAGACGGCAGGCGCTGATATACTTTACTCACGGGACAGTCGAAGACCAGTCCCGTTCGCTAGATTCAATTATCAGTGCCTCCCTATTTTCATTTATGGACGATAACGAACTTGAGGCAATCCGTGAGAAGCGGATGGCGGCACTCAAAGAGAAGATGGAACACCAGAGCGTAGCAGGTGCAGTGATCCAAATCGACCAGCTGCATCTCAACGACCTGCTCCGGAAGCACCCGGCGCTCGTAGTCGATTTCTGGGCCGAGTGGTGCGGGCCGTGCCGGAGGGTCGGGCCCGTCATCGAGGAACTCGCACAGGAATTTGCCGGGAAGGTTACGTTCGGGAAATGCAACACAGACGAGAACCAGCAGCTGGCGATGCAGCTTGACATCTCGGCGATCCCAAACATCGTCTTCTTCTCGCATGGCAAGATGGTGGACCGGGTGATCGGGGCATACCCCAAGGAAACGATCCGGGAAAAAATTATACGGAATTTCCCGTGAACGATACGCGTGAATTTTTTTGGGAGGGCAATCCTGCCGGATTTTGCTCCCCCTGATTAAAAAAAGTTTTCCCTTGTGCTGTTTTATTCACAGTACGGATCGTTCAGGAATTCTTCGTAGACTTTCTTTGCCGGCCTGCCACCGCGGTGGCTCCCGTGCGACCGGTGCTGGGACTCCGCATGTTCTTCCTCATTCTCTGCCGCATCGAGATTTTCCCCGGCCGACTCCTGCGGCCTCGGTTCCCCTGCCGGGTGGGGCGGCTGATTGTGGCGATCCCGCATGTGGCGGGGATACGATCCCTGTTCGTGGTGCTGGCGGGGCGGTTGTTCCTGATGCGTTTCCTCAGCCATAGATATCAGATATCATACGGGTCAGGATACAGAAAAACTTATTGTTCCAGGCCCGGCTCACGGGCACGGAACGTGCCTCTATATTTACAGGATAACCGGTACAAGTGCCGGTATGGCCATGGCGGCCCGGGTCACTCCCCGGACTACAGGATCCCCTCTTGGATCTCGATGAGGAGGGCACCGAGCTCCTCGACAATCTTGAGCAGATCCGGGCCACCGGTGGTCACCGGCCTGATATTTTCGAATTCGCCAATCGAGAGAACCCAGGCAGTTCCCCAGACCTCAAAACGGAACAGGTGCTTTTTCCAGAAAATACCTGCAAGGAGCAGGATAACACCGAGAATGCAGCAGGCGATCCCGCCCAACTCCAGAAGCCTGTTCCCGGTCAAACCGATGACCGTAGTCAGGATCCCTGCAAGCAGGATGACAATCCCAAAAGCGATGAGACCGACACGGGATCTTATCGAATGTACTACACCGACACCCTTGATGTCAGCGAGGCTGACCTGCTGGTAGAGGGATTCTGTTTTCACATCAAAGAAACCCCTGACTGAAGAGTAGGAAATAAGCCGCTTGCTGGTCACGGCAAGGCTGACCTTTGCCTTCACCGGGAAATACATCCGGAAGCCATCGTACTCCTTGATCAGGGTCTCATTCTGCGCAAACCCGATAAAATTACGAATATCTGCCATGTCCGCACTGATCCCTTACGGGTACTTTTAGTACACTATTATTACAAAATTGTGGTCGGGAATAATGATTGTTGTTTATTCCTCCATGAACGGATCCATAAAATGAACACGTATATACATTAACGTCCAATTTGTATCATTAGTTCGGATCAGCGGCCATGTCTAACGTTACCACGCTCCTTGATGCAAAGAGTGTTCCCGAAGCAAAAGCAGCGCTCATCTGCCCGTCGCGGAACGAGACCTACAGTTATTTAAAACTCCGTCAGGAGATGAACCGGGTCGGGAACGGCCTGTGCAGTCTTGGCATAAAAAAAGGCGACCGGGTCTGCATTTATCTCGACAGCTCGCCCGAATACCTGATCAGCTATTTTGCGATCTGGCGGATCGGTGCCGTGGCCGTCCCGACAAATATCGTGTACCAGGGAGAGGAACTGCTGCAAGCGGTCAGCGATGCCGGCGCCTGTGCGATCATCACGGATGTACGGGGTGTGGGTGTGGTCGCGGAAGTACAGAAAAAAGCCCCGGGCCTTGCCCATATCATCTGCGTGGGGGGACCAGGAACTGGAATTGTCGCGTGGGAATCATTTCCCCCGGCACCTGCATCCATGCGGGCGGCCAACTGCGCGATGGACGATCTCTGCCATCTCCAGTACACGGCCGGCACGACCGGCACGCCCAAAGGCGCCATGCTTACCCACGGCAACTGGATGACGGCGCTTGACGCGGAGAGGGAAGCCCTACGGCTCAGGCCGGACGATGTGTACCTCGGGATCTACCCGATGGGCCACGTCGGGTTATCGTGGGGATTCGCCGTGCTGCGGGCCGGTGGTACGTTCGTCATGATGGAGCGTTTCGATCCGGAGCAGTACCTTGCCCTTGTGGAGAAATACCACGTAACCGTCCTTGCCGGCATGCCGCCGGTCATCCATACGCTCGTCCACAGCGCACCGGGTACTGAAGACCGGCTCCGCACCGCCCGGCTCATCATCTCAGGTGGGGGTCAGCTGCTGCCCGCGGTCTGGGAGGCGTTTGACAAGCGCTACCATATCCCGGTCGCGAACTCCTATGGCTTATCGGAAACGATCGTCATCGGGTCCGGCACGACCACGATCCCCGAGTATCCCGATCTCACCCGGCACTACCAGAGCGTGGGAGTCGCTGTCGGGTATACGGAGGTCATGATCGTGGACGTGGACGATCCGGAAACAGAGATGCCCCCGGGCGAAGCCGGGGAGATCGCCCTTCGCGGCCCGTCCGTTGCACAAGGCTACTGGAACCTGCCCGAGGCAACCGCCGCAGTCTTCCGGCATGACGGCTGGTTTTTGACCGGCGATATCGGGTATATCGATGGAGAGGGCATCCTCTACATCACCGACCGGAAAAAGGATATGATCATCATGTCGGGCTGGAAGGTCTATCCTACCGAAGTGGAGAACGTGATCGTCCAGCACCCGGCCGTCGCGGATGTGGCGGTCTTTGGCGTCCCGGACGAGCGCCGGGGTGAAATCCCGGTGGCAGCGGTCGTCACGAAGGCCGGTACCACACTTACCAAAGAAGAGTTTGAATCGTTCTGCCGTGTCCACCTTGCCGGCTACAAGGTCCCTCGCCGGATTATCATCGTGGACGCGCTTCCCCGGGTGCACGGCTGGAAACTCCTGCGCCGTACCCTGCGGGAAAAATTCGGTGCAAACAGGTCATAAAGCAGAATTGCGGGAATATTCTGCGACAAAACAACTCAATTCCCGGAAACTTTTTAAATATCCTGCCAATAATATTAGCCGGAGCATCCAAACGTGGAGACAAAAAGCCGGATCGTAGATATCCCGATAACCGGCAAGCCAAAGAAGCGATCTACCGGCATCGTGGGTCTCAACCTTCTTCTGGATGGGGGGTTTCCCGAAGGATCGATCATCATGGTGTACGGCACTCCGCTTGCCGGTGTTGACCTTGCCGCGATGCAGTTCTGGAAGGTGGAAGGCGAAGAGGGTACCTACCTGATGAACGACGGGGATATAGAGGTTGGCATGCTGGATGTAGCTGAGATCCACCCTGAGATGTACCTCCCCCAGATGATCGGCGGAAGAATTGTTGTTGACTCCCTCTCCACCATTATTATCAAGTACGGGATCGATAGTGCGCTGAAATTTTTGAGGCTCGCACGCGACGAAATGCGGAAACGTGGTGCGAACCTGATGTTTATCGTCTATACCAATGTGCATTCCCCTGTCGAGATGACGCGGATCATGCGTGCAGCAGATCTCGTGCTGGAACTCAAAACAGATATACACCAGAGCGAGATCGAGCGGACGCTTGCCGTGCACAAGATCCGGGATGCCGCCGCCCCCCAGCGACTCCTGCCGTTCATTATCACGGAGCACGGGATCGAGGCATCGACGACATCGAGAGTCGTATAGAAAAGATCTTCTGGTATTTTTTATTTTTTAAATGGCGGTTACAGCGCGAGCCGTACTTCCTTTGCGGCCTCTGCCATGTTCCTGAGTTTCCAGAATGCTGCCTCGCGGGTGCGCATCCGCATGCCACAGTCGGGATCGACGAGCATCGTTTTGGCACCGAAGACCTCGACCCCTTTCTCGATCCGCTTTTTGAGTTCGGGAATCGTTTCCACGGTTTCCGAACTGGAATCGACACAACCGTACCCGATCATCCGCCCGGCGAGATCCCGCGATCCGAAGAGTTCGAGGTTGGCGGGATTCTTCGAGAACTCGAAGTCCAGCACGTTCACGTTGATTTTGAGGATATCGTCAAGCACGCTCCCGAGGTTGCCGCAGACGTGCATGCAGCTGGGGATCCGGATGGAGCCGGTGATCAGTTCGACTGCCTGTTTCCCCACGGCAAGGTCTGCGACGCCGGTCGAGAAGATCGGTTCATCGATCTGGATAAGGGTGACCCCGGCGGCCTCAAGATAGCGTGCCTCGACGGCGAGTGCTGCCGCGATGTCGAGCGCCAGTTCCTCACGGTTCCGGTACATCGGTGTGCTGATATGGAGGCCGTGGGCAAGCGTGGACGGTCCGGTGATGATGCCCTTGACGTACGGGGATTTTGACCGGGCATACTTTGTGTCCGCCACGGTGATGGGCCCTGACGCCGGCTGGATTTTGCCGACAACGTCCTGGCCCTTGATCCCGGGCAGTTTGCCGGAGAACGCATTGATCATATCGCCCCGGACCTGCCCATCAGAGATGATATCGATCCCGGCCATGATCTGGTCGGCAACCGCAGTCTCGACCGCGGATTTCAGGGGATCAAAAATAGTTTTCAGGCCGGAGCCTTTGACTACGGGATAACTTCCCACAACTGTTGTCGCTAATACCTTGTTGATGAAATACGCCTTCATGGGACAAGCCGGTGCATATCACGCGGGAACAGGACTGCTTCACGGACGTTTGAAAGCCCGAGCATGGTCATGATCAGCCGTTCGGCACCAAGGCCCCATCCCGCGTGGGGGGGCATCCCGTACCGGAACGGGCGCAGGTAGAACTCGAAGCTCTCGGGGTTGAGACCCTTTTTCTTGATCTGCTGCACGAGCAGGTCGTACTGGTGGATACGCTCCGCCCCGCTCGAGAGTTCCATCCTCGGGTGCATGAGGTCGAACGCCTTGCAGATTGAGGGGTCGTCCTCGTACGGCATCGCGTAGTAGGGCCGGATTTCGGTGGGCCAGTCAGTGATGAAGTAGTGGCTGCCCATCTCGTCCCCGATCGCGTGTTCTGCCGCGGCGCTGATATCGTCGCCGTACTTGATCGGTTCGCTGCACGTTCTCTGGGCGATCTCGATGGCTTCACGGTAGGGTAACCGGGTGAACGGGGCCTTTGGTACGGCAAAATCGGTCAGTTCAAGGTTTGCCAGCTGGTCGCTACAGCTCCTGTTCACGTATTCGTAGGTCTTGAGGATCAGGGTTTCGAGCGTCTTCATGACGTCGTTGTGATCCGCAAACGAGACCTCGATATCGATGCTTGTTGCCTCGTTGAGGTGCTTGGTGGTGTTGTGTTCCTCGGCCCGGAAGATCGGCCCGATCTCGTAGACCTTCTCAAAACCGCCCGCCATCATCATCTGTTTGTAGAGCTGCGGACTCTGGTTGAGGAATGCCTCTTTGTCAAAATACGCAATCGGGAAGAGTTCTGTCCCGCCCTCGGTCGCGGCGGCGACAATCTTCGGGGTAGTGATGCTGATGTATCCCTCTTTGTGGAAGAAGTTGTTTATCGCGTGCAGTGCGGCGCTCCGGATCTGGAAGACCGCGGCGACCCGGGGCCGGCGCACATCGAGGAACCGGGCGTCGAGCCTGGTATCGAGTTCAGCCCCGACTTTTTCCGAAACGTCAAGAGGAAGGGGGGTCTCGGCAAGGTTGATGATCTCAAAAGTGTCGGGAATAAGTTCCCTGCCGCCCGGCGCCTTCTCCATTGCCTTTACCGTGCCGGCGACCCGAACGACGGATTCACGCGAGACTTTCTTTGCAGCAGCAAGCACTGCTTCTGATACTTTCTTTTTCGGGATGGTCACCTGGAGGATGCCGGTCCGGTCGCGGATCAAAAAGAACGCGAGACCCCCGAGGTCTCTTTCCTCGTGGACCCATCCGCAGATTTCCGCATGGCCGGTTTCCGGCGTGACTGATTGTATGGGTATACGCATCAAAATCGTAGTACAATAGGAAGGGGGGGATAATGGATTTTATGGGCGATCTCTGGTTTTCCCATTCCCTCCACGTCATCTGCGCCGTTCGCTTACGCATTCGAACTGAAACGATCCGCCCGGTCCCGCTTCTGGCCCTACATGCCTATGGCCATGTCAGGAGTACGTGATAGTATGACGGATTACTCCCCCCACGCGGCCACCCGTGGCGATGGCGATATGCAGGACACAACGAAGATCCTGATCGGTATCATTGCCGGTATCATCATTGTGATCATCGCTGCCGCTATCCTCACATTCAGCGTTACGACCACGACTGGTGTTTCCGGAGAAAGCCGTCCGTACATGACCCACTATAACGTTGCGCTCCCGGACGGGGAAGCGGTGACGATTGGCAGCAGCCGGATCGCGGTGATGGCATACAACGATTCGATAAGGACCAACGTTGATGGCAACCCAGAGGATTTAATCGTGGGCCAGACCCGGGTGATCAGCCCCAGGCATGCGAAGATCACCGCGCTTGGGATCCCGCTCTACGATGCCGATTTTTAGTTCACCCTGCAGTACCTGGGCTCGACCGGTACGAAAGATAACTTCGACCTGACCGTGAAGACTTCGCAGCAGATACCGACGTTTTTACTCGACCGGCTGATGCCGGCATCGGTGAATGCGAAGCTGGCGTAAGGTCCACCGGAAATTTTTCTTTTTAACAGAAATCTCTTTAAAAAATAGATAGTGGCTCGCTAAAACAGCGTCTTCTGGGAGTGGTTCAGCTTGATGTGCTGTTGTGCAGCCGGTGTCGTCTCCCGGCCCTGCGGTGTCCGTTTCACAAACCCGATCTGGATCAGGTAGGGTTCGTAGACCTCTTCGATCGTCCGGACCTCTTCCCCGACAGAGATTGCAATCGTCTTCGCCCCCACCGGGCCGCCGCCGAAATCGTCCGCGATCACCGAGATGATGCGCCGGTCGATATCGTCAAGCCCGAGTTCATCGATCTGGAGCAGCGCAAGGCCATCCTTTGCGATATCCGCCGTGATCGTCCCGTCGCCTTTCACCACGGCAAAGTCCCGCACCCGGCGCAGGAGCCGGTTCCCTATCCTCGGTGTCCCCCGGCTCCGGGCCGCGATCTCGGCCGCCCCTTCGGGCGTGATCGGGATCTTCAGGATGGCAGCACTCCTTGTCACGATCTTGACCAGATCCTCCGGGGAATACAGGTTCAGGCGCACGAGGATCCCGAACCGGTCCCGGAACGGCGAGCTTAAGAGACCCTGCCGGGTCGTCGCCCCGATCAGCGTGAACTGTTCGAGTGTCAGCTTGATCGAGCGGGCGCTCGGGCCCTCGCCGATCATCACATCGATAAAGAAGTCCTCCATCGCCGGGTAGAGGATCTCCTCGACCACCGGGTTCATGCGGTGGATCTCGTCGATGAAGAGCACGTCGCCTTTTTTTAAGGCCGTGACAAGGGCGGCCATGTCCCCGGGTTTTTCAAGCACCGGCCCGGTCGTTGTCCGTATCTCCGCCCCCATCTCGCGGGCGATGATATGCGCCAAGGTAGTCTTCCCGAGGCCCGGGGGCCCGGCAAACAAGATATGGTCGACCGGTTCGCCCCGCTGCTGCGCTGCTGCTATCGCGATCCGGAGTGCATTCTTTGCCGGCTCCTGCCCGACAAACGCATCGAGCGTCGCCGGCCGGAGCGTGATCTCCTCCGGGTCGTCTGCGGCCGGTTGCGGGGAGATGACCCGTTCGTTCATCGCCGCTCACCCTCCTTGAGCTGCACAAGCGCCGCCTTGATGAGGTCCTGTATCGACGGGGAGGTCATCCCTTTCGCTGCCGCTTTTACCGCATCGTAGGAGGCATTCTCGGCAAACCCGAGCGAGACAAGGGCGCTCGTGGCATCCCTTGTAAGCTGTTCGTTTTTCCCGGCCGGGGTCGGTGCCATCGCGGCCTGCACTTTTTTCATCTTGTCCCGGAGTTCGAGAATCAGCCTCTTTGCGCCCTTCTGCCCGATCCCTGTGATCCTTGTCAGGCTCTTCTCATCCCCGGTAAGGATTGCAAGGACAAAGTCCTCAAGCGTGATCTGGGAGAGGATGTTGAGCGCGATCTGCGGGCCGATGCCTGAGACCCCGATAAGGATGGTAAACATCTCGAGTTCGCTCTCGTACAAAAACCCGTACAGGTTTATGGCATCCTCGCGGACCGCCATGTACGTGTGGAGTTTTACCTTTTTTTGCGCACGGGAAATCTCCCGGATCTCCGGCTGCGGCACGTACACCCGGTACCCGATCCCGTTGACGTCCAGCACCACCCACCGGTCGCCGGCTGCGACCGGCGTCCCGTCCAGATACGCGATCATTGTACTATCTCATGACGTGGATATGACATAAGGCAATCGAAAGGCCGTCCGCGGCATCGTCCGGTGTCGGGATCTCGTCGAGGTGCAGGAGCCTTGCTACCATCTGCTGCATCTGGGCCTTGTCAGCCCGGCCCGACCCGGTGATCGCCAGTTTGATCTGGTTTGGCGTGTACTCCGTCACCGGGATCTTCCGCTGCTCTGCCGCGAGGAGGATGACGCCCCGCACTTCACTGACCCCCATGGCAGACGTGGTATTCTTTGAAAAAAAGAGTTTTTCCATTGCGAGGGCATCCGGGGGGTAGCGTTCGAAGAGGGACTGGAGGCTGGTATAGATCTCAACGAGGCGTTCACCCGGCCGGGGCCCGGCCGGGGTCTCGATGCACCCGTAGCAGATGGGCGTGATAACGCCCCGGTCCACCCGGCACACGCCGTACCCGAGCCGGGCAAGCCCGGGATCAATCCCCGTCACAATCATGAACCGCACCTCCCCCGATCAATACCTAGTGTTACGGCACCCGCCCATAAAATCCTCTGTCTCGCGTGGCTTTCCTGTAATCTCTGCTTAATGTAGCCCTCCGGACCCCCTTTTCCGGGTTAACGGGGGGATAACTTCTATGTAGGGCGGCGTATAATATGGGGATAGTGATGATTAATGAAGAATGTTAGACGTCCGACGTACTCGTTCCTCCTCCTCGTGATCGGGCTTATCCTCATCAACACGCTGCTGGCATGGCTTTCCCTCAAGGTTTCCCATATCATCAGTCCCTCTCTTACGACCAGTGTTTCGATGATCTTTATTGCCGCTGCGTTCATGCTGATCTTTACGCTCTGGTTTGGCATGTATGGAGCGATTGCAGCGTATGCCGGTAGTTTCATCGGCTCCGGTCTCCTATCGGGGATGCCGGTAACGGTTGCTCTCTACTTCTCGCTTGCAAACTTCTGGCAGGTGCTGATTCCCCTTATTGCATTCCGGATATTTGACGTACATGTCGGCATGGAGTCCACCCGCGATCTCTTCCATCTCGTCCTGTTCGGGACGATCCTGAACAATGTCATCGGATCTGCATGGGGTTCGGTGGCATTGGCGATCGGGGGCGTCATCGGGTGGTCGCAGGTTATGTCTGTGTTCGTAGCCTGGTTGATCGGAAACGTTATTGTAACGATTATTATCGTCCCGCTGGTGCTCCGCCATTTCACACCACGGTTTGAGAAATCGAAAGTCTTTGTAAAAAATTACTGGTATTAACCAGTCTCTTTTTCTTTAAAAAAAATCCGATGGGAGCCGGTTGTCACGGATAAGCATGATCGGATCTCATGTTTATGGTTTTAATACTGTTCTTAAACGCTGCCCCGGCTCTTTTTTTACCGTGAACTTCCCGACCGTAGTGCACATCTTTATGATGCCCCGGGCATACCACTACACTGGTGAACACAATAATGAAGATCCTCGGGATTAACGGGAGCCCGAAAGGAGAAAAGAGCCAGACGCGCCGGCTTGTCCTTGGCGTGCTCGAAGGGGCACGTGCAACCGGCGCGGACGTGACGTTTGTCGATGTCTGCGCTTTAAAGATCCAGTACTGCCGGGCATGCACGACCTGTTATGCAAAAGGCGAGTGCATCCACGACGACGATATGCCGGCCCTGTACGAGAAACTGCTCGATGCCGATGGTATCGTGCTTGGCTCGCCGGTCTACATCAACTCGATCACGGCACAGCTCAAGACAATGCTCGACCGGATGGCAGACAGCGTCCACTGCCTGCATTTTACCGGGAAGTACGGCTGCGCTGTTTCCACCGCCGGCGGAGCTATGGCAGAAGAGACCGCGGAGTACATGAACTCTGCAATGCGGATGATGGGAGCGACCACGGTTGGTACTGTCAGCGTGAATTTCATGGGCAACCCGGATGCGATCCTGCCCGCGGAGAAGAAGGCAAAGGAACTGGGCAGGAAGCTGACGGAAGCGATCCGGACGCAGTGGAAAGATCCGGTCCAGCAGGCGTATCATGCGGACAGGAAAGCTCACATGAAACAGCTCGTGCTTGCAAACAAGGACGTTTGGACGCACGAGTTCGATCACTGGACGGCGATGGGCTGGGTGTAAGCTTTTTATTTCTGGTGCACACGGGTACTGGATATACCCGGGAAAAAAGCAGGATTATTTGGGATTTCTTTTCTTTATCATCTCGAGCGCTTCGAAGGCTTCGCGCCTGACCGATACGTTCTCGTCGGATAAGAGACCGGTGAGGTGGTCGGCAGCCTTCTGGTCGCCAATCTCTCCAAGGAGCAGGGCCGCACGCTTCCGCACATCGCTCTGGTCGTCCTTGAGCACCATGATAAGGGGTGTTGTTGCCGGCTGGCCGAGCATCCAGAGCGCCTCCATCGCGCCGGTCCTTGAGCGGACATCGCCTTCACGGAAGACCTGCATAAGCGGGGCAATTGCGGGCACGCCGAGCGCGGCAAGTGCCTTTACCACATCTATCCTGACCGCCCTTTCGGGATCTGCGAGCATTTCGATGAGTGTGGGAATTGCCTTTGTGTTCCCTATCTGGCCAAGCACTGCTGCGGCCTCTTTGCGGATACCCGGGTTCTGGTTTGAAAGGGCATCAATGAGCGGCTCGACCGAGGGTTCGCCGATGGTCGCCAGTGCCAGTGCAGCCCTGCGGGAAATATCCTCGTTTTTGTCGACAAGGGCCTGAATGAGGGGGGAGATCGATGCATCTCCCAGTGAGCAGAGCGTCGCCATTGCGGCCATCCGCACATGCTCCAGGGGATCGTTGAGACCATCGATCAAGGGGGCCACTGCACGCGGGTCGCCGATCCTGCCCAGCGCGACAGCTGCCTCATGGCGGACCCACGGGTCGGTATCCTTGAGAGATTCGACGAGGTTTGTCACCGCACGGCCCTCTCCCATGACCCCGAGAGCCTGCACGGCCCCACGGCGGATGAACGGATGAGTGTGCTTGAGCGACTGGATAAGCGGGCTGACCGCGGGCTCACCGATGAGCTGGAGTGCCCGGATCGCCTCCTGCCGGACATCCTCACCCGGTTCGGAAAGGGCGCCGATCAGCGGTAGGACAGCCGGAACACCGATCTTGCCCAGCGTATCAGCAGAGCCCCGCCGGATGATCCAGAACTCGTCTTTGAGCCCGTTAATGAGCGGTTCGATGAATGGTTCCCCGAGATCGCCGACCGAACGGACGGCGTTCCAGCGGGTGTCAAGATCACCGCTGGTGAGTGCCTTGAGAAAAGTTTCGTAACGTTCCCGCTGGGCATGCAGTCGTGCTTCCTCCTCCTCACGGCTTCCCGACTTGAATATGTTGAGAATTTTTTTTACGATCGGCATAGATGTTCTCCCATTGGTTCACTGTTTGTATAAAATCACTCAAATAAGTATCGCATGCCCAATATAAAGTCAGATCTCCCATTAGGGGGAAAAATATCGGGGCGCTTCCTAGTGTAACACAG
>NZ_PMZU01000070.1 GCF_003170075.1 Methanoregula sp.
ATGGGGTAGGGCGGATTCGAACCGCCGTCAAAGCGTCCCAAACGCTCTAGGATGGACCAGGCTACCCTACTACCCCGTGCCTTACAATATTGTCTGTGGACGCTAAAAATACCTGCCGTTTGCCCGGTCCTTAAAAAATTTAAAGCGGGAGAATCTTTTTCCTGGTCTCGCTGACGATAGAACAATCACACTTACCGGTGAGAAGGGCGTCGGAAAGGTTCTTTGGCGTCGTGCCGTCAAGCACAACGAGCGGGATGTGGCTGCGCTCCACCACCCGGGCGGCGATGATATCAAGGACATTGTGCGATCCGGCCACAAGGCCACCCTTCCCGACAATCCCGATCAGCTGCGAAGGCGTGAGCGTTTTGAAGTATTTTGCACCTTTGAACTCTTTTGGGTCCTTATCATAGATGCCATTGACCGAGGTCACGTTGACAAAAACGTCCGCATGCACCCGTTCGGCAAGAACCGCAGCAACCGCGTCCGTTGTCTGGCCCGGGGTGATCCCGCCCATGACCACGATCTTTTTTGACTCGGCAAATTTCTTGGCCTCGGAATGGCTCTCGGCGACTTTCGGGTAGGCCGCTTCGCCGAGCGCGGAAATTAACAGCGTCGCGTTGAGCCGGGTCACGAGAATACCGATTTCGTCCGCGGTGCCCTCATCGATGCCAAGGCTCCGGGCAATCCCGATATAGTCCCGCGCCCCGCCTCCGCCCCCGACCACGACGAAGAGCCGGTGTTTCGCGGCAATCCTCGTAAGCACGGGGAGATAGTCCCTGATCCGGTTATTATCGAGTTCCGGGATCAGGATCGAGCCGCCAAGCGAGATAACGACCGTCTTCATTGCACTAGTTTTTGTGCAGGATGCTCATATAGAGTTGTTTAAAGGAGTCCCGACCATGTTGTGCTGTCCGGTCTGCAAGAGCCGAGATATCTTCCCGGTTGCCGGGGGATATATCGGCCAGGTGTATCTCTGCAAGAGCTGCAGGTACCGGGGATCGTTTGTCCTTGAAGTGGATGACGACGCGATGGAAGATGAGGGAAAGAACGAGCCGGAAAAATAACGAATACAAGGATCCATTCCTGAGGGACAGGACATGCACGAAGCGCACCAGTACACAAAAAAGGAGAATAACGCGGTGCAGTGCTCGTTGTGCAATCACCGCTGCACGATTGCGGACGGGAAGCATGGTATCTGCGGGGTACGGCAGAACGAAGGCGGGACACTGTATGCCACCTCGTATGGCCTCGTGAGTGCCGAGGCGGTCGACCCCATCGAAAAAAAACCGCTCTTCCACTTCCTGCCCGGCACCCTTTCGTATTCGCTGGGCGGTATCGGGTGCAACTTCCGGTGCGAGCACTGCCAGAACTGGCAGATCTCACAGGCAGACTCCACGAGCGCCCGCCTCTTCCCGATCTCCCCAAAAGAGGGGGTGGCCCGTGCCCTTTCAAGCGGGAGTGCGAGCACCTCATGGACATACAACGAGCCGACCATCTGGCACGAGTACCCGCTTGATATGGGCACGCTCGCCCGGGAACAGGGACTTGGGACGTGCTACGTGACAAACGGCTATATCACGGAGGAAGCCCTGCGGGAGCTGGCACCGATGCTTTCGGCGTTCCGGGTAGATATCAAATCGTTTTCCGAGGATTTTTACCGGAAGATCTGTAAGGCGCACCTTCAGCCGGTGCTGGACGCGGCGGTGCTCGCCCGGGAGCTCGGCATGCATATCGAAACCGTGACACTTGTCATCCCCGGCCTCAATGACAGCATGGATGAGCAGGAGAACCTGATCCGCTGGGTGATCGAGCATCTGGGCCCCGAGACGCCCATGCATTTCTCCGCGTTCCACCCGGACTACAAAATGACAGATCGCGGGACGACACCCATTGCCCTGCTTGAGAAGATCTGTGCACGGGCAAAAGAACTCGGGCTCCGGTTCCCGTATCTCGGAAACGTCGCGCATCACCCGTATGAGAACACGTACTGTCCGGCCTGCGATGCATTGCTCATCGAGAGGCGGGGATTTTCGAGCAGGATTACAGGACTTGACAACCGGCAGTGCACCAGCTGTGGTGAGACCATCGAGATCGTGCGCCATGTCACCTGATTGCGGTTCTCCAGAGACCCGGTTTGTCGCGGACCGGATGCTTGGCACGCTCACCCGGTACCTCAGGTTCATGGGCTACGATACACTCAGCGCAAACGGGTTTTCCCCGGGGAATGCACAGGAGGACAACCTGCTGCTTGCCCTTGCACAGGATGAGCACCGGATCCTGCTGACACGGGACCACGAGCTTGCCCGAAGAGGAAACGACCGGGCGGTACTGGTAACAGAAGGGGATGTGCTCGTGCAGGTGCAGCAGCTCATCGATCTGGGGTTAATCGAACGACGCCTCCTTATGAGCCGGTGCTCGCTCTGCAACACGGTGCTGCGGGAGGCAGGGGAAGATGAGATCCGGTCTGCCGGGTATGCACCCCGGGACAAGAGTGGATTTGCCTTCCTCTGGTGCGACCGGTGCAGAAAACTGTACTGGAACGGCTCGCATGGACAGCGTCTCTTTGAAAGGATACAATCCGGGCTTGAATTCTGATACGTTCCGGTCCTCATCTTGTTTTCTGGGTTGCAGGACCTGGTTTCTATGCTCCCGGTATCACATCCCCGCCAGGCCGGAGTTCCCCATACCAGACTCCCGGAGCCGGCAATTTTTTCTTTGTGGTTCTCCCGTGAGGGAACTGGCATTTTTCTCCAAATTGGGTGACGAGATTACATCACTCTGCAGGCAACCTACCGTGGTTGGATGCACCATTAAACCGGATATGCAAAAGGTGGAGGTGTCAGCGCAGTCTGATATAATGAACCAGCCGGTTAAATGTATCCCGGTTTTTGTACATAATTCACCACCCGTCATGACGTGAATATATTACCCGAAGTATGAAGAGCAATACACGCAAAAGACGGAGAAACCATGAAGATAAAACTGGGAGTTTTTAGTTTTATTCTGATATTACTGATGGTATCAGTTGCGTACGCTGACAGCAGTACTGGCAGCACAACCAGCAGTACTACCAGCAGCAGTTCCACCAGCAGTACATCGAGCAGCTCGACAACAGATGTCGATAATGCGGCAATGGTCTATGTCTCAAATGTGACAATGGATCCTGAAGTATTCTTCCCCGGCGATACAGGAGCGATCACAGTGACCCTGACCAATGGAGGTACATCTGCCATCGGGATTTCCCATCCGGATATCCTGAGCAGTAAACTCAACGTTGATTCGGACGGTACATGGGACACCATGAGTTATGTCGGTGCCGGTTCGACGATCACGTATACACTAATCGTCACTGCAAAACCACCGGACGGAACATATTATGCAATGTTCAGTGCCGGTACAAAAACCGGCAACTCTATTCATTACCCGATAAAGATCGAAGTGGACTCAACCGATATTCAAGCCGCCATCACGGATAAACCCACGTCCTTTTCACCTGAAGCTGAGCAAAACGTGACGCTCACTATCATGAATACCCGGGACGGGGATATAAAAAATGTCGTGATTACCCCTGAGGGGACAGGTATTGATTCGTACCCGGCCAAGGACCTCGTCTCCTCTATACAGGCTAGCAGTTCTACAGCAGTGACCTTCGGCATTATACCTCACCAGGCATCAAACCTTACCTTCCATATCAGTTACCAGAACGGTGCTAACACTCATACCACGGATGTAGTTCTGCCGATTACCATCGGCCAGGACAAAACGGCTGCGGTGCCGGTTGTCAACAACGTTGTACTCTCATCATCAGGAAATACCTACGAAATTACCGGTGATATCACCAATGCAGGGGTCTCTGATGCAAAAGGAGTGGTTGTGACCGTCGGATCACCGGCAAAAGGTGCAGGAACCTATCCTGAATATGCCATCGGGAGTATCGCATCTGACGATTCCGGAAGTTTTGATGTAACGTTTACCTGCAACGATCTGTCTTCAGTTCCACTGGTGGTCAGCTGGAAAGACACAGATGGTAACGATTACTCTCTCACAAAAGCACACGATCTCTCAACGAGTTCAGGGACGAGCAGTTCAACGAGCAGCAGCACCAAGACTTCTTCGAGTTCTTCCAGTTCCATGAGTGGCCCCGGTGGGATGAGTGGCGGACCCGGCGGGATGGGTGGCCCGGGTGGCAGCAGTAGCAGCAGCACCACGTCGCTTTTCACCGGCAGCAATGGCAGTGGGATCAGTTCGTTCTACCCGGTCATAGTGGGAGTGATTATTCTTATAGCCGGCATTGTCCTGTGGAAAAAGCGGAAATGGATCTCACTCAAACTGAAAAAACAGCAGTGAGGGATCGGATATGACCGATACCCCACTTATCCAGCTGGCGGACGTGACAAAAACCTATCATCTGGAGAGCGGAGACTTTACCGCCCTCAATCATGTCTCCCTTGACATCATGGAAAACGAATTTATTGCCATTATGGGACCTTCCGGTTCCGGTAAATCGACCATGATGAACCAGCTGGGGATCCTCGATGTCCCCACATCGGGAAAACTCTCTATCGCGGGACGCGATGTGGCAAAAATGTCAAACCTTGAGCGGAC
>NZ_PMZU01000050.1:0-341 GCF_003170075.1 Methanoregula sp.
GTATTTTATATAACCATTTCTCATCAATGACCCACCAATATTCATCATTATCCGGACAAATTTCAAAATTCTTATATAATACATTTACAAAAGTCATTAGTTACACTAGATTTTTTAATATCTCGAAAAGTCTGTGTTAATGTATTTAAGTTAACTTGGTGAAATTAAATGAGTGATGTAAAAACAGATTTGAAATACGTGGCTACCACGTGCCCGTACTGCGGTGTAGGCTGCGGGCTCAACCTAGTTGTCCAGGATGGGAAATGTGTCGGGGTTGAACCCTACAAGCGCAGCCCGATCAACGAGGGCAAGCTCTGTCCCAAGGGTGCGACCTGCTGGGA
>NZ_PMZU01000050.1:364-5740 GCF_003170075.1 Methanoregula sp.
CGTACCGTCAACGAGGACTGCTATGCGATGCAGAAGTGGGCCCGGGTCGCGTTCAAGACCAACAATGTCGACAACTGCGCCCGGATCTGCCATGGGCCGTCTGTTGCCGGTCTCTCCCTGTCCTTCGGGTCAGGTGCAGCCACCAACCCGTTCGAAGATGTCCTGAACTCCGATCTGATCGTCCTGTGGGGTTCGAACGTTGTCGAAGCGCACCCGCTGGCCGGCAGGCGTGTGATGCAGGCAAAGAAGAAGGGGATCCCGATCATTGTCATTGACCCGCGGTACAGCGCAACGGCACGGCTGGCGGATGACTGGTTAAGGTTCAACCCGTCCACGCACATTGCGCTAGCCAACTCTATGATGTACTGGATCATCAAGGAAAACAAACAGAACAAGGAGTTCATCGAGAAGCGCACGAAGGGCTTTGAGGACCTCAAAAAGATGGTCGAGAAGTATGCCGATGTCGAGAAGATCACCGGTGTCCCCACAGAGCGGGTAAAAGAGATTGCATTCAAATATGCAGCCGCAAAGAACGCCGTTATCATCTACTGCCTCGGTATCACCGAGCTCACCACCGGTACCGATAACGTCCGTTCGATGGCCAACCTGTCGATGCTCTGCGGCAACATAGGACGCCCGGGTGTGGGTGTGAACCCGCTCCGCGGCCAGAACAACGTGCAGGGTGCCTGCGATATGGGCGCGTACCCGAACGTGTACTCCGGTTACCAGGCCTGTTCATCAGCTGAAAACCGTGCAAAGATGGAGAAGGCATGGGGAGTCACAGGCCTGCCAGACTGGTACGGTCAGACCTTAACCGAGCAGATCAACCAGTGCGGGGATCCCATCAAGGCGATGTATATCCTTGGCCTGAACCCGGTGGTCTCCTACCCCGATTCGAACCATGTGAAGGCATCGCTGGAGAAGCTCGACTTCTGTGTCATACAGGATATCTTCTGGACCGAGAGCTGCCAGTACGCGGATGTCATTCTGCCGGGCGCATGCTTTGCCGAGAAGGACGGGACGTTCACGAGCGGCGAGCGGCGCATCAACCGCGTCAGAAAAGCCGTCGATGCCCCGGGCGAATCAAAGATCGACTATATGATCTTTGGCGAGCTTGCAAAGAAAATGGGCCTTAAGGGCTTTGACTGGAAGACCGGACAGGATGTCTGGGACGACATGCGGGCATGTACCCCGTCCATGTTCGGGGCGACCTATGAAAAGATGGAGAAGCCTGAGTCCGTTCACTGGCCCTGCCCAACGGTCGAACACCCGGGAACCCCGATCCTCCACAAAGAGAGGTTCTCGGCACCTGACGGCCTTGGAACCTTCTTCGGTCTCGAGTACCGCCCACCTGCGGAAGTGGCGGATGCAGAGTATCCCTACACGCTCATGACCGGACGTTGTATCTTCCATTACCACACAAGAACCCAGACGGACCGCTGCGAGGTGCTGCACTACGAGGTACCCGAGTCCTATATCCAGATCAACACGCAGGATGCAAAAGAGCTCGGCATAAAGCAACACGAAAAGATCAAAGTTCGCAGCCGCCGTGGTGAAACGATCACTATTGCACGTGTGACGGATGATGTCGGCCCGAAAGTTCTCTACATGCCGATGCACTTCGACCAGGGTGCGAACAACCTCACCAACACAGCACTCGACCCGCTGTCCAAGATGCCGGAGCTGAAGCACTGTGCCGTTGCCGTTGAGAAGATCGTCAAGGAGGCCTGAACATGGTAAAGAAAGGCGACATGCTCTATGCCTGGACCAATGACGCCGAGATCCAGAAGAAGGCGGAACTTGGCGGTGCTGTCACTTCACTCTGGAAATATGCACTTGAGTCCAAGACTGTTGACGCGGTGCTTGCCGTGACAAAAGGCGTTGACCTCTACGATGCAAAACCGGTCGTCATCACCGACCCCAAAGACCTTGTAAAAACCGCCGGTTCGCTTCACTGCGGTACCCTGCTGATGCCCAAACTGATCAAGAAATACCTTGGCGGCACCCACCACACAAAGATCGGTGTCACCGTCAAGGGCTGCGACGCGATGGCATTCTACGAACTGGCCAAGCGTAAGCAGCTCGACCTTGACCGGATTATCATGATCGGCGTCAACTGCGGGGGGTCGGTCAGTCCGGTCGCTGCACGGAAGATGATTGCTAACAAGTTCGAGGTCGACCCGAACACGGTCCACAAGGAAGAGATCGACAAAGGGCAGTTCATCATCGAGTACGAAGGCGGACACAAGGGTATCTCCATGGATGAACTTGAAGAGGCAGGCTACGGCCGCCGGGCCAACTGCCGCCGCTGCAAGATGAAGGTGCCCCGTCAGGCCGACCTCGCCTGCGGGAACTGGGGTGTCATCGGGCCCAAAGCCGGCAAGGCAACCTTTGTCGAGGTCTGCTCCGAGAAGGGTGCAGCCCTTGTTGACGGTGCCGTAAAGAAGGGTATCCTTGCGACTGAACCGGCAAACCCGAAGGGTCTCGAGATCCGGGGAAAAGTCGAGGGCACGATGATGAAGCTCGGCGAGAAGTGGCGCAAGAAGGACTTCGAAGGACTTGGCGACGGCAAGGAGCGCTTAAAGAAGATCATGAGCGAAACGTCCCGGTGCATGAAGTGCTACCAGTGCATCGAGCAGTGCCCGATCTGTTACTGTGTCGACTGCACCACGAAGAACCCGGTCTACGTCCCACCCGGGGAACTCCCGGTCAGCTTTATGTTCCACCTGATTCGGTATGCTCACATCGCAGATTCCTGCGTGAACTGCGGCCAGTGCGAGGAAGTCTGTCCGTCGGAGATCCCGAACGCATTATTCATGCACGCCCAGCAGGTCGAGCTTGAGAAGATGTTCGGTCATATCCCGGGTGTCAATATGGAACTGCCGCTTATGGCCTATGTTGAGGAAAAACAGGAACGGGCCCGGCTTAAAAACACTGGCAGCGACATGATCTACGAGAACGTGTTCAGCCCGGTGCCGAAGAACTAAAATCTTTTTTTAGTCCTGAAAATCCGGGCGGATAGAAAAATTACCCGCCGATTTTTACCGCCATGTTAATCCGTCTTTTCGCAAGACAAAATTGTATTGCGCATTCTGCCAGTTCGCGCCGTTCACTGCTCCTCAAGCACATGAACGGCCGTTGCCTTAAATGACACCCAGCATTTCATGCCCCGGGTCAACCCGAGATCTTCTGATGACTGGATGGTTACAAGAGCTGTGATGTCAATACCACAATCAACAATCACATCGACAAATGGCCCTGAGGGCACCATATTTTTTATTATACCACGGAACACATTCCGGGCACTGGTTTTTACGCTCTGCTCCAAGTGGAGTGTCACATCTTCTGCACGGAACAGGATAGTGACTTTTGTTCGTGGAAGAAAAGGAGTGACTGCGGCAATAGGTTTTCCGGCAACGTCAATGATCGCTTCACCGTCATGGTTTTCTGTGATGACGCCCGCATACATATTTTTAACACCGACAAAACGGGCGATATTGGTTGTCGTAGGCTGGTGGAATATCTCTTTTGTCGTCCCCACCTGGGGCAGAGCACCGTCCATGATGACACCGATCCGGTGGGCCAGGCGTTGCCCCTGGATCATGTCATGCGTGCAGATGACGACCGTAATCCCCTTCTCGCGGTTTAGCCGGATAATGATTTCCTCGATCCGTTCTGCTGATACCGGATCGAGATTTGTGGTCGGCTCATCGAGAAAGAGAATCTCCGGCTCGGTTACCACAGCCCGGGCAAGCGCCATCCGCTGACCCTCCCCCCCCGAGAGTGTGCGTGCGGATCGTTTGCCGTAACCAGCGAGCCCCACCGCATCAAGGGTCTCGGTCACGGCCTTGGAAATTTCGGGCTTTGTCTTCCTGCGGTACTCCATACCGAGTGCAATATTATCAGAGACCGACCGGCTAAAGATAACCGGTTTCTGGGAAAGGAGCGCCATCCGCCGCCGGAGAGGGAACTTCGCATCAGGGACCAGGGCATCGGTCCCAAAGATCGTAAGCCTGCCCCCAGTTGGTTGTTCAATAAGATCGAGAAGGCGCAGGAGCGTGCTCTTGCCAGAACCGCTTGGGCCGATAATCCCGAAGATCTCCCCGGATCGAATCGAGAAAGATACGTCCCGGATCACATCCCGCCCATCATAGTTCTTAAAGAGGGTGTGTGTCTCTATTGCGCTCGTACTCATGGTATCCCGTGCACCTTTTTATGAGTTCCACGAATTTTTCCACAGGGATCCCGACTGGATCATATTCAGGCCAACATTCACGATCACTGCCACGCCAAGGAGGATCAATCCAAGTGCAATCGCTAACGAAAAATCGCCCTGCGAGGTCTCGAGGGAGATGGCTGTTGTCAGGACACGCGTTCCCGAGAGGAAGTCACCGGGAAATGCACGGATGTTTCCCCCGATGATCATGGCAGCTCCGACTTCGGAGATGGCACGACCGAATCCCAGGATGACTGCTGCAAGGATTGCAAACCGGGCTTCCTGGATAAGGGTAACAACAGCCTGGAATTTTGTTGCCCCGAGGGATAGTATGGAATGCCGCATATCCTTGTCAATCCCGCTTAAGGCGGTGATGGTCAGACCGAGAATAAGTGGTGTGACCAGAATCATCTGGGCAAGAATCATCCCCTGGGGTGTAAAAAGAAAATCGAGAAAACCAAGCGGTCCCTGATGTGAGAGGAGCAGGAACAACAAAAGTCCGGCAAGAACGGTCGGAAGGGCATACAAGGTCTGGATGATATTGATCACCAGCCGTTTTCCAAAAAAATCATGACAGTAGATGTAAGCGCCGGCAGGAATGGAGATAAGGGCAGATAAAAATGTGGAGGTTAACGAGACAATGAGGGTAAGAATCGTTATCCCGACCACTTCGGGATTTAAGGATACGATGAGTTGGATCGCCTGAATAAACCCATCTATAATTTCGTTTACCATAATCGCTAACTATCAATTAACTACGTTCATCAATATATGTGATGTTCTTCGTAGCGATTATTACATAAAAAATCCTGTTTGGGAACACTAGTCCTGGTAAACAACACAGGGCAGGACATGTTTCAAAGAAGTTTAAATTAAAATTTTGATAAATTCAATCCCTTTTGTTCCACAATGATGGATGGACAATGACCTTTTCTAAAGAAGGTACACAATCCCATTTTATCCAATGCTTGTTCTGGCGGTAGATCGTGATCCATGTAATCCTAAAAACAACGTCGGATGTTTATGTAAAAATATTGATTCACAATATATGTTAATTTTTTTCATAAGGGGTTAAGCTGAAAAGATTAAATTAAATGCCTTTAATTACAATTTGGAGGCTGAAAATCACAATGACTAAATAACATTATTCAGTTAATATA
>NZ_PMZU01000052.1 GCF_003170075.1 Methanoregula sp.
CGCAATTCCTTAAAACAATGGTAAAATTTTGGATTTTTACCCGGGATATAATCATAAAAAAAAGATATGCGCGGGAGATTATTAAAATAAAAAAATGTGGCACGCCGTTATGATCCGACCATGATAGGGGTCTGCTTTTCAGGGGCTTTCTTCTGGATCGGCGGTTTTTGGGGCGGAGCAGAATGCACATGTTCTTTTGGTTTTTCTTCATGCCCGGTCAGGATCCTGTTCTGGTGTGCAAGTGCCGAAAGGATCTGCCGGCTCACTTCAAGGTTCTCCTTTGTGAGCGCTGCCATCTCGCCCATGATCTTTGTCTGTTCGGCGATCAGTGCCTGGATTTCGCGAGAGGTTATCGTGCCGGTTTCTGCCTGCGGCACGGCCTGCGGCCGTTTCTTTGCGAACTCGCTCCGGCGTTTCCAGATCTTACTGATACTGTCGAGACCTTTCTTCGTATTCGGGAAGACTTTGAGGTACTGCTCGTAAAATTCGTGACTGTCCCTGCACTTGAGGACGAGGTCGATCTCCGCCTCCTCGACTACCTGGTATTTGCGGCCTTGAGGTTTCTGCATAACTATCCCTTCCTAAGTCTACCATGCTTGAAAAAAAGAATTGTGGTTCACGCACCCACATGGCTCACCTAAACAGCGGCGACAGGGACCGGCATGTGGCAAAAAAAAATGGTTCATTTATTGTACGCCTTCCGGGTTTTTCGTCCCGTGGGACATGCCGGAGGGAGGCGAAAGGTAAAATGCGGTGGCTTTTTTGCACCCGGCCCCGTTGTCTTAACAGGAAATACAAACCGGCTTTCACTGTAAAGGTCAAAGACGGAACCGGTATGCACCAAGCTGGTCTGCAGGTTGTTAATTTTTTGATGCCACGTATGATAATATTACACCGATCATTTTCACCCTGCACACCGTCCGAATAAAAGGCTGGCGCCGCACTATCCTTTATGGCGTTTGAAGAGATTCTCGTTTATGTTGTCATCGCACTCGTGATCGGGTTTGCGCTCGGCTGGTTTTTTGTGAAAGCGCAGATCACCGCGATTGAGGCACGGTACCGGGCGGAACTTGAGCGGTGGAAAGTTGAGGCTGCCGGGGAGATCCGGAAAGATTCGGTGAACCGATCCCGTTCGACCCTGAAAGGAAAGATCGCCGAACAAATGGCACCCCTGCTCCCCTCATTCGGATATCTTTCTGCCGACGCCCGGTTCATCGGGTCGCCGGTCGATTATATCATCTTCGATGGCCTTTCGGCAGTTGCCGATGAGAAGGGTTCCAGCATTCGGATCGTGTTCATGGATGTGAAACACGGCAGCGCCACGCTCACCCGGACACAGCGGGTGATAAAAAAGGCCGTAGACGAACGGGCAGTCACGTGGCAAACCCTTCACCTTGCGGACGCATGAGCTCTGAAAAACCGGTTGGGATCGTGAAGACGGGTAAGCGTTTATTCTCACACCCTGGGTAGGGTATTCTATAAGGGAATGGCGGAGTGCCAGGGAGACAACCCAAATAGAGCGGGCCTCATCTATTTTCGCGTTTAATATGCGTGAATTTTTGGGTATACGCCGTCTATCCCCCCGGAAACCTTATAGCGGCAGGGGTTGATCCTGTGATATAATGGAAGATCTTACACTTACCGTCCAGAAACGTGCGTTTCCCAGCCAGGGACGCGCACGCATGAATGCGGCCACCCTTAAAAAAATCGGGGTTGATGAACGCGAAGACCTTGACGTGGGATCGACCGGAAAAGACCGCTGGATCACTGTTGCGGCATTCAGCGACTCGACGGTCGGCAAGGACACGATCCGGCTCTCTACTGAAGATATCGAAGCGCTTGGCGTTAAAGAAGGCACCGCTGTCAGCGTGAAAAAGGCGTTGCCGCTCTCCGATCAGGTTCGGGAGACCGCCCATGCAGCTGCCGGGCAGGTGACAGCTGGGATCGAGGGAATACGGGGCCGGATCTCCCAGACTTTCGAGCCGGTCGCCGCAAAGGCGCAGGTTGCAGTACAGGACGTATACAACCGGGTCTCAAAGGAACTTCCCACAAAAGACGATATCAGCAAGACGATTGATGCAGCGAAGAAAATGATCGCCCCGAACTTTGCTCCCGATGATGCAGGGGCGCTCCTTACCATGCTCTACGAGAATGGCGGAGCGATCCGGAGCGTCACAATCTCCCCGGAAAACAAACGACGGTTACAGCGCTTGGTCTGCCGTCAGGTGTTGCAGTCATTGCGTTCCGGCGCGGTGAAAGCGGGATCGTTGTTCCTGCCAATGACAGTACGGTCATGTCGGGTGACCAGCTCTTCCTGATCGGGGACGAGAACCTGCTTGACCTGGCCATCCAGAAACTCGGGGAATAACATGGAATGGTCCTTCTTCAGGACCGGTCAGCTCTTTTTTGGATCATCTTGGTCCTGTTTCATGGCGGTCATGGTTGTCGTGATCATTTGTACCTCGGCGATAAACAACCATTCAAGATCAAACTGGGGACTCTGGCACTAAAAAACGGACACTGATTCAAATCTGCCTGTTTTCACCCTCGACCGGAAAGCCCGGGGGCTATATGTTAAACAGGATCCGGTAAGGAATTCAAACGGTGTGTTGCCGGATAATCAGGTACACAAAAAAAGGTTAGTTGTAGGACCGGAAGGGAACGTACTGGTCGATGATCTTGACCTTGTCTCCCTGCGTGGTGTAAACCCAGACCTCAGCCCGGTCCTTGTTGCCGGTCGATCCTGCGAGGCTGACGGTTTTACCGACATAGAGTGGCTGTACCATCTTGTCGCTTTCCACCGTGCCATCGGATCGTGTGAGAGTAATATCGATTTCAGGGATTACATTCATACCCTTGCCGCCCCGGAAGGTAAGGATCACCTGCGGATTGATCGACTGCCCGTTGCTCGCAACTTGGACATCGACTGCCTGAGCACTTGGCAGTGTATCAGTCGGGCCGGGTGTGGTGGATGCAAGGGTAGTCGGTGCAGCCGTGGCTGTTTCCGTGGTTACCGGTACTTCTGTAGTCGGTGCAGCCGTCTGGGTCGGAGTTGCCTGCTGGGCTGCGGGCTGCGTGCAGCCGGCGACAAGGAGCAGAAACATCAGGAAAGCGATGCCGCCAAAGACAAATTTCATATTCATACAGGAGGTTTCGACCCGCGAGATATTTAGGATTGTGTGTGATACGGGGACCGTACCGGTTGCTGAATCGTGTTGGCAATAATCACGACGACCATGAGGGAAAGTGCAGAGACGGCAAGAAGCAGTCCGACAATATCCCTTTGGCAGGCTTTTTGTGTTCTCAAGGTAAAACAGCATGAGAAAGAGCGTGCCGCTGCTCGCGGGCCGGCAGGATGAGGTGACTGCTCATGATATGCGATCTTTTCGGGCTGATAAATGGGTTTTTTATTTGTATTTCCTAAAAAGGCAGGTTTATTCCCGCCTGCCCTGAGCCGGCTCAATTCCGGTGGGCTGACCCCGGATCGTGCGTTCCTTCATGATCGTGTAGACCTCTTCGGCGCAGTCACGCGGGACTTCGACAAAGGAGTAGGTATCGAGGATCCGGATCGCCCCGATGGATTTGCCGGGGATACCGGTCTCATTTGCGATTGCGCCCACGATATCCTTTGGAGCGACATTGTGGTCGCGGCCAAGGCCCAAGAAGAACCTTACCATGCCGGCCTCTGCCCCGGTATCGCCGAAATCTGCCATGGGCGCGCGTTCCTTCTTTGCTTCTGCATCCGGCTCCATGCGCAATTTCAGGAGCGCGGCGGCGATCTCAAGTGTCGTAAGTTCCCCCTCGCTCTCCTGTTCGACCATCCGGGCGTACGGTTCGATGCCGCCCTTCTGGACGATCTCGCGCACCTCTTCGAGGATCGTTTTTGTCTTTGACTCGACAACATCATTGGCGGTCGGGAGAGGTTTCCTTGGGATCTGGACTTTTATGTATTTCTGGATCTCGCGGAGCTTGGTAAAGTCCCGGGGCGTGACAAAGGTGATCGCCCGGCCGCTTTTCCCTGCCCGTCCTGTCCGGCCGATCCGGTGGACGTAGTACTCGACGTCCTGCGGGACATCGTAGTTGATCACAATGTCCACATCTTCGACATCTATCCCGCGTGCCGCTACGTCAGTTGCGATCAGGATGTCGATGGAGCCTTTCCGGAATCCGCCCATAACCCGGTCGCGCTGGGACTGTTTCATGTCACCGTGGAGTTCCTCGGCGCGGTAGCCCCGTGCCCGGACACGGCCGGCGAGATCTTCTGCACCTCTCTTTGTGTTGCAGAAGATGATCGCAAGATGCGGGTCGACGACATCGATCACCCGGCAGAGGGAGTCGAGCTTGTCCCGGTCCCGTACTTCGATATAGGATTGCTCTGTGGCGGGAACGGTAAGTTCCTGGTACTCGACCCGGACATACTCGGGCTTGTTCTGGAACCGCTTTGAAATTTCAAGAATGGGCTGGGGCATCGTCGCGGAGAAGAGGAGCGTCTGCCTCTTCTGGGGTACGCGTTTTAAGATGCGCTCAATGTCGTCCCGGAAACCCATGTCGAGCATCTGGTCGCCTTCGTCGAGGACCGCTATTGAGACATTGTCAAGTGAGAGGGTGCGGCGCTTGAGATGGTCCATCACGCGCCCGGGAGTGCCGATCACGATATGGACACCGTGGGCAAGGGCCCGGAGCTGGCGTTCGATGGGCTGGCCGCCATAGACCGGGAGGACGGAAATTTTTGGGAGGTAAGCGAGGAGGTGGGAGAATTCCTCGGCGATCTGGATGGCGAGTTCCCGGGTCGGGCACAGGACGATGGCCTGCACGACCCGCTGCGATGCGTCGATGCTTTCGATGATGGGGATGCCAAACGCTGATGTCTTGCCGGTGCCGGTCTGTGCCTGTGCGGTCACGTCACGGCCGGCCTGAATAAGGGGGATGGCGAGTGCCTGGATGGGAGTGGGCTCTTCAAAGCCCATATTTTCTATGGCTTTCGAGATCTCTTTTGAGAGTGAGAGATCGGAAAACTGCAACCTTGCGTTCATATCGCACGACTATTTGGCGCGTAGGCTCATAAGATGATTCCCCGGCAACCGACAGAAAACGAAAAACCCCTTGCGCTCCCCTTCCCTGCTGTCCTGCCAGACATGATGTGCCCTTCTTTACGGTATCTTCCGGCCTACTGACACTATTATGTACGTGGCGGTGCCATAGGGAATTATTACGGGAGTAAAAGACCATGAAAGTCATTGCATTCAACGGAAGCGCACGCAAGGACGGGAATACCGCGATGCTCGTGCAGATCTTGTTTAAGGAACTCGAAAAAAAAGGGATCAAGACCGAGTTTGTGCAGCTTGCCGGAAAGAAGATGCACGGGTGCACCGCGTGCATGAAATGCATGGAGAAGAAGGACCGCCGCTGTGTGATTGACGATTTCGCAAACGTGTGTATCGAAAAGATGGACGGGGCTGACGGTATTATCCTTGCTTCGCCGACGTATTTCTCGGATGTGACCGCTGAAATGAAAGCACTGATCGACCGGTCGGGTTTTGTTGCCATGGCAAACGACCACATGTTCCGGCGCAAGGTCGGGGCGGCGGTTGTGGCGGCACGCCGGGGCGGGGCGATCCACACGTTCGATACGATTAACCATTTCTTCTTCATCAGCCAGATGGTTGTGCCGGGCTCGAATTACTGGAATGTCGGGATAGGGCTTGCCCCCGGGGATGTGGAGAAGGATGAGGAGGGCCTTGCCACCATGAAAGTGCTGGGCGAGAACATGGCGTGGGTGATGAAGAAACTTAAGAAATAATCTATTTCTGTGCTTTTTTGGTTCCGGGGCAGGTACTTCGGAGAAGGCTGATGATCGGAGATGTGCAGGGGTGTGCTCCTGTAAAATCCCGGATAACACCCAAGTGTTCAGGGAGGGACCGGGGGAACACTACCCGTTTCATTCCCGGGGTTTACGCGTTCGAGGGCAAGTGCGGCCTGGTTGGCAAATGCGGTCAGGATACGGGACTGCTCGTATGCAATGACACCGTCTGCTTCTGCCGGTTGCACGCCCATGATTCCAAGTACTCCCAGTGAACTCTGGAGGGGGATGAACCGGAGCTTCGACCCGTGCAGTGTATCGGTATCGTATCCGGCAATGGTGCCGTGCGCAAAAGCCCAGGTGGCTACGGCAACATCATCTGCATCAAGGATAAGCCCCGGGCTCTTCGCATGCACCGCCAGACGGCCGTTTTCCGGAAGGAAAAATGCACTCTCCCACTGGAAGATTTCATGTATGTGCTGCGAAACAGCGTTCATAATTGTAGCAGCGTCCACAGCACCGGCAAGGTCCTGCGAGAGTGCATAGAGCGTACCTGTCTCCTTCTCGCGGATCTGCGCTGCATCTGCATTCCTGCGTGCCTGGGCGACAAGCAGGCTTATTACTGCACCAACAATTATCATGCCGATAAAGGTGATGAGATACTCTGTGTTGGAGATGCGGAAGGTAAAGTAAGGCGGCACAAAGAAGAAATTGAACGCAAGGACGCCGATAACCGAGGTAAAAATGGCGGGCCTGAGTCCCCGCTTGAATGCGATGACGACAACGGCAAGCAGGTAGAGCATCGCTACGTTGACCGGGGAAATAAAGGGGTGGATCAGCCAGCTCAGGATAGTGACCGCAACGACAAGAACTAGGCTGTCCACGTAATCCCGTGGCGGTGTGGCGGGTAGCAAGGGTTCCAGGTTTACCGGTTTTTCCGGCAGATCCTTACCGCTACTGATCACGTACACATCGATAAGCCCGCTGTTATGGATGAGCTGGTCGACTACCGAGCCAAAGACGAATTCCTGCCACCGGGGGCGCAGGGTTTTCCCTATAATGATCCGGGTCACGTTGTGCTGCCGTGCGTAATCAAGAACTGTGTTTGCCACGTTAATCCCGAACAAACTTGCGGTTGTTGCGCCCAGTTTTTCTGCAAGCTGGAGCGAGCGGTCGACCTGCTCTTTTGCTTTCTGCGAGAGCCGGTGATATGTAGGCGTTTCGACATAGATTGCACACCAGCGTGCATTGATCCGGTCGGCCTGCCGCCGGCCTGACCGTATCAGCCGCTCCGCAAGCGGGCCCGGACCGATGCAGACCAGCAGGTATTCGCCGACCGGCCAAGGGCCGGGAATCGAGCGTGTCTGCATATATGCAAGCATCTGGTTGTCGACGCGCTCTGCGGCCCGGCGCAGTGCGAGTTCGCGGAGGGCATAGATATTGCCTTCATTAAAGAACTGCTCGACCGCCCGGGCTGCCATGTCAGGTACGTACACTTTTCCCTCGCGGAGGCGCTGGAGAAGTTCGGGCGGCGCCAGATCGACAACCTCGATCTCGGAGGCCTCGTCTATCACCCGGTCAGGGATCTTCTCTTTCATGATGACGCCGGTGATCCGGGCCACTACATCGTTGAGGCTCTCGATGTGCTGGACGTTGAGCGTAGTATAAACGTCGATTCCCGCCGCGAGCAGTTCTTCTACGTCCTGGTACCGTTTCGGGTGCCGGGAACCGGGGGCGTTTGTGTGTGCGAGTTCGTCGACAAGCACAAGCTGCGGATGCGCGGCAAGGATTGCATCGAGATCCATCTCTGGAAGTTTTACGCCATGGTACTCGATCTGCCGGATGGGAATGGCAAGGAGTCCCTCCATGAGTGCCTCGGTCTCTCGCCTCCCGTGGTGCTCGACGTACCCGATCCTGACATCGATCCCCTCGTCTTTTCTGAGATGCGCTGCCATGAGCATCTCGTAGGTCTTCCCGACTCCCGCGATATATCCCAGAAAAATCTTGAGTTTGCCTCTCTTCTTCTGCAGCTCTTCTTTTTGTACACGTGCAAGAAGTGCATCAGGATCAGGGCGTTCGTCCGGACAACTATTGGGGGAGACCGGCATAGGTCAGGTTCACACTCCAAGGAAGATAAGTAACATATCGATGATCTTTATTCCGATGAAGGGGGCAATAAGCCCGCCGGCTCCGTAGATCAGGATGTTGGTTCTCAATGCCTCTTCTGCCGACATCGCACGGTATTTTACTCCCCGCAGGGCAAGCGGGATGAGCGCGACAATAATAAGCGCGTTGAAGATCACCGCGGCAAGGATCCCGTTGTGGAGGCCGAGGATATTGAGCGCGGCAAGCGACGGGTACGTGGAGGCAAATGCGACCGGGATAATGGCAAAATACTTGGCGATATCGTTTGCGATGGAGAACGTGGTCAGCGCCCCCCGGGTCATGAGGAGCTGTTTTCCGATCTCCACGATCTCGATGAGCTTTGTCGGGTTGGAATCGAGATCGATCATGTTCGCCGCTTCACGGGCCGGCTGGGTACCGGTATTCATGGCGACCGCAACATCTGCCTGCGCAAGCGCCGGGGCATCGTTGGTCCCGTCGCCGGTCATCGCCACCATCCGCCCACCGGCCTGGTACTCCCGGATGAGTTTGAGTTTGCTCTCGGGCGTTGCCTCGGCAAGGAAATCATCGACACCGGCTTCTGCGGCAATCGTTGCAGCGGTGAGTCGGTTATCCCCGGTGATCATGACGGTCTTGATGCCCATTTTTCTGAGCTGGACAAACCGGTCCTTGATTCCGCCTTTGACGATATCTTTTAAGTGGATGACGCCGAGAGCCTTCCCGTTCTGTGCGACAACAAGCGGAGTTCCTCCGGCCTGCGAGATGGTAGCGACGGCCTGCCTGAGTTCATCCGATACGGCGTTCCCGCTGCTTTCAATGTACCGGAAAATGGCATCTGCTGCGCCTTTCCGAATATGGAGTTCCCCTTGGTCGACACCGCTCATCCGGGTCTGGCTGGAAAACGGGACAAACTGCATCCCTGCTTCAGGCCCTGATGCGCCGACCGTCCGGCCGCGGAGACTGTACTTCTCTTTTGCGAGAACGACAATGCTGCGGCCTTCGGGGGTTTCATCAGCGAGCGATGCCAGTTGTGCGATCCCCGCAAGTTCCTCGATCGTCGTCCCGTCCACCGGGATAAATTCGACCGCCTGCCGGTTCCCGAGTGTGATCGTGCCGGTCTTGTCGAGCAGAAGGACGTCCACGTCCCCGGCAGCCTCGATCGCACGGCCCGATGTCGTGATCACGTTCCTCTGGATCAGCCGATCCATGCCAGCAATGCCGATCGCAGAGAGGAGCCCACCGATGGTCGTTGGCGCGAGACAGACAAAGAGCGCAACGAGCACCGTTATGCTGACCGTTGTCCCGGCCCCGGCGGACTGGACGCTGTACGCGGAGAACGCAGAGAGGGTCGCTGCCACCACGATGAAGATGGAGGTCAGGCCGAGCAGCAAGATATTGAGTGCGATCTCGTTGGGTGTCTTCTGGCGCTTGGCGCCCTCGATGAGACAGATCATGCGGTCGAGGAACCCTTCCCCGGGGTTTGCACTCACACAGACGATCAACCAGTCGGAAAGGATGACTGTTCCACCGGTGACTGCACTCCGGTCCCCGCCGGATTCACGAATGACCGGGGCGCTCTCGCCGGTGATGGCGCTCTCATTGACCGATGCGATGCCTTCGAGTATTTCGCCGTCGACGGGGATCGTGTCGCCGGCCTTTACGTAGAACAGGTCGGACTTGTGCAGCACTGATGATGACACCTGCTCGAAGTCAGTGTCCTGTGGCTCGCTGCCCTTTGTAATCTTGTACCGGTCGCGAAGACGTTTTGCGATCGTGTCCTGCCGCATCTTCCGGAGGGATTCGGCCTGCGCCTTCCCCCGGCCTTCCGCCAGCGCCTCTGCAAAGTTTGCAAAGAGTACGGTGAACCAGAGCCACGCGGAGATGGCACCGATAAACCCGGCCGGTGCCTCCCCGGCGCCGACGAGCGCCTGGAGATACAGCAGGGTCGTTATCGCGCTGCCGACTTCGACGGTAAACATGACCGGGTTATGGATAAGCGTCCGCGGATCGAGTTTGATGAGTGCATCCACTACCGCACGCTTGTAGAGCCCCGGAATGGCCGGGATACCCTTGCGGGAGTTTTCCACATCAGACATGGATCAACCCCCCTGCAGCCATGCCCATGTATTCCGCGATGGGACCAAGCGAGAGCGCCGGGAGGAAACTGAGCGCCCCGATAACGATGATGACAAAAACCAGCCATAGGATAAACAGCGGCCGGTGATCAGAGAGTGTTCCTTCACCGGAAGGAACGATCTTTTTTGCAACGAGCGACCCTGCGAGCGCCAAGGTCAGGACGATAACCGCATAGCGTCCGATAAGCATTGCAATCGCTGTCGTGATATTATAGAACAGGCTGTCAGCTGATAGCCCGGCAAAGGCGCTGCCATTGTTCTGGGCAGCGGAGGTGTAGGCGTACAGGATCTCGGAGAATCCATGCGGTCCCGGGTTGAAAACGCCTGACTGACCTGCGGTCGTAAGCACGGCAAGAGATGTGAATGCAAGGATGAGGATGATAGGAATAAGGATGATGATCGTCGCCATCTTCATCTCGTACTGCTCGATCTTCTTGCCGTAGAGTTCCGGTGTCCGCCCGACCATGAGGCCGGCAATAAACATGGCGATGATGGCAAAGACGAGCATGCCGTAGAGGCCCGAGCCGACGCCGCCAAAGACCACCTCGCCAAGCTGCATGTCAAAGAGCATCACACCCCCGGCAAGCGGCATGAAGGAATCATGCATCGCATTGACCGCACCGCATGAGGTGACCGTTGTTACGACCGCAAAGAGGGCGGAGGGGACGATCCCGAACCTGACCTCCTTTCCTTCCATGTTGCCACCTGATTGCAGGTGCGAGGGGGTCTGGTCGATTCCAAGCGGTGCAAGGACCGGGTTGCCAGCCTCTTCTGACCAGATGGCAAGGCCAAGGAGCGGCAAAAAGATCAGGCTCATCGCAAGGATGAGGGCCACACCCTTCCGGCGCGACCCAATCATGCCCCCGAACATGAGACAGAGTGCAGCCGGGATGATGATGATCGCAAATGTCTCGACAAAGTTCGAGAACGGTGTCGGATTTTCTAAGGGATGCGCCGAGTTGGCATTATAGAATCCGCCGCCGTTTGTGCCGAGGTGCTTGATGGCGACCTGCGAGGCGACGGGCCCAAGCGGGATCGTCTGATTTGTGACAAGAGCGCCGGTACTGTCTTTTACCGGGTCAAGGAGCGGGACCGTGACTGCCCCGGAGAATGTCTGGGGCATTCCCTGAGATACAAATACAAGCGAGAGCACCAGGCAGATGGGAATCAGGATCAGGGTGCTTTTCACAAGAAGCGACCAGAAGTTTCCGATCGTTGTCCCGGATTTTCGGGTGAACGCGTAAATGAGCGCGACAAGAACCGCAAGAGCGACCGCGGCCGAGAGGAAATTCTGGACGGCCAGGCCCACCATCTGGGTGAAGTAACTCATGGTGACTTCGGGGACATAGGCCTGCCAGTTGGTGTTTGTTGCAAAACTTACTGCCGTGTTAAGCGAGAGGTCCCAGGGGACGGCACCAAGGCCGGCCGGGTTAAGGGGCAGGTGCTGCTGGAGGAGTTCGAGGAAAAAGACGACCGCGATGCAGGGGATGGTAAAGACCATGACTGCTACCGCAAACTGCTTCCAGTCCATCTCCTCCCCGGAGTCGACGCCGCTTATGGCAAGGATCTTCTGTTCGATCCGGTCGAAAACCGGGGAGAAGAAGTTCGGCTTGCCGGTAAAGACCTTTGCCATCCACGAACCCAGCGGTACGCAAAGGAGTGCAACAAGGCCGATGAAGAGGAGAACTTGGATCCAGTCTGCCATCCTCATGCCAAAGACCTGATCGGGGGGACCGTTAAGGGAATAGGCGTTTGATCCGGTGGATTGCGGCACGGAGATCCTGTGGGCACTCATGTCATCGAGCGCGAGGTTTAAGGAGAGGACGTTTACCCGGGGCTCCCCGAAAATCCCGAACTGGCGGGGCTCGATCTGCGCTGCGACGAGTGCGGAAACGTCGGATTCCGTCAGGTTGCGTTCCCGGGCGACGCGGGGTACCTGGTAGTATGCGGCGGCCACCGAGATGTCCGGGTCAAGGCCGCTGCCGGAGGCAGTGACGAGATCGACCGGGATCTCCTGCGTGTTGCCGGGATCAGCCGCGTGGAGGGCATCCACCCGGAATTTGACCTGCTGCACGAGCGCGGGGTTATTCGGCCCGAGATTGGATCCTGAAGATGCACCGGCATTGTACGGCACTGGTGATGTCGCGGACAGACGACCCCAGAAATACTGCGGCGATGAGAACGGTTGTCCGATCTGCGATGATCCGGCCACCGTGCCGTTATGGATAATAAGATCCCCGTTTGCCTGGACCGGGAAGACGACCTGTGCGATACCGGTGACAACAAGAGGGTAAACAATACCCAAGCAAAGCGTAAGCAGGAAAAAGATCAGTGCCGCAGGTTTCGCCTGTTTTTTGATCAGGGATCCGATCGATTCGGTAGCCATGAGATGACCGCCTCACGCGTGTCCCATCAGGATTTTTCCGGCCCGGGAGTTTCGCATGTACCAGCGTTCGAGAGTGATAGTATAAATGTTCTCTCCGGCAGTATTATTCTACTGGGGACGTCAGATCGTACCATTTGTTTATTATTCACATCGGCAGGTTTTGTATCATGGAATTCGTGTTCCATGTATTTATTATAAAAATCAAGCGGGCGCACAGAAACGTGTTTTAGTAGAGTGCCGGCAGTCTTTGAAAGAATTAAAAAAGTGCCGGACACAGAGAAGATCGCTATCCTTTGTACCGGGTGTACCGGAAGAGCGGCATACCGTTGATGTGCAGCGAATCATCCGAGGAATCATAGATCCAGAGCGTGGTATTTCCTGTCCTGGAATCTGCGACATATTGTCCCGGTTCGGTCTTTGTCCAGTTCCCCTGTTCGACCTGCTCCCCGCGTTCAAGGTAATACGTGGAATAATAGTAGGTCTGGTTCTCAAAGAAGATCATGTGGAAATCGGTCTGGGGCGGCTCACCCCCTACCCACTGGCCGACCACCGGGTCCGGTGATGACCCTATCCAGTGGAAGCCCGGTATCTGGATACATCCCGCGGCAAGTACTGATGCCAGTACGCACACCAGAATACCTATGGGAAACAGAAGACCGGCACGCATAATAGCTGATAATCCCCGGCCGATCTGATGAAATTTTCGCTAGTAAAACAGGTATTTATTCCGGTCATTGTGGCATTCCGGCTGGTTCACCTGGGATTTGTCGGTTCTCTGCATCGCCAAGATCTCCCGCATCAGCCAGAGATTGGCAGGAGTCCGGGGTGGTCCTGCCCCTGCCGACCCGGGGGACAGGGGGATATCCCCCCATCAAAACGGGGAGACCCCCACATCTCCTACCCTTAAACTCAGGAGCCACCCCCCTCCATCAGTCAAAGGGGTGGGGGTACCTCCTCTCGACTTCACTTGGCCGGCCATCGTTTCCCGAGGAGTTCATGCGGTAACCGCACCACTCGAAATTTTCAGGATGGGGGGTAGTACCCCCTCCCACACCACAAGGAGGGGGTACCCCCCAAAGGCCTTTTGGATCGAACCTACCCCCCCTCTTCTGTACAAAATGGGGGGGGTGCCACCCTGATGCTTGGGAGGCCGGTCCCCCAAATGTGGAACAGGTATTAGTATTGGTCAGGAATGAGGCAACGCGTACGCAATGAACGGGATTTGGGAGGCAAGGGATTCTGATCCGTCCCTGCTTCCTATTTTTCATTGGTTCGAAAATCTGTTACTGATCCGTGGCGGGGGCGCTCCTTCGGGGCGGCGGCACCATCACTTTTGAGTCTATCGCTTTTGGGGGCTCCGGCTTTCACCTCCGCCGCTGTGGTATCTCCGGTGATGCGATGGTGTCTCAGATAGTTGAGATGGGGTTTTCTGCAAAGGCATGTTTAATAAATACCTTACACCTCCACTGTCATCCCGTCCTCCGATACTACGAGCCCCGGGCACTCCGCCTCAAACTGTGTTTTTAAGGCCCGGCGTTCCTCAATGGTCTTGTACACCTCCGCCCCGAAATGCATCAGCGCGAGGCGCTTTGCCTTTGCCGTTTTTGCGATGTGGATCGCGTCCTCCGGGTTGAGGTGCGGCCAGCCGGGGCTTTTCTGCCCGGGTTTCAACCCGCACTCGGTGATAAGAAGATCTGCGCCGCGTGCGAGCGTGATCGCATTGTCGCAGACTCCTGTATCCGTGCAGTAGGTGATCACCTTCCCATCAAGCTCGAACCGGAAGCCCCGGCAGGGAACTGGGTGGACGAGCGGCAGGCATGTGACCTTAAAGGGGAGTTCATGGGGGCCGTCCGCAAGTTCGGTCACGGTCACCGCGAAGGGGACGTGTTCAAGTGGCACAGTGTAGGGCTCGCGGACAAGTCCTGCAAGATCCGCTGTGGTGCCGACCTGTCCGCAAATGGTCAGGCCCTTCCTGAACCGGAACTTCACCAAAGTGTGAAGCCCTTCGGTGTGGTCGAGGTGGAAATGGCTGAGAAAAAGAAAGACCGGCTTGTCCTGCGAGATGTACCGGTCGGCCTTGGCGATGCCGTTTCCCGCGTCGAGAATAATATCGTAGTTCCGTGCAGAGATCAGCGCCGAGACCGTGTTTCCCGTGGTGGAATCGTACCAGCCGTTTGTTCCAAGGAAGGTAACCTGCATACCCGTAAATTGGCCCTCTTCCCTCTTCAAGGTGCAGGAACCCTCTGTCCCGGTATACTCGAATGTGCAGGATTTTTATGATGCCGGGTTGATGAAGCCATGACGATATCTAGATCGGATGCGTGAACCATGAAAAACGTCCTGTGTTTAACTCTGTGTGCAGCCCTGCTCTTCGTTGCAACCTGTGTGATCCCGGGCAGTGCGGTTGTCCTCCAGGTTACTGTCAAAGGAACAGTGGCAGATGTCTCACTTGCGAATAACACCCTGACCATTTCAGATCCTGAGCAGTACGGCTGCGATTACGGATCAGGCATATCTGCCCCGGTCTGTTCATGGACGCCGCTGAACACCTCAACGCTCACCGGCACCGTCCCGGACGCAGCGGCGCTCCCGGTGTTTGCCAAAGCTGATCAGGTCGTCGCGGTGAGCCTTGGCGGGACCGGCGGAACCTGGATCGCGCTTGCAAAACTGTACGGTTCCGGTGCCAGTGCAGATTATGCGATCGATGAAGTCGGCGATATCGGGAGCCTCCCGACCGCGCTCATCGGAGACTATGCCATTACTGCCACCACGACCCCGGACTGTTCAGCATGCACCGGGACGACCTGCACGGCCACAGGTTCGAATGTGACGATCACCAGCGGCACAATGACCGTCGCACAAAAGACTCTTGTCTCGGGGGAGTCGCTCTTTTTCAATGGCAGGAATGATGCCTCAAGCGTTAATGTCACTTTTATGAAAGGTGAGGCCTTATCGGAGTCGTGCCCCGGTTACGCCGGTCTTATCGGTGGGATCCAGCCGGTCTCCGATTATATCGTCCATGTGGTTCCCCCGATTGGCACCAGCGTGACTGCCACCCATATAACTGACGAATCGGCCGCCTCCCCGGCATCGACGCCATCGTCCTTATCCGGATCGGCAGCAGTCACAACTACGCCAAAATCCTCCCTGCCTTTTGCCGGGCTTTGCGTTCTCGGCCTTAGTATTGCCGTCATTGCAGTTCAGCGCCGCAGGGACTAACATACCTCTTAAAAAAATCTCTTGTTTACGGGATCGATCACAACCTCCATGTACCCGAACGCCGCAATGGTGATCTGATACAAGAATGATTCCCCTCCCGGAGTGTGGCCACTCATGGCACAGGTAAAAGTCGGTGTCCATGTCTCGATCGCTGGTTTGCTCGATCTTGCGGTCGACCGGGCAAAGGACGCCGGCTGTGATGTCTTCCAGATGTTTACCCGTAACCCCCGGGGCTGGGGGTACAAGCCGTTGGCCGATGACGACTGCACCCTTTTCCGGCAGAAAATAAAAACGACCGGTCTTCTCCCGGTCGATCACATGCCCTACCTCCCCAACCTTGCCTCGCCCAAACCCGAGGTCTGGGACAAGTCTGTCCAGACTATCGGGGCAGAGCTCGACCGGTGCGGGCGGCTTGGCATCCCCTACCTTGTTACCCACCTCGGCCACCATCTCGGCGATGGGATCGCGGGTGGCAGAGCCCGGGTGATAAAAGCAGTGAACATGGCACTCGCAGCGTCCGATAATGACGTGATGCTGCTCCTTGAAAATACCGCAGGGGAGAAAAACAGCGTGGGCAGTAGTTTCGAGCATATCCACGCAATCATCGAAGGGATCGAAAAACCCAACCAGATCGGCATCTGCTTTGATACCTGCCACGCGTTTGCCGCAGGTTATGAGCTGCGGACCGAAGATGGCCTCGCCGCTACCCTTGCACAGCTGGATGAGACAGTTGGCATTGATCGGTTAAAGGTGATCCATGTTAACGATACCAAGGGGGATCTTGGAAGCGGCCTTGACCGGCACGAACATATCGGCATGGGGTTCATCGGAGAGGACGGGTTCCGGCGCATCTTCCATAACCCGGTCTTTGCACGCCTTCCGCTTATCTGCGAAACACCCGTGGACGAACGGCGGGACGACTGGGGCAATATCAGAAAAGTCCGCGAACTTGCGGCATAAAAAAATTATCAAAATATGATCCCTAAACGGGAGACCAGTGTATCTCTATTGTAACACTTTCTTCTTCCCGGGAGGGTAACGGTCCGGGGGACGTGCATGAATGTCATACGTATAGAATACAATATGGCAGGTAATGTTGGATTTTTTGGGCCATATATTTATTGTTCCGGGCAATCGCAATCTCTTTGAATCACCGAGTCCCAGCCCGGAATTTTACCCGGGCAATCTCTTCTCCGTGAGTCGGTTCGCGCGGCCTGTGATCCTCCCACGCCCTTATTATAGTGTACTCCCAATAGTTTCTGCACGAAAGCGATATTTGACGGCACTTCGGTGCTGACCGGGAGGGACGGGAGGACGCTCTACGACCAGAGTGGATACGGACGTCCTGAAGGGGAGGGGATACGGCTTGCGCCGCAGGAAGCCCTGTACCTGCTCCACCGCCAGAAGATCGAGATCCCGGGCTATACGTTCGATACGTTGCTTGCCGAATGTGCCGATCAGCGCAATTTCCTGCGCAGTTTCCTTGTCTACCGCGACCTGCGCGAGCGAGGGTATGTTGTCCAGAACGGGCCCCACGATTACCGGGTCTTCCGGCGCGGCGAAAAACCGGGCACGGGGGAGTCACTCTACCTTGTCCGGGTCCTTTCGGAGCGTGATCCGATCCGCTTTACAAAACTGATCGAAGAAGTGGTCACTTCAAGGAATATGCGCAAGCAATATGTCCTTGCCGTCGTTGATGATGAGGATGAACTCACCTACTACGAGATCAAGCTCCAGAAACTGGTGGATGCCGGTGTACCACAGCCTGCGATCGCCCCAAAAGAAACGATCCTTGTAGGGAAATCCGCCATGGTCCGGGTGCCGCCGCAGTCCGATCTCGAAAAGGCAGGGTTTGGGAAACGTCTCGACGACGAACGGCTCATGATCTCGCCCTTTGAACTCCTCTACCTCATGGATGCCGGCATCCTCCATGTAAAAAAGGATGGCACCCAAATCACCCCCAAAGAGTATTTTGCGTTTGCCTCGGACTCCGACCCGGAACTTAGTAGTAAGGACAAAGTCTATACCGAACTGCGCCGGCACGATTTCATTCCCCGGACCGGCTATAAGTTCGGCCACCACTTCCGGGTGTACTGCGGCAAGAACGTGCACTCCGATCTTCTGGTACACGCAATTGAAAAAGAGGCAGTCATGCCCATGAGTGTCATCTCCCGCTCGGTCAGAATGGCGCACAGTGTCAAAAAGAAGATGTTGTTTGGCTGTGTACATACTACCGGTATACAGTTCGTCGAATTCGCGCGGATCAAGTTATAACGGTAGAGCGTTTACATCATGACAGAACCGCAGATCAATCCCTGGTCAAGTACACCCTCTCTCGATGTCGAGAAAACGTTTGCCGAGTTCGGCATCGACCCGATTGCACCGGTGCTTAAGGAACTTCCCGAGATCCCGTACTTCATGCGCCGGGGCATCGTGGTCGGACAACGTGATTACCTCCCGATCGCCCGTGCGATCCGGAACCACACACCGTTTCATCTTTTAACCGGGTTTATGCCGAGCGGCCACCCGCACCTCGGGCACCTGATGCTCATGCGTGAAATAGTCTGGCATGTGCAGCAGGGCGCAAACGGGTACGTGACGATCGCAGACCGGGAAGCCTATGCGGTCAGGGGCCTGTCATGGGAAAAATGCAGGGAGTACGGGAAGGAGTATCTCTCCTGCCTGTTTGCTCTTGGTTTTGAAGGGGAGACGTACTTCCAGAGTAAAAACGAGCGGCTCAAGGATCTCGCGTTTGAAGCAGCGACGAAGGTCAACTTCTCCGAACTTACGGCGATCTACGGATTTACACCAGAAACAGCGCTCGCCCACGCAGACAGCGTGATCACGCAGGTGGCAGATATCCTGTACCCGCAGGTCGACCGGGAACCGGCGCCAACGCTTGTCCCGGTGGGGATCGACCAGGACCCCCATATCCGGCTCACCCGGGGGATCGCCCACAAGTTCCGGATGTTCACAGTCGAGGAACGCGACGGGTATATCAGCGTGCGCTCGAAGAACGCACCAGATGCAGCGCTCGATGCGGTGAAAAAGGCGTTCCCGCACGCGAAGAAATACGAGGGTCACGTGGATATCAAAGGCGCCGGATGTTTCGATGTGAGTGCACGGGTGCGGGAGATCGAGCGTTCCTGCGGCGGCTATGCGTTCTACACGCCCTCGTCTACCTATCACGTTTTCCTCCCGGGACTGACCGGCGGCAAGATGTCGTCAAGCATCCCGGAAAGCCTGATCTCGTTCTACGAGCCTGAGGCAGCGGTGAGAAAGAAAGTGATGAGCGCCCTTACCGGTGGCAGGATGACGCTTGAAGAGCAGAAACGGCTTGGCGGCGAACCGGAGAAATGCACGATTTACCTTCTCAACATGTTCCACATGGTAACCGATGATGCGCAACTTGCTGAGATCCACCGTAAGTGCAAAGCCGGGGAGATCACCTGCGGGCAGTGCAAGAAGGAGACGGCGGAACGGGTCATGGCGTTCTTAAAGGACTTCAAGGAGAAGATGGACGTGGCAGCTGAAACGATCGAGGTGTGAGTGCAAAATGGCGGAATTGACGTTAAACGAGAAGAGGCTGCTTGCCGCGCTGAAAGGAAAGGCCGGGAAGGTTGTTGACGTCCCGCAACTTGCGGCGGCAATGGAAGCGACACCCGAGGCGGTCGTGCAGTGGGCGTACCTTGCGATGGACAAGGGACTCGTGCATCTCGATCGCATTGTCGATAAAGCGTTTGTATATACTGATGAAGGAACCGCGTACCGGACAGCGGGCCTCCCCGAAACCCAGCTGCTTCGGGCAATCGGCGGAGCGGGTACTCCCCTTGCGGATCTCCAGAAGCACCCGGCGTTTAAGATCGGATTCGGCCAGCTCAGAAAAAAAGGCTTGATCGCTGTTAAGGATGGTGTTGTCACACCGTCTGCCGGCGCTTCCACCGCGGACGATGAAGTGGCGCTTGCAAACCCTAGAGCCGCCGGTGCCCGGGCAAAGGAACTCATCAAGCGCAAACTTCTCACAGAAACCGAATCCGTCCGCCACACGGTTACGCTCACTCCTGCCGGTGCCTCTCTTGCAGCGCAAGGCCTTGACCTCAAAGAAGAGATCGGCACCCTCACCCGCGATCAGATCCTCTCCGGCGCGTGGAAAAACGCGAACCTGCGCAGATACGACATCCATAAATTGCCAAAGACCGTTTATCCGGGAAAATCCCACCCATACCAACGACTTATTGATGAGATGCGACAGATCCTCCTCGAAATGGGATTTGCCGAGATGCACGGAGGGATTGTCCAGAGCGCGTTCTGGAACTTCGACGCTCTCTTCCAGCCTCAGGACCACCCGGCCCGGGAGATGCAGGACACATTCTATCTCAAAGAGGAGGCGCCGCTGCCGGAGGGATGGGAACGTCTCCGCGACATGCACGAACACGGCGGGGAAACATCCTCAACCGGCTGGGGCGGGAAGTGGAATCCCGATAAGGCAAAACAGTGCGTGCTCCGGACCCACACGACCAGTCTCTCTATCCAGTATCTTGTCAACCACCCGGAGCCACCGGTCAAGGCGTTCTGCATCGGCAGAGTGTACCGCCGTGAAGCAATCGATCCCACTCACACGCCAGAGTTCGAGCAGCTCGAAGGAATCGTGATGGATGAGGGCGTGACGTTCCGCCACCTGCTCGGGTTCTTAAAAGAATTCTACCAGCGGATGGGCTTTGAGGATGTGCGGTTCCGTCCCGGATTTTTTCCATACACGGAACCTTCTGTCGAGCCCGAGATCTATGTCAACGGCCTTGGCTGGGTTGAGATGGGCGGGGCCGGTGTTTTCCGTCAGGAAGTCACCGCACCCTGGGGTGTTACGTATCCTGTGCTCGCGTGGGGTCTTGGCGTGAGCCGGGTCGCGATGTTCAGGCTCGGCCTAAAGGATCTCCGCCAGTTATACCAGAGCGATCTCGAATGGATAAGAAACAGCCCTGTCCATGCCCCGGCAAAAGTCGGGCGGAGGGCGTAACATGGCGATTGTCAGCCTTTCCTACAAGTACCTCGAATGGCTCACCGGAACCGACAAGGAGACGATCCTCAAACGTATCCCGATGATTGGCTCCGAAATCGAACGCATCGAGGAGGACCACGTGGACGTCGAGTTCTTCCCCAACCGCCCCGATCTCTTTTCAGTCGAAGGCGCGGCGCGGGCGATGCGGGGATTTCTCGGTATTGAGACCGGCCTCCCGAAATATTCGGTAAAACCATCAGGCATAAAATTCACCATCGACCCGAAGCTGGCTGACATCCGGCCCTGCCTTGGCTCTGCGATCATCAGGAACGTTTCCTTCGATGACGAATCGATCCTCTCTATCATGGCGCTCCAGGAAGCGCTGCACTGGGCCGTGGGAAGGGGCCGGAGCAAGGTGGCAATCGGCATCCATGACCTCGATACCGTAATACCACCGTTCCATTATACAGCTTCCCCAAGGAGCAGGATGTTTGTCCCGCTCGATTTCACCAAGGAACTCACCCTTGATGGCATCCTTGCCGAGCATCCGAAGGGCAGGGACTACGCGAAAATTGTGAAAGACTTCTCGCTCTACCCCCTGATCACCGATGATGAGGATCACGTCTGCTCGTTCCCCCCAATCATCAACGGCGAACGGACCCGGGTGACGACAAAAACCAGGAACATCCTCCTTGATGTAACCGGTACCGATCAGCGTGCGGTCAATGTCGCGGCAAACATCATCTGTACCGCGATGGCTGAAGCCGGCGCGACCATCGAGAGCGTTGAGATAAACGGCGTCGCGACTCCCAGCCTCACTCCCACGGAACGCACGGTGAGTGTCCGCGAGTGCTGCGACCTTGTCGGTGTCGAACTGACCGCCCGGCAGATGGCAGAACTGCTCGAAAAGATGCGGTTTGGTGCAAAGCCGGTCGGGACGGACCGGGTACGGGTGCAGGTGCCCTGCTACCGGGCCGATATCATGCACGACTGGGACCTCTTTGAGGATGTCGCAATCGCCTACGGGTACGATAATTTCGACGTCCAGATCCCTCCGACGTTCTCCATCGGGAAGGAACACATGGCAACCATGGTCTCCGGCCAGGTCCGCACGATCCTCTCGGGGCTCGGGTACCTGGAGATGATGCCCTTTACGCTGACAAACGAGCGGGTGCTCTACGATTACCTGCAACGCCCCCGCTCGCCGCACGTGCTGCACCTCATGCACCCGATCAGCGAGGAGTATACAGTGGTGAGAACGGAGATCCTGCCACTCCTGTTAGAGATGCTCCAGGTCAACCGGCACCGCGAACTCCCGCAGCGGATCTTTGCGACCGGCGATGTTGTGGCCGATCTCCTGACCATGCAGCATCTTGCCACTGCAAGCACCCATCCGGCAGCAGACTTCTCTGAGGCATACGCCCATGCGGATGCAGTGCTCCGCGAGCTTGGCATCACCTATACCGTTCGTGAATCAAACGATGATGCGTTTATCGATGGCAGGAGGGCCGATATTATCGTCTCGGGAAAAAAGGTCGGTATATTTGGCGAGGTTCATCCCGCCGTGCTTGCCGCATTTGGACTGGAACACCCGGTCGTAGCATTCGAGCTCGATATCAGAGCCGCACCGGGATACCCCTCCCATTAAGATACTCTTTTACGTCGTGAACGGTGAACTCGCCGTAATGAAAGACGCTTGCCGCCAGGCAGGCGTCCGCTTTTCCATGGGTAAACCCGTCGTAGAAATGTTCGAGCGTCCCGACACCACCGCTTGCGATCACCGGGATGTTTGCTGATTCCGAGATCGCCCGGGTGATTGCAATGTCAAAACCGTTTTTTGTCCCGTCGGTTTCCATGCTGGTGAGGAGGATCTCCCCGGCGCCGCGTTCCTCGGCTTCCTTTGCCCAGCGCACTGCGTCGATCCCGGTCGGCTTGCTCCCGCCGTAGATCACCACCTCGTACCAGCAGGTCCGGCCATCCGCGAGTCTGACCGGGACCGCCGCCGCATTTTCGGTGAAATTCCGGCGGACATCCATGGCAACCACAATGCATTGCGTCCCGAATGACTCTGCCCCTTTCGTGATCAGTGACGGGTCGTGCACGGCAGCCGTGTTCAGGCTCACCTTGTCGGCGCCGGCCCTGAGGATCTGCTGGATATCGTCAAGCGACCGCAGGCCTCCCCCGACCGTGAGCGGCAGGAAGAGCCGGTCGGCCGCACGCTGGATCAGGTCGACGATGATGCCGCGTTTCTCTTTTGAGGCGGTGATGTCAAGGAACACCACTTCGTCGGCACCCTGTTCGTTGTAGCGCTCGGCCAGTTCCACCGGGTCGCCGGCGTCCCGGAGGCCCAGGAAATTTGTCCCTTTTACGACCCTGCCGTCCTTTAAGTCCAGACAGGGGATGATCCGTCTCGTGAGCACCATTTCATTCTTGTTTTCTCCTGCAAGGGCTATTTACCTATCTCAAAATCCGCCCTCCAGTCATCATTGTGCGGGGATTGTGCGGCGAAGTTTATTGTGCATTGGTCGCCCTAATGAATGGGTACGTAATGAACCGGCGCCTGCCATTTGCGGGAGCCCTAAAGGAGTTTTTTATGAGTACCGGGAAACTAAAAATTGACTGGGCGGCACAGTACATGCCAGTGCTTGCCTCGATTAGAAAACAGTTCGAGATGGACAAGCCTTTCAAGGGTATGACCATCGGCATGGCCCTCCATGTAGAAGCAAAGACAGCAAACCTTGTCCAGACCCTTGCCGCCGGAGGCGCAAAGGTCTACATCACCGGCTGCAACCCGCTCTCCACGCAGGATGATGTGGCAGAGGCCTTGAACGATGTAAAAAACGTCCACTGCTTCGCAAAGCGCGGGTGCACAGTCGAAGAGTATTACGCGGCAATCGAGCAGGTGCTCGACGCGGCGCCGTCCATTACCATCGATGACGGTATGGATCTCATCCACTACCTCCACACAAAACGCCGTGAACTGCTCAAGAAGGTGATCGGTGGCTGCGAAGAGACGACGACTGGTATCCACCGGCTCCGGGCAATGGCGGCGGATAAAAAACTCGAGTTCCCGGTCGTCGCGGTCAACGATACGCCGATGAAGCGGTTCTTTGACAACGTGCACGGGACCGGGGAGAGCGTGCTCGCATCGATCATGATCACAACGAACGCGCTTATTGCCGGCAAGTATTTCGTCGTTGCCGGGTACGGGTTCTGTGGACGGGGCCTTGCACGGAAAGCCCATGGGCTTGGCGCCAAGGTTGTGGTCACCGAGGTCGATCCGCGGAGGGCACTTGAGGCGCACATGGATGGCTACCATGTCATGACCATGGACCAGGCCGCGGAGATCGGCGACATCTTTGTCACGACCACCGGGAACATGAGCGTAATCGGGAAGAACCAGTTCGGGAAACTTAAACCCGGCGCGATCCTCGCAAATGCCGGCCACTTCAACGTGGAGATTGATATTGCGTGGCTTGCAAAACACGCGGACTCGACGGTCGAGCGTGACGGGATCATCACCTATTTCCTCAAAGGAAAACCGGTCCACATGCTCGCCGAGGGCCGGCTTGTCAACCTCGCGACACCAAAAGGCATGGGCCATCCCATTGAGGTCATGGACTTAAGCTTCGCGCTCCAGGCGCTCTGCACCCGGTACATCGCGGAGAACGGGGCGTCTCTCAAGGGAGGAGTCTATGAAGTCCCGCAGGAGATCGACGAGCAGGTCGCACAGCTCAAACTTGCATCGCTCGGGGTCTCCATCGACGAGCTGAGCGCGGCCCAGAAAAAATACCAGTGCAGCTGGGATATCGGGACCTGAAAAATCCTCCTTTTCAATCTGCTTTTTACGTCCGTTTTGGTGCAGCGTCGGGATTGTCGATACACCGACCCTATTCCCCCTGAAATTCGAGAGGTGGTCATGTCCCCGGTTTTTTGGGACACTCCTGGCTCCATTGTTCGCGGATAACGATCAATGCACCTGCGACAAAGAGAGGAACGGCAAGCCAGAATTGGCTGCCGAGAGGATCGGAAAAGACGAAAAGCGAGGCGATGCAGCCGATGAACGGCGCTGCCGCGTAAATGGCTCCCGCCCGTGCTGCACCCATGTCGCGCAGGGCTACAATAAACAGGATAAGCCCAAGGCCGTAGGAAAAGAACCCGGTGAGGAGGGCAAGTACGATCAGATCTGCACCCGGCAGGGGCTCCCCGAGCGCGATCACGAGCACCGCCGCGACGCTCCCCCCAAAGAGCACCTTGCACAGGGCGATCAGCCCGGGAGGGTACGCGGAGATATGCGCCATGCAGTTGTTGTCTATCCCCCAGAAAAATCCGGAGATAATGATACCGAGAGCCCCGAGGGAAAAACCAAGGATGCTCTCCCCGTTCCAGCCAAGAAGGATACTGCCGGCGAAGATGAGCATGAGGGCAAGACCGGTCTTTTTGTCTGCCGGTTCATGAAAGACCAGGAATGCGAGCAGCACGGTTGCGACGATCTCGAAATTCAGGAGAAGCGATGCCGTCGCAGCCGGGGTGACGGTGAGGGCGACGCACTGCACGACGGGTGCCACAAAACCTCCGACAACGACCGTTCCTGCCAGCAGGTACTTCTCCCTTCTGCCGGCACAGGGTTGCCCTGTCGTAAAACGAGGTCCGCTTACGGCCCGCCAGCACAGAACCCCGGCACCTGACCCTATCGCAAGGAGAGCGATGAGGAGCAGGGGTGGCATCCCGTCGACCAGAATCTTCAGCAGCGGTGTCGCAGTTCCGAAGAGTACAGTCGCGCACGCAAGGGCGATAATCGGTTTTGGCAGTTTACTGAGGTGCATATCGTACATAAATATCAGATTCGCACGGAAAACGTGCAGGGAGGGGGTCGGTTCATATACGTGGAGGCCCGGGCAGTTCAGCCTTCCCGGGCTGCGTAGAGATATTCCTGCGCGTACCCGCAGTATTCACTGAAGTGCTGCCGGGCAAACCTTCGTATTGTGTCGTACTCCCAGCCGGTCAGGGCGGAATCGTTTGAAAGTGTCGTGATGTAGTGTTCCCGCAGGATCCGTCGGATCCAGACGTCAACCGGGAACGCCTCGTACTTCTGGAACGCAAAGAGCAGGACGCAGTCAGCTGCTTTTGGACCAATACCGGAGAACTTCATCATCTGCCGGCGTGCCTCCTCGTATGGCAGTGCCGCAATGGTTTTTGCCCAGTCTTTTTCGGCCGCAACTTCGCAGGCCGTGTTAAACACGTACGGCGTGCGGTAGCCAAGTTTACAACCGGCCAGCATCGCTTCTTTTCCTGTGCAGGACAGTTTTGCCGGCTCGGGAAACGAGAAACGGACCGTGTCCTCACACCGGATCTCGTTCCCGAACTGCTGCGCGATGGTTGCGATCCGGCGCCGGATCATGGGGATGTTGGAGTTTGTGGCGCAGATATACGAGCAGAGGCACTCCCACGCGGGCTGCCGCACGAGGCGCAGGCCCCGGCACCGTTCGATTGCTTTGTGGATGAACGGGTCTCGGTCGATCGCTGCAAGAATTACTCCAAGATCGAGGTCAAGGGAGAAATAGTGCCGGATGAAGGTCTCGTCTGCGCCCTCGTACATGAGAGTTGCACCCTCCTGTCGGCACCGGATCACCCGGCTTCCTACAACCCCACACCACCAGCCGTCTGCGGCGCGATCCCAGCGGAAGACCTGTCCGCACCCGAGTGTCTGGTCAAGAGAGAACGGCTGGTCCTTATCGAGAGTAATCTGTGGCATGAGTACGATCCCGTAATAAAATATCTCCCTGCATCCCTTTGAGGATATCTTCGTTCGCGTACGGGCTTGGATCACCGGCTGGCGCGTTTGTATTTTGGGAAACAGGGAGTTGCATCGAAAAGCAAAACGGAACGGATAGTCTTTTAATATATCGATCAATAGTTCTTTTCATGGAATTAACAGAAACCCTTAGGAAATTTATCGAGGAAGGCGGGGACTGGGAGCGCAAACAGACGACGGTCGCCGGCGTCTCTATCATCCGGCTTCCTGCCATGAAAAACCGGCCTGCCTCCCTTGCGATCGATATCAACCCCGTCGGAGAGAACGGGCTTCCCATGAAAAAGAAGGGCATCATGGTGATGAATGCCACAGAGCTTGCGGCATTCCGGGCGGTCTTCAATAGTGACAAGATGGACGGCCTCATCGTGGCGCTCGAAGAGGTTCTTCCTGAACGCAAAACCTCGGCAAAATCCAAAAAAACGGATGTCGTGCAGTTATAATATAATCAGAAGAGCAGTCGAGATGACGGGTATCATTCTGAGTGATGAACATTAAATTACGTCCGATACTTCCTGTGGTTATTCTTATCTTTGTACTGGCCGGTGCCGGGTGCCTTGGCACCGGAACCCCGGCCGTCAATACGATGGCGCCTCCCGCGATGTTTGTCGATTATCACCGGTCCGGGGGCATTGACGGTGTTGATGACCGGCTGGTGATCTTTGACAACGGGGTGGCAGTCGTCTCCGGGAGATCCACCCGTAATGAACTATCCCTGAATGCAACCGATATTGCGCTCATCTCTGCGTTGTTTAACCAGTCTGATTTCTCGCAGCTCCAGGCTAACTATTCGGCGCCTCATGGATCTGCAGACGTGGTGACGTATACGATCAGTTATCATGGCAAGACGGTGACTGCCGCGGAAACTGCCATGCCACCCTCGCTCAAGACGGTAGTTGAAGAATTGGACCGGATCCTCCAGAGCGTCAGTACGCAGAAGTCCGCATATCCGACGCTGGGGATCACACGGTAATACCCGGCGGATCCGTTGATTTATGATTTATCCGAAAAAATTTTCTTTTGAGGACATCCTGAAGGGAGACCTCCGTTAATATACCTCCCGTAAGTCCGGCCAAAACCCGGGCAATCGTGTCTTCGCCCGGCGACTTTTATTCAGGGCGGTTCCAGCCGTCCCGACCTTATGCTGATTTTAAAAAAGAGATTATTCGTGTTTATACATGCATGACTGTACATCCTGTCCGAGTTTCCCGATTGCATCGGCGCGGCAGCGCTGGCAATGCCGCATCTGTTTGACATACTTTGAACAGGCGTCCTGCATCTTTCGTTTCATTTCGGGTGTAGGCGGGGTGATGTCGGCGAACTTGTACTGGGCAATCAGCGGGATGAGGTTGAAGGTATAGACTCCCATTTCACCGACTTTTTTTGCGATATCTACGATATGAGTGTCGTTGATGCCCGGGATATAGACCGTATTTACCTTGACGATCATGTGCCGTTCCACGGCCATCTCGATGCCCTTTAACTGCTGCGAGAGGAGCAGTTTTGCCGCCTCGATTCCTGTGTACCGTTTGCCCTTGTAATCGACAAACTGGTAGATCTTTGCCCCAATCTCCGGGTCGATTGCGTTGAGTGTGACCGTGATATTGCCGACATCGTACTTCTGGAGCAGATCGATCTTGTCCGGCAGGAGGAGGCCGTTTGTACTGATGCATTTGATAACTCCCGGGTACTCCTCATGGAGACGGCGGAGTGTCTCGAAGGTCTCCTCGTTTGCCAGCGGCTCACCGGGCCCGGCAATGCCGACGACCTTGATATAATCATATTTCTGGACGACTTTTTTTACCATGTCCATCGCTTCGTCAGGATTCAGTATCCGGGTGGTCACCCCGGGCCTGCTCTCGTTGACGCAGTCAAAATCCCGGATACAGTAGTTACACTGGATATTGCACTTCGGCGCCACGGGGATGTGACACCGCCCGAAGGCATGGCATGCCTTCTCTGAAAAACAAGGATGTTCCTGTATTTTTCGCATCTGTGCAGGGTCCCACTGGACTTTTTTCCCTGCCACCACTGCGGTCTGTATTTCGTCGGACATAGGCACTACTCTTTAAATGCGTTCTTCAGGTATAAATAAAGTTCAATCGGGGTAGTTTTTCATACCCGGCCGGTCCCGGTTCAGGATAAATACCGCCGGCCCGCTGAGGAGAAATCACCGTTGAGAGGTATCCTTCTCCTGAGGCAACTTCTGGAGAACTACCTGGGAAAAATCAGGATTTACAATATAGACCGGAAAAGCTCCGAAGATGGTCTTTTTTTCGACCTGATAAATCTGTGCTTCGAGCAGGAGTTCGGCGGCCCTGCACAGGGCGGACACCCCGGGAGCAGCCGCAGGCCGGCCGCTGTCCCCGGTAATCTCGATCTGGTGAAAGAGGCAATCAGTCTTGTCACGGGAGAACCGTGTGAGCAGGTCGCGGCTGGTGATGCCGTGGATATAGCGCATAATGAAGTAGAGGGTGACGATGACCACACCGATAGCAAGGAAAAAGTGGCCGAGTTCCCGGAACGCCGAGACCGAGAGGACATTGTTGAAGGTCATGCCCGGGAGAAGGATAATGGTCGAGACAATCCCGATGAGGGCAAGCGCCGCACCCAGAAGGAAAAGTAATGAGACCACGGATTCAGGGATCTTCTTGTTGATAAGGTGTTCCTTCATGCCAGAGACCTCGGAAAAGAACTCTATGGTGTAGGGTTCCAGTCTCCAGACAAGGAAATAGAAGAGGATAATGGCAGCCGACTGGAAGAGGATGATCCAAGTGTGGGACGGAGTGAGCATACCAGTCAATGCCATCTTGATCGCAAGGGCAATGTCGATAGTAAAGATGAGGGCAAACCCGTAAAAGAGCGGGCGGCAGTTGATAAAAAATGCATTGAGGAAGACCCGCGTGAACCGTTTTGTGCTCACGATGATGCCGGTCTCGCGGAGCCCGGCGAGGTACCGGGAGATATCGGTCTGTGGCAGGGGTGACTGCCGCAGGTTGTGGGGAATAAGGAGGGTGATAAAATAGATCATAAACAGGAAGAAACTGGCGGAAATAAAGAGCAGGGGATACATGGGGTTGTCGAAGAAAAAAAAGATATTAACGAGGATTGCCACGCCAAGGATGATGAGGGTGACCCTTCCCGGGGTGCCCGATGCGTAGAGGCGCCGGTGCCGCTCCCGCTCCTTATGAATCTCTGCCCAGAGCGTTTTGTGCAGGGTAGAAATTGTTCCTGAAGCTGTTGAGGGGTCCTTCTGTTCCACGGTGATCCTCCGGAGAGGCCGGATCAGGCCGTACTTCCCGGTGCGTTCCTTTATACTACCTATCAGAAAGGCAAGGGTATATTGTTTACCGGCGCATCCTAGATAAGAGCACCATGAAGAAATCAGAGAAACTCAAAGGCAAGGAGAAAGTGGCTGCACACAAGCGGCAGTACAAACTGGTGGGTGTTGTGGCGGTGGTCATTATTATCGCCATATGTGCGGTCGTATATGTCACAGTCTTCAATCCTTTTGTTGTTGCAGAAGTCGGGGATACGGTGAATGTCACCTACACCGGAATGTTCGAGAACAAGACGGTTTTTGATACGAATGTCAATAAGTCTCCGCTCACGTTTACGATAGGGTCGGGTAAACTGATCCCCGGTTTTGATGCCGCGGTGCGCGGGATGAAAAAGAATGAAGAAAAGACCGTGACGATCCCTTACGATCAGGCTTACGGTGCCTATAACCCGGCGCTCGTACAGATCATCCCCCAGAGCAAGTTCCCGGCAAACCAGACCATAGTCCCCGGTGAAAAATTCTATTTCCAGAGCTCGGTGGATGGCAGCGTGACCCAGGTAACCGTTGTCAATGTCACCAGTTTGGGAGTAACCGTGGATGCGAATTCCCCGCTTGCCGGTCAGAACCTCACATTTGACATTAAGATTGATTCCATCCAGAAGGGAAGTTCCGGCAGTACTGCGACAGGAACCTCCTGAAACTTTTTTTCATTCATTCTCAGTAACCCGCTCGGTTTTTTTTCCGGAATCTTCAGCTTGTGATCCATTCTTTTTTGAAAATCATCAGCAGCTGAGCCGGACATTTTCCGGAAAAGCCGGAAAATCTTTGTTAGTGTTTTAAAGCGGGCAACGGGTGGAAAGGGATGCCTTCCCCATCTCATCTGCGTGCAGGCATAGTACATACCCACCCTAATCCGGGCCCAAAATGGCCCCCGATCACCCTTTCCCGTTCCCAAAAGAAGCCCATTTCGGGCTCCGATTAAAATAACCCCAAATTGGGCTTATTTTTGAAATCGGACGAATTAAAACGGACCCGATAATGCGGTTCTTTTGGCAGATCTCATATGAAATTGCCACTTGGACGATCCGGAAAATGACCGCTGCCAGAACGCGAATACGGGGCACTAATGGGCATTATATGGGGTCCAATTTGGGCTTATTTTGGCTAATGGGGGCATATTTGAGCACGAAATTTTGAACAGGGGAATCGGGCGATATTACGTGCCCGGATTTACCAATGGGTGGGCATTCGGGGAGGATATTCTACGACGGTGAAAATTCAGGTGAGGTGGCATCCCTTCGCAGTTGAAAATCCACGCGAAGCACCGGTCGAAAAACTGGAATAATGATGGCACCCCCTTCACTTTGGGCTCAGGGGGTCCGGCTTTATTTTTTGCGGAGCGTGAAGTGGGGGGCGGGTGATCATGATGAGAGGCGGGGGCGATCTTTTTTGAAAATTGTCGGGTCGTTTTTTTTTCCGGAAAAAGCCGGGCACGGTTACTGAAATTTCTCAAAAAAGTTTAATGGCGTTACCGGCTTTTCCGGAAAATGTCCGGCTCAGCTGCTAAAGATTTTCAAAAATGAACGGATCGTGAACTGAAAATTCCGTAATCTTCAGCTCATGACCCGGACTTTTACGGAAATATTTGGCAAGGGCCGAGGGCTGCCGCACAAACCTGCCAGAAAACGATGGGCCCGACCGGATTCGAACCGGTGACCTCCGCCGTGTAAGGGCGACGTCATACCGCTAGACCACGAGCCCGACAACCTACTAATGTCAGATTGGAACCTATTAAAATTGTCGTGATGGCTTGCCGTGGGTGAGTGTGCCGAGATATCAGGAACACAGGATTGTTTTACACTATGAATCTGACTTACAAATAAAACTCAGTAATGCAACAGAAAAATAAAAAAGAGGTAAAAATTGGAGGTTTTTATTCCTTCTTGAGTTTGATATCGATGCCAAACTTTTCGGCGTTTTTATCTGCAATCGCCTGGATGGCTGCAAGCTCGGCATCCTGCCTCTTGGGCTTGAAGAGATGCCGGAACCGCTTCTGGGTCTTTAAGTATTCCTCAACAGGCTTCCTGACAACCTTTTTGACCTTGGTGACCGTGCCATCTACCATCTCGTAGTTGACCCAGAGACCGGTCTCGATGGCAAGTTTGGCGATGGCCATCGTCTGGTCGCCTTCAAATCCCCAGCCGGTGCAGCAGGGTGCATGGATCTGGACATAGGTCGGGCCGACCGTGTTTACCGCCTTTTCGATCTTCTGGATGAGATCGTTCGGGTAGGCAATAGAGGCTGTTGCCACGTACGGGGCACCGTGCGCCGCGAGGATCCGGGGCATGTCCTTTTTCGGGCGCTTGTTGCCGAAGGACTGCGAACCGGCAGGGCTTGTTGTTGTGCTGGCATCGTACGGGGTCGCGCCGGACCGCTGGATACCGGTGTTCATGTAGGCCTCGTTATCGTAGCAGATGTAGGTGATGTCGTGGCCGCGTTCGAACGCACCGCTGATGCAGAGCATCCCGATATCGAACGTCGCGCCGTCACCGGCGATCACGATGACCTTCTCTTTCCGGCCCTGTTTTTTGAGCGAGGACTCGATACCGGACGCGACTGCTGATGCGTTCTCGAAAAGCGAGTGGATCCACGGGACTTTCCAGGCGGTCTCGGGATATGGCGTTGAGAAGACTTCCATGCAGCCGGTCGATGAGACTACGATGGAATTCGTGCCCGCCGCCTTGAGCATGAGCCGGGCCGCAAGCGCCGCCCCGCATCCCCCGCAGGCCCGGTGCCCGCAGTCAAAGAGCTCGCAGGTTTTGTCTGCCATGATTTAGAGCACCTCCTTGCGCAGGCCGATAAACTGGTCGCCTTTGCCCTTCTCGGCAAGTGCGACAACTTCCCGGATATCCTTCTTCTGCACATCTCGTCCGCCGAGGCCGATAATGTAATCGTACACCGGGATACCGGACCCGTAGAGGGCGTCCTTGACCTCGAGCGCCACGGCACCTTTTGCGCCAAGCGAGATGTTCTTGTCGAGCACCGCGACATGCTTTGCGCCTTTGAGCGCCTTTGCCAGGTCTTCTGACGGGAATGGGCGGAAGACACGGATTTTAAGGAGGCCCACTTTCTTTCCTTCTTTCCGCAGTTCGTCTATCGTATCCTTGACCGTGCCGCAGATCGAACCCATCGCGACGATGACGGTCTCCGCATCCTCAAGCTGGTATCCCTCGACCATCGCGCTGTAGTCCCGGCCAAACATCTCTCCGAACTCTTTTCCTGCGGCATGGATCGCGGATTTTGCTTCTTTGAGTGCCTTATCGGTCTCGTACCGGAACTCGAGGTAGTACTCGGGTGTCGCGTACATGCCGAAGCTGATCGGATCGGCCGCATCAAGCCGCTCCGTTGGCGCATACTTCGGCAGGTACCGGTCAGCATCGGCCTGCGAGAGCATGTCCACCGGCTCGTAGGTGTGGGAGAGGATGAACCCGTCAAAGCAGACAAACGCGGGGAGCTGGACAGCGGGATTTTCTGCCACCCGGTAGGCGATATAGTGGAGATCGGTCGCCTCCTGGTTGTCCTCCGCGTAGAACTGGAGCCAGCCGGAGTCCCGCAGGGAGATCGAGTCCTGCTGGTCGTTCCAGATGGAGAGCGGTGCCCCGAGCGCACGGTTGGCGATCGTCATGATAATGGGCAGGCGCATCCCGGCGACGTTGAAGCAGACCTCGAACATCAGGGCAAGCCCCTGCGACGTGGTTGCGGAATACGTTCGGGACCCCGCTGCGCTTGCCCCGAGGCAGGCGGAGAGTGCGGAGAACTCGCTTTCGACCGTGATGTAGTCCGCGTCGAGTTTCCCGTTTGCCACCATCTCGGCGAGCGCCTCGACAATGTGCGTCTGGGGCGTGATCGGGTACGCGGCAACGACCTGCGGACGGCAGAGCCGGACCGCATCGGCAACAGCCATTGAGCCTTCGGTAATTTCAAGCATCTACTTCTCCTCCTGTTTCATTGCGATCGCATCCTTGGGGCACTCTTCTGCACACAGCCCGCATCCCTTGCAGTATGCATAATCAGGATCAAAGAAGCCCTCGGTGATACAGCCCTCGGGGCAGATGGTCTGGCACGTCCCGCACTTGGAGCACTGTTCGTGATCAAAGATCGGCTTGAAGACCCGCCACGACCCGGTCTTGTTGTCCCGGCCCTTTCCCGGGCGGGCACGGCACCCGACAGCAAGCGCCATTATGCCACCTCCGCCTTGACGTATTCAAATGCCTGGCGGGCCGCTTCGATATTTTTCTCAGCCAGTTCTTTTGGGAACCGGTGCATGAGCGCATTCTTGAGCGCATCGAACTTGATCTCGCCGGTCGCCGCGGCAAACGCACCCATAAGCGAGGTGTTGGTGATGGGAAGGCCGATCACCTTAAGAGCGATGGATGTCGCGTTGATGGTGATCAGTCTGACACCGTCAGGCACCTTGTAGTCCGGTGCCTTCTCGGTATTGACGATGACGATCCCGCCCTTTTTTACACCTGAAAAAACATTCACGTCCTTGATGAGCGTGCTGTCCTGCACGATGATATAGTCCGGCTCGTAGACCTGGCTGCGGAGTCTGACCTTACGGTCGTCAAACCGTACGAATGCCTGGACCGGAGCACCGCGCCGCTCGACCCCAAATGCCGGAAACGCCTGTGAAAAAACGCCTCCTTTAAATGCAGCAACAGCAATTAGTTCCGCAGCGGTGACCGATCCCTGGCCGCCCCTGCCGTGGATGCGTAGTTCTCTCAAAGGAAAAATCTCCCAATAATCTTACATGATAAATCGATATAAATCTAGAGATCCACACCGAGCCCAAGGATCTCGTGTGTCCCGGAAAAAACGTCGCAGGCAATTTCTGCAAGCCCGTGGGATGCACACCATTCGTCATATACAGCCACATCCGCGCCCAGAAGTAATTCGACTTCAGGTGCAATGAGGGGCGCAAGCGAGCCGGCAAGAGCGACCCGCGCGCGTGAGTTCAGCAAGAGGAGCGCGGCGCACTCCATGGCCGAGAACATGGCCACCGTCCTTATGCGGAGGTTATTGTCTTCAGGCAGGGTATACTCCACCCCGGCCCGCTGGAAGGCCTCGTTTGCGGTGCACTCCCCGGCGTCCACCCGGCGGATGGCGTCGACATCGAGAGCACCGTGCCGGGTGCCCGGTGCAAAGATGCAGGCATCAAAGGCCCCGACCAGTCTTCCTGCAGTGACGAGGAGGGTGACCGTGTTGGAACTCGCGTCCGAGACCACGACGTCATCCCCGAGATCGTGACAGACTGCGTAAGCGATCCCGATCTTTTCGGGGCTTGACTGGTGGGAATATGCCTTGAACCGTGGATCGGTCGGCGAACCGCGGTGCAGGCCGGGGATTACTATAGTGGGTATTTCACTCTTTTTGATCTCGTCAAAGACCTTTGTACCCCCACCAATGTGCTTCCCCGCGCCCTCGCGGCTGACAACACCCCGGTTTTTTATCTTTTTTATATCCGTGATCTTTGAAAAGTTGTCACCCATCGAATAGCAGAGTGCGATCCCCTCGATCTCATCGGGAGGGCAGAGCCGGCCAAGGTCTGCGGCAGTAAATCCCGTTGCCTCTTCGCGAGTCAGTTTGAAACGGCCCGTTTCAGATGCAAACCGCATGGCGGTTGTGCCGTGGTCAATCCCGATGAACATAGCAGTAATCCTATAGCATTGGTTACATAATAGGTATTGATGTTCGATGTCGTAACGGGTGGTGCCGGTTTCATCGGCTCACATCTGGTTGATACTCTCGTTGCCCAGGGTAACGAGGTTGTGGTTATTGACTCGCTTTGTGCCGGGCAAAAGGGTAACATTGCCCGGCACATCGATTCATGCGATATCCGGTTCGTGCAGGCCGACCTGATCAGCGACGAGTGGAAGGATACCATAAACGGTGCCGATCGGTTCTTTCATCTTGCAGCGGACCCTGATGTCCGCCAGAGTGCGGTAAACCCGGATCCGACGATGCAGAACAATATCATGGCAACATACCGGGTATTGGAAGCGATGCGCCACCACAATATTCCCGAACTGGTGTTCACCTCGACATCAACGGTTTATGGCGATGCCACCGTTATTCCGACACCCGAGAGTTACACACCGCTCGAACCGATTTCCGTCTACGGGGCGAGCAAACTCGCCTGCGAGGCACTGATCTCCGCGTACTGCCACTCGTTTGGCATGAGCGCATGGATGTTCCGGTTTGCCAATATCATCGGTTCACGGAGCGGTCACGGTGTAATTACTGATTTTATCCATAAACTTGAAAAGAACCCTGCCGAGCTTGAGATCCTTGGCGACGGACAACAGACAAAATCCTACCTTGAAGTGCACGAGTGCGTGGCGGCAATGCTCTTTGCCGTCGGGCATGCCCGGGGCAGGGTTAACACGTTCAATATCGGATCTGAGGATTGGATTGATGTAAAGAGCATTGCGGAGATCGTCACGGAGGAGATGCACCTTACCAATACAAAATTCAGGTTCACCGGTGGCGAACGCGGGTGGGTCGGGGATGTGCCAAAAATGCAGCTTGCAATTGATAAGATTAAGGCGCTGCGCTGGAAACCTCAGGTTGGTTCACGGGAAAGCGTGCGGATCGCCGTCCGGGCGATACTTGACGGCGCATAAGGGTTTTTTGGATACGATATCATGAAATGTATTCTTATTCTCGGGGACGGCATGGCGGATGAGCCGATCCCGCAACTGGGACAAAAGACCCCTCTCGAATACGCACAGACACCTAATATGGATCGGATGGCGCAGGAAGGTGCCTGCGGACTGCTTCACACGATTCCTGACGGTTTCGAGGCGGGAAGCGATATCGCGAACATGTCCATCCTCGGGTACTCACCGGAGAAGTACTATACCGGCCGGGGGCCGCTAGAAGCGCTGAGTATGGGGATCGATCTGGCCCCCACTGATGTCGCATACCGGTGCAATATCGTAACGATCAGAGATGAGACAATGGCGGATTTTTCCGCCGGCCATATCACGAGTGCCGAAGGCGCGGCGCTCTTTGCCTCGCTTACTCCTCATGTACCCGGGGTCACCGTAAAGGCAGGCGTCAGCTACCGCAACCTCCTTGTTGTCCCGAATGGTTCGGCTGCCGATTCAACCGCCCCCCATGATATCGTGGGTAAATCCATCCCGGATTACCTGCCACGGAACGGGGATGCGCCGCTTCTTCTTTCCTGCATGGCAAAGAGCCGCGAGGTGTTCTGCGATCATCCGGTGAATGTGGCACGGGTGAAGGCAGGCAAGCCCCCGGCCACGCAGATCTGGCCGTGGAGCGGGGGCCGGCGCCCGGCGTTTCCCCCGTTCTCCGAAAAATACCACCGTAAGGGCGGGATGATCTCTGCGGTGGATCTCTTAAACGGCATCGCCCGTTGTGCAGGGATGGAAATTATCACAGTCCCCGGCGCTACGGGATATTTCGATACTGATTACATGGCAAAGGCACGGTATGCTCTTGATGCGATCAAACATCTCGACTTTGTCTACGTCCACATTGAGGCTCCGGATGAGGCCGGGCACTTAGGGAGTATCGAGGAGAAGGTGCGGGCGATCGAGAACGTGGACCGTGTGGTGGGTGCAATAAGGAAAGAGTTTGACGGAATTGTCGCCGTCCTGCCCGATCACCCGACGCCGATCCGGACGAAGACACATTCCTGGGAGCCGGTGCCGTTCGTGGTGACAGGGAAGGGCACGGATAAACTCACGCATTTCTCCGAGAAAGAAGCACGGTCGGGAATGTTCGGGACAAAAGAGGCAACCGATTTCCTGTCGTTCTTATTCAACTGAATTTTTTTAGAAGAATGATGCGGCATCAGTCCCCTGCATCATCACCGTTTCAGTGGGGGTAACTTTCATCATCTGCCGCATCCTGCACATCCGTTTCACTTACGGGGATATATATCTGGCGTGACGGAGCGCAGGTTTCGGGTATCCCTGTCCTTCCTGTCAAGAAGATAACCCCGGGTTTGGTAAAGATTTTGGCAGGATTTAAGCCCGATAACCTCCAATTCTCCCATCGGAGCTGTTATCAATTTTAACGTTGATGGTGTAGTATACGATGAAGAAGAACCTGCTGATGTGGGACGAATCACTCTTCCGCGACCCCGAAGTGTTCGAGATCGATTATGTTCCCGAACAGTTCGAGTTCCGTGACGCGCAGATGCGGGAACTCGCATTCCAGATCCGGCCCGGGCTCCGGGGCGGCCGGCCGCTCAATACGATCTGCAAGGGCCTGCCGGGCTCGGGAAAAACCACCAGTATCAAAAAACTCTTCCAGGAAGTCGAAGAGACAACAAAAAAACTGGTGCCGGTCCACATCAACTGCCAGATCGACAATACCAAGTTTGCGATCCTCTCCCAAATCTACAGGAAACTCTCCGGCCACCTGCCGCCTTCTTCGGGAACCTCGTTCAAGCAGGTCTTCGATGCGGTGGCCCGTCACCTCCAGAAAGAGGAGTGCGTGTTGCTCGTCGCACTCGACGATGCCAATTACCTCCTCTACGAAAACGAGCTCAATAAGGTGCTCTACACGCTTTTGCGGGCACACGAGTCCTATGAGGGGGTCCGTATCGGCGTCATCGTGATCATCAGCGACCCTGATGTCGATCTATCGCGTGCAGTGGACGCCCGGGTCGCATCAGTCTTCCGGCCAACTGAGATCTACTTCCCGCCATACGGGAATGAGGAAGTACAGGAAATTATGAAGGCCCGGGTGATGCAGGGGTTCTTTAACGGTGTCATCAGTGACGCGATGCTGGCACTCGTGGTTGAGCAGACGCAGAAAAGCGGCGATCTGAGGGTTGGTATCGACCTCCTGAAACGGGCCGCCCTCAATGCGGAGCGTGCCGCACGGCGCAGCATCGACCGCGAGGATATCTGCGGGGCATACGAGGTTTCGAAATACCTGCACCTTCAATACACCATAAAGACGCTCAAGGACGAGGAGCGTAAGATCCTCACGGGACTTGCCACGGCGAGTGCATCGGGAGCCGGGATGAACGCCGGCGATGTGTACAAAACAATAAAGGAACAGGTGCCGGTCGGGTACACCCGGTTCTATGAGATTGTCAAAAAAATGGACGCGATGCGTCTTGTCAACCTCCAGTACCGGGAAGGGAAAGGCAGAACCCGGGTGATCACCCTTCGGTACGAACCGGCAAAGGTGCTGGAGTACCTTTCATAAGCCAGATAGAATATTTTCAAAAATCTTATCTATTTGTGAACCCTCTTCTTATGCGACAGGGGTTTTTCTATGTTAAGTGTTAACGAACTGGCACTTGAAATATTCGACAATCTTGCCGATCTTGCTGAGGAGTTTAATGCTGCGTACCATGAACTGGATAACGGTGCACGCATTGTTGATTGTGGTGTGAGTACCCGGGGCGGGTATGCGGCAGGGAGGGCATTTACCGAGATCTGCATGGGCGGTCTTGGCGAGGTCAACTTCAGGATGGGACAGATAAAGGAATTCCCGCAGCCGTTCATCGATGTGAACACAGATTTCCCGTCGATTGCCTGTCTCGGGGCCCAGAAGGCCGGCTGGACGGTAAAAGTTGGGAACTACTTTGCAATGGGCAGCGGCCCGGCCCGGGCGCTCTCGCTCAAGCCCAAACACACCTACGAAGTGATCGACTACGAAGATGACTATGACTGCGCCGTGATGTGCCTTGAATCCGATCACCTGCCAAACGGTGAGGTTATGGAGAAGATCGCAGAGGAATGCCATGTCGATGTGGCAAATACCTGTGCGGTGGTCGCGCCGACATCATCGATTGTCGGATCGATCCAAGTCTCGGGGCGCTGCGTGGAGACGGCGATCTACAAGTTAAACGAACTCGGGTTTGACACAAGGAAGATCACGTCAGCGATCGGCACGGCACCGATCCCGCCGGTACGGGGGGCGAAGCGTGCGATGGGCGTGACAAACGACGCGACCATCTATCACGGCCAGATCCTGCTCACCATGAACGCTCCGGAGATCAAGGACTACCTGGAGAAGATCCCGAGCAACAAGTCCAAGGGATACGGCAAACCGTTCAACGACATCTTCAAGGACGCAGGGTACGACTTCTACAAGATCGATACTTCGCTCTTCTCACCCGCAGAGGTTGTAATCAACGAGCTCTCTGACGGGAGTATCTACCATGTCGGCGCCGTCAACAACGATGTGACCCTGAAGTCGTTTGGGTTACAGTAACTCTTTTTTTATCGTTTTTTATCCCGGCTCTATTACAATACCAAAAGGCCCGGGCCGTTATGTGCAGTTGCCCGGCAGGTTGGGTCCTCCCGCCCCTAACAAAAAATTTTCAAACCGGAAAAAATGTCCGTGACCCATGAACCAAATTCCCTGTTGAGCCGGACCGGGGATCGGGCGGGGGGAATCATACCATGTTAATCATGAAAATGGGTGAAGAGGAATTACCGGGGCTCCTCTGCGAGCCGGATCAGGTTTTCCCGCCCTTTTTTTACCTTTATGATGATCTGTCTCTGGTGAAGATCGTTGAGGGTTGAACTCAGGGTGGATTTCGGGATACCAAGGACTTTTACCAGATCAGATTGGAACTGTTCCCCCCCATTTGCCCGGAGCTGCTGGAGGATCCGGTCCTCAACACCGATCCTGTCCGCTTCGGATAAGGGCGGTGAAGGATCATCCGGCTCTTCGGGTGAATATGCGGACGCGGAAGGGAGGGGATCGTGTTTTTTTCGCCGGTACATAATCAGACCCGCCACGGCTATAACAATGATAACAAATCCTGCGACAACAGGTACGGGCGGGAACGCTGTTTTTTCAAGCACGATGTTTGGCTCGCCGGCTCCAAAGGATCTCATCCCATACCAGACCAGCGCATTGCTTCCCTGCTGATCCGGTGCCGGTTCCGTGGCTGATACTATGTATCCTGAAGGATACTGGATGATAAGAGTATTATCCTTTGAAAGGTACAACCCGCCGACAAAGGCATCTCCCACGGTCAGGCCGTCATCCGGCACGGCAAAGTGCGTCCAGTAAAATGAGATAGTGACCACACCGAATTTTCCGGTGGGGTTTGTCTGGACCGCTGCGTTACCGGTGAAATTTTCAACGGTCATCTGGCGTGCAGTGCCGGCCGCTGCCTGTGCCGCGGAATTTTTCATGAGACTTTCGATCTCGGGAAGGTAGATGGAATCCAGGTCCCGGGTGTAATTTTCAAAGGTACTGATATCACTATCGTTAGCGAGAGGCGTCCGGTACTCCACGTTCCAGAGTGCTGTACCGTCATCCTTAAGGGTGATCGTATAGGTCGTGGTGTAATCCAGTGTCCCTGCGGCCCATGTCGCCGGAATAATGCAGAGTACAACCAGGATGAAGAGTGCGAGGATCCTGTATCCGCGGGTCTTATTCATGAGACACCTTGTTCCTGATCATGATTGTATCCTCTATAAAAAATACCTGATCGCAGCTGGTGAAACGAATCCGGGCTGCGGATCAAAAAACGGGGGGTTACCGGGCAAACTGCCTGGAGTTCCCGTTATTGTTCCCATTCCCATTTGTATTTCCGTTCCTTGAACTACTATCCGCGCCACTGTTATCCCGGTTCCCTTGGTTATCTGCCGTGTTTGAGTTGCCATTTCCAGTTACCTGATGATCAGAGGACTGGCCCTGACCTCGCTGCATTCCGGGGTTTTCCTGCTGTCGCTGATCCTGGTTATGTGCGCTCTGGTTTGTGCTGTCAGGCATGTGCGGAGTTATATTTGCGGTACCACCTATCTGCTCCCAGCTCTGGTTTGCACCCTGCGGGAAAGTACTGTTTCCGAAGCGGCCGGATTGCCCCATGTCATCCGGAGATGCGGTTATGTTCCCGTTTTCTGCCTGATTCAGGTTTCTGAAATCCTGATGATCTGATGGCACAAACATGCTGTTGTCCGCTGTTCCCGTATGATCTTTATTACCGTTATCCTTGCCAAACCGGCTGCGTTCCTGAATTTTCTCTTTAAATTTCTGTCCCTGTTCGAGGCTGTTGTTGTATGCCCGGGCTAGGCCCCGGTTGTCAGGATACTTCTGCGTGAGATTCTGGAATATTTCCTGGTGCCGGTTGAACATGTCCAGCGCGTTTTCAAGACCCGTGTCATTTGGGCCCAGCATGGGTTTGGTCCCGTTTGGCGTAGTCATATTGAGTGTATCGTTGAACGCCAGTTGTCCGATAGAATCTTCAGTCTGGTTAAATTTCTGCCAGTAGAGGTCCAAGGTCCGGTTTATGGCATCGGTGTTATTGGCAGCCAGTGCGCTTTGCAGATCGGAAAGCCGGAGATCAGTATGATTGATCTCTTTTTCGAGCCGCTCGCTCTGGTTCAAGGTGAAGGATTCATCGAAGTTTTCCAGTGCGATCCTGAATCCGTAAAGGGGGTTCTCGGGGCCGATTCCTCCGATATCCTGCGGGTTATTCGATGCCTGCGCTGCGTGCGTACCGCTGGCAGAGTCTGCTGCGACAGGAGTTCCTGCAATACAGAAAAATCCCAGTGCTACCAGTAAAAGGAGCACGCCAAATCTGGTTCTCATATTTTTTCACTCCTTTGTTCGGCTGTGGGCCGCTGATCAATGAGTCTTCTTTGGGGTGGTTTAAGGCTCGTTACGGTTCGGGGAAATTCCGTTTGTCCGTGTCATCTCCCTTTGGCGCGGAATTGTTCAGGATTGTTCAGCCAGCCAATCGGGGCGATTTCTGGCAGGGAATAGATCCAAGGGTTTTTGTGGGGATTTTATTGTCAGAATGTGGCCGTCTCGGGAGTACGCGCGGGGAAACTGCAGAGATACCCGGTGTGGGGTGGAGCCGCACCCGCCCGCATGAGATCCGCTTTGGAGGGGTTAACAAGCGCTGTTTTCTCCATCACCACTTCACCCAGAATCCCTTGAACTCTCCTGTAGCCTCACCCGGGGTGATCTGTAACCCATCAACCCGAATTTCCGGCTCCCCGTGAGCCCACACAAGCCGGATAAACTCCTCCAGTGCCGCAAGCGACCCCTCCGCAATTATTTGCACCGAACCATCCGGCATATTCTGTACCGTGCCATGCAACCCGAGATGGTGAGCGCAGGCCGAGACAAACTGCCGGTACCCGACACCCTGCACCTTTCCGGTTGCCACTGCGGTAGCCCTCATCATTACTCCTGAGCTGGGGAAGCATCGTTTTAAATCTTGCCGTTTTGTACAGGGCGACGGAAGCCTTTTTTTGGTCGTTGTGAGCAGGAGAAAGCCTTGGGGGTTTCCCCCATGTACCCTCATGGTGGGGATACCCCACCGGCCCACGCGGGGCTCTGGGACAGTTTTCCCCCTCTCGCAGACGGTACCGGCAGACTTGTGGAGGCAGAGATACTCTGCAATAAAAAAGAACCGGACCCGGTTCACCGGGACGGTTTTATACCTGAGGCGGTTTTCTCATCAACAAAAACGGCATCAGCAGGATTACTGCGAGGATGATCATGAACTCAGCGAACATGTAGAGCAGGTCTTCCCGGCCCTGATCGTAAAACCGGAGATCGAACGACGTCGTTTTGTTCCACGTAACCTGCGTGGAGTTGTCCGGAAACCGGGTCACATTTGCACCCAGACTTAACCCGGCAAGGAGCGGGTTCCGCACATCATACTCATCAGGCAGGGTCACATTCACGTTGTATGGCGTGAGGTAATTGCCCTGGAGATGATTGTCACGCAGGGGTGCAATATAGGCGACTGTGTAGTTCCCTTTTGGGAATGTGATCAATGAGGGGGCACTCCACTGTTTTGTCCAGTTGAAGTCCACCGGCGTGCCGTTGTCTGCAACCAAGGTTACGTTTGTAACAGTAATTGGTACATTCTCACCGAGTATGCCCGTATCGGCAAACATGTAATTTGACGCATCCGCGAGGTCGACCGATGCGGCATACGAAGTACCGTTGGGCAGCACCAGATATGTGGCGTTGAGTGCCGCTGCAGAAGGGACTGCCACCGCAATTATAAGTGCAGCGCAGAGAGCAGCGAGGGCAAATCTGCGTCGATCTCTGTCGGGGGTTCGCATTGTTTGATCACCGTGTCCGGGTCTTTCAGGAGATGGCCGGTCACAACGCAGACAATCTTTTCGTCGCGGTCGATCGCTCCCATCTCTACGAGTTTGCGGATGCCGGCCACTGATGCGGCAGATGCGGGCTCGACACCGATACCCTCTTTCCGCGCAAGGTCGCGCTGCATCGCAAGGATCTCATCGTCCGTTACCGATTCGGCCGTTCCACCGGTCTTACGGATCGCAACAAGCGCCTTCTCCGCGTTCACGGGTGCACCGATCCGGATCGCCGATGCAAGGGTCTCGGGGTTCAGGTCGGGTACGACCTCGGGCAGGTTGCCCTTGATCGCCCGGACCACCGGGCTCGATCCGGCGGCCTGGATACCGGTCATCTTTGGCAGCCGGTCGATGAAGTCGAGGGCTTCGAGTTCGAGCAGGCCTTTGTAGACAGCGGAGATGTTGCCGGCGTTCCCTACCGGGAGCACGAACCGGTCGGGCACACCACCCAGCTGGTCGACCGCCTCAAATCCGATCGTCTTCTGGCCTTCCAGCCGGTAGGGGTTGATCGAGTTCAGGAGGTACAGCCCGTGGGTGAGGCAGAGCTCGTGAACCATCTCGAGCGCACGGTCGAAATTACCCCGGACGGAAATGACCTTTGCGCCGTGCATCAGTGCCTGTGCAATCTTACCGACTGCCACGTGCCCCGCCGGCAGGAGCACGACTGCCGGGATCCCGGCCTTTGCCGCGTACACCGCGAGACTCGCCGAGGTGTTTCCCGTACTCGCGCAGGCAACGCTCTTCTTTTTGAGCTGGAGCGCCATCGAGACGCCCACCGTCATCCCCCGGTCCTTGAACGAGCCCGAGGGGTTCATGCCTTCATGCTTGGCGTAGAGGTATTTGAGGCCCATCTCGTCCCCGAGGCGTTGTAAGTGATAGAGAGGAGTACCCCCCTCCTGGAGGGAGACAGGCTCGATATGCACCGGCAGCAGTTCCTTATAGCGCCAGACCGAGAGCGTGCGTGCGTTCCAGGTTGCCCGCTTTACGGTGATCTCATCGAGCGGATAGTTTACCGCCAGCAGGTGACCGCATTTTTTACAGTTATAGATGATCTCGTCAGCGGGATATGTGGCACCGCAGTGAACGCACACGAGATGGTACATGGACAAGTATTGGTTTTCCGGGTACATATAGGCAAGCGTTAAAATACGAGGCAGTTACTTTGGTTGTTCTCTCATAAGAGAGACATACAACGCGTCTTTTCGGTCGTTTTCTACGGGAAAGTCCCGACGGGTTTGTTCCGCCAGCAGAGGATCAATCTCATAGTACAATAGTTCGTTTCCCTCGCCGGCCCGGGCGATAATAGTCCCGTAGGGATCGGCGGTCATGGATGCACCGGAATATATGTCGACAGGATTCGTGCCGGTCGTATTCACTCCTGCGACATACATCTGGTTCTCCGCCGCCCGGGACTGGATGAAGAGTTCCCAGTACCGGAGCCGGCTTTTTGGCCATGCTGCGGGGACAACGACCGCATGTACCCCTTCGCGCCGGTACAACCGGAAAAGTTCCGGAAAACGTAGGTCATAGCAGATTGCGAGACCGAAATGCACCCCCTCAATAGTGAATACTGCAAGCCCGGCGCCCGGGGTAAACGCAAGATCTTCGTGGCCGGGCGTAAAAAGATGGATCTTTGAGTACGTCGCAAGGATCTCACCGTCGTTCCCGATAGCGATTGACGTGTTCCTCGGTTTTGGGGAGAACGCTTCACGGAACGATCCGACAACGGCGATCGAGTATTTCTTTGCCAGTTTCCGAAGGCCGGTCACCGTGATGCCGGTGATATCCTCGATATTTTTATTCGATGCAGGATCCCAGCCGGTTGCAAACTGCTCGGGAAACGATATAAGTGCCGCCTTGGCCCGGGCAGCATCACAAAAAACCTGCTCTGCTTTTTCAAGCGTCTGTTCCGGCGATTCCCAGACTCCGTCGATCTGGGCGCTGCAGCATCGCATCGGCTGGCCCCCTCAAAACTCAGAATCAGGCATCCTGCCTGCATTTCCGGTCAACATACAGGATCACGGCGGCACCCATTATGACAAGCACGATCGCAGTGAGCAACAGGAACGGGATAAATGAATGGAGAAAACAAAGGACCATGGCAGCCAAGATGAATCCCTGCAGCAATGATACTGCACCCGACAAGAATCAGACCCGCCGTTGTAATGTCCCAGTCAGACATTATGATCCACCCATCAGCGGAAACGCTGTCTTTATCCCCGTGATCACAAATTGCACGGCAATGGCCATAAGCAGCATACCAAGCATTCGGTTGATCACCCGGTACTGCCGCTGGCCGACCTTGCGTATGATGTAGTCTGCGTGCCGCATCATAAAATAGGTGATCCCGATCGCAATTCCGATCGACGCAAAGATCACAAGCCACGCAAGAGTGGACATGCCCGTGGCTTCGTTGGCAAGCACAATGGTGGTGGTGATCGCCCCGGGGCCGGCGATCATGGGGATAGCAAGTGGCATCACGGCGACATCCTCGTTGTCCCGCGATTCATATTTTTCTGTTGCCGTGAGTTTGGTCCGGGAGGTCTTTGCGTAAACCATTTCCATACCGATACCAAAAAGCAGGATGCCTCCGGCGATCCGGAATGCTTCAAGAGAGATCCCGAAGACCTGGAGGATCACAGTCCCTGCGAGACCCACAACGATGAGGATTATAAGGGCAATTGTGCATGCATCCCGAATGATCTGCACCTTTACCGGCTTTTCGAGGTTTGTTGTCAGGGAAACGTAGATTAACGTCGCACCCAGCGGGTTGACGATAATGATAATGGAAGAGAGGCACAGCAGGGAGAAACTGAGCAGATCGCCGGCCATGAAGAAGAGACTGTTCTTATGGATAATAGAGGTTATGGTAAAAAAAGAACTTAGTATTCGTATAACACGGATTCATCGATCCGGGTGTATGTGAATACTTCTGCGGGTTTAAAATGAATGCCGATCTCGCGGGTGGCACTCTCGGGAGAATCGGAAGCATGGATAACGTTCCTGCCGATATCAATCCCGAAATCGCCCCGGATGGTGCCCGGTGCCGCTTCCTGCGGATTCGTAGCCCCGATCACTTTGCGGACGATCGCAACCACGTTCCTGCCTTCCCACACCATCAGGAAGCATGGGCCTCCCATGATATAGGTTTTCAGGGACGGGAAAAATGGCTTTGAGAGATGCTCCCGATACTGCTCAGTGACCCGGGCTTCGGGCAGCTTCTCGAACCGGGCTGCCACGAGTTTGAGGCCTTTTGCCTCAAGCCGGGAGACGATCTCACCGACAAGTCCGCGCTGGACGCCGTCCGGCTTGACCATCACAAAGGTGCGATCCATGAGAGATCACTCCTTGTTTGCACCCTTCTGTCCTGAAGCTGTCCACTCAACCCGGCGGGGAACCCTGCCCAGTTTGTGATTGTTCTGGCACTTGGTGCTGCAGAAATAGTAGATCGTGCCGTCTTTTTTAATGAACATCTTGCCGGTGCCCGGCTCAAGCTGTGCACCGCAGAAACTGCAGATATGCTGTTCGACCATGCTCTTTACCGCCTCGACAGTTTCTTTGCCTCACGTTCAGTCTCAAGGAGCATGATAACGTCTCCTTCCCGGATAGGGCCGACCGTGTTGCGGGTGATTATACGCCCCTTGTTGTTGCCATCAAGGATCCGGCATTTGACCTGCATCGCTTCCCCGTGCATACCGGTGGAACCGACGACCTCTATGACTTCAGCGGGCGTTGCGTCGTCTGCCATGATTGCACCTTATGCCTTTAAGGCAACCAGCTGTTTGGCGAGATCCTCGATCACTTCTTTCGCCTTGCCGGGCTTGACGATCGCTGCGGCGGCAGAGCCGACGTCAAGGCCGCTGGCGGCACCAATATCGTTCTGTTTGTTGATGAAGATATAGGGGATCTTCTTCTCATCACACAGCGGAGCCAGATGCATGACAATCTCTGCGGGTTCGACGTCAGCGCCGATTAAAACAAGCAGCGCAGCGCTGCGTTCGATGGCTTTTGTTGCCTCGTTTGAACCCTTCTTGATTTTTCCGGTGTCTCTTGCAACTTCAAGGGCTTCAAGCGCCTTGTTCTGGAGCTCTTCAGGAGCCTCGGTTTTTACGTATCCTTTTGCCATAACTCACCTCATTCAGGAGCCTGATTGCCCCTTCATTACTCATCAGTAGCAGTGATGCAGCCATATCATTTCATCAGGAGGAGAAATAAAGGTTTGTGAACGATGGAGGCGCTCCCGTCCCGGCATCTCTCATACCCGGGCTGGTGCGCATCACCCGGCAAGACGGTAGATGTCAGTGCCATGGTCAGAGTATACCAGTTCAAGCCCGGAGGTTGGGAGGTTTACGGTGTATTTTTCCCGCTCCAAGTCCCCGACATAGAGCAGGGTTGCGTTGTATTTTTTCATTAAGACAACCGTCTGGTCCGGCTCTTCATAGATTGACTTGATATCGACAGGCCGGGTGCTGTACCAGCCCGTAGTATCCCCGCGCCACATAAACTCGTGGAACGGCTGGCCGATGATCGCAGGGATACCGGTGAACGATGAGATCCGGGAATAATAGGTGTAGTCGCCGCCTTCCGCCTCGATTATGCACTCGTCCCCGGTCAGGTTCCTGAGGTATGCAACACCTCCCGCATCGCCCGGGTGCGCTGTATCGAGGTAAGCAAGCCCGTCAAGTGTCCGGCTCCCATAATTGAGATCGAGAGGGATCACAAAAGGCGTGATAAACAGGATGCCAATTACCACTATGGCTAATACTGCACTTTTTTTTGCAGGTATAAATGGTACGCGCCCGGGCCGGGCGAGCCATGCGCCCGCCATCGCGAACGCACTGATGCCAAGGATGATCCACGCGGGCAGGTAGCACTTAAAGACAGTGTTCATCCGGAAATAGGTATCTCCCATATTGTCCCTGAGATAGAACAATTCAACGATAATGAGAAGCAAAAGCCCAAAAATGGCAAGTATATCCGGGAGGCTGTGCTCCTTTTTTGCAATAAAATAGATGAGGGGAATAGCAGCAATTGCTGCAGCAGTATAACCGGCAAGGATAAACGGTACTGCGATAAGCACAAGGTACGGCCGCTCCCGTATGTCTTTTATGAGGAGCAGCAGGAAGATGACGATAAACCAGCCGTTCACGAGCAGAAACTGGAAGGGATCTGATGGTGTCTTTACGATTGCAATCCCACCGGCACTCGTTTTAAGCATCAGGTAAAAAGGAAGGTAAACGAGAATGGCAAGGGGAGGGATCGCGATCAGATGGCCCCACGATGAGATCCCCAGTCCCTGTTCCCTGCCCCGCAGGATGATCAGCACAGCAAAGATGACCGTAATTGGCGCGTAGATGAGTACATCCCATGTGTTGATCAGGGGCATGGAGCCAAGGCTGAGTGCGGCAAGGCTGCACATTATCCATTTACTCTTTGATTCGAGTGAGTCCCAATATTTGTACAGGTAAAGCAGCAAGAAGATCAAAAAGGCCTGGTTAAATATCGAGATAACATGGGCGTGGAGATCCCCCCAGGTAAACGAGAAAACGGGGTACTCGTTGATGGTGTTGGTGATCGTCCGGGTGCTGTCCCAGAGCGCAGAACTGATACTGCTTCCTGTGAAGAGCTGGTAAAAGAGCGAAGGATTGGGAATGAAGAAGATGAGCAGCGGCAACCAGCGGAACCGGTCGAGCAGGAGCGTGCCAATCGCATAGACGGTTACAGCAGCGACACCAAGTACTGTTGGCAGGGAGAGGTTGAATGCAATGTTCGAGGGAACGCCACTTACAATGCCAAGGCAGCCAAAAATCCAGTAGCCCAAATAATAATACACGTCCAGCGTGCCCCCGGTAAACCAGGGGTCGAGAGGAGGTACGACCGGGCTTCGCATGATGGATGCGAGGAAAGCATGGTCCATGAACTTCTCTGCATAGGAGATGGTGGGATTGACAAATCTCACCGTGAGCATCAAAAAGAAGAAGAGGAGGAAAATGAATTCCCAGTGCCACTCTTTTTTGAGTTCGCTCCATGCATAATCACGCCGGTAAAGGTGATTTATAAAGAGCAGAACAAAAGGCACAAGCGCAAGCTGTACCGGGAAACGGGCAAGGCCACAGTACCATGTGAGAATTGTGAAAATAAGGAGCGATGCGGCAAATGCAGCAGGGAATGCGTACTGCCGGAAGCATTTTTTGAGGGTTGGATAGATCGCTAACTGCAACAAACTCGTGACCAGCAGCCAGCTTACAACCGATAGGATCTGGAAATCAGGGGTCAGATGTCTTTCCCCCGTTCAGTTTTGCATTGAGGGCCGATTTGATCGTCGGGATCACCCAATCGCCGAGATAGTATATGGAAACAATGCCGCCGGCAAGAGTGATCAGGTTTTTGATGAGATGATCGATCACTGCGATCAGGAAAGCCACGGCCGGGGCAATTCCTGCGATCTCAAAGGTTGCCGCGACCGCCAGTTCGTAGGTTCCAATTCCCCCGGGGGTAATCGGCACTGCCTTCACAAGGTTCCCGATCACGATGGCGAGCACGATAACAGCAAACGGGATCTGTTGCTCAAACATCGTTACTACCGAGTAACAAACAAGGATGTCAAGCATCCAGATTACAATCGAAGATGCTCCGAGAATCACAATAGAGCGCAGGGTGAGCGAAGCCCTCCTGATCTCTTCGAGCATGGTCAGGATGTACCGGACGTACTTGTTTGTGGTGGTCAGTTTTCCGACAATTATCAGGAAGAGAAAAAATGCAAATCCGATCGCAAGGGGGACAATGATGTATAGATAGATCCAACCCGGGACATTGGGGATAAAGAAGAAAGAGACCGCCCCGAGCAAGGCGACAGTGATGATATCAAAGATCCGTTCGACCACAATCGAAGAGATGCCTTCCGAGTATGTCGTTTTGTAATCATGTTTCAGGATAAAGATCCTGATGAAATCACCAAGTCTGGCAGGTACGATCAGGTTGACGGTCTGGCTGACAAACACACAGGCCGTGGTCACGGCAACCTTGATCCGGTAATTGAGGCTAAGAAGAATCCGGTGATACCTCCACCCACGCAGCCACCATGCGGCCAGGCAGATAATAATTGCGATTCCCAGATAGGCGGGAACAATGTGCTGGAGAGCGGTCAGCAGGTCATCCCAGACCCGGTAGAGCATATACACAATGATCCCGACGGCGATCAGGGTCGGGATCAGGATTGCACTAATCTTTCGATACATGGATCTGCCACCAGAGACGCAGGATGGATGAACCCATCCCAAATACGTCCTTTACCTGGACGGTTGTTCCTTTCCCCGCACGCCAGCGGACGGGAAACTCCGTGACCGTATACCCTTTTCGTTGTGCCCTCACCAGGAGTTCGGTGTCCCAGAACCAGTGGTTCGATCGTATAGTGGAGAGGATCGGGAGAATTTTTGCCTTGTTAAATGCCTTGAACCCGCACTGGTGATCGAAAAGCCGGCTGCCCAAAATGCACCGGACAAGGAAGTTGTACGATCTGCTTGCGATCTCGCGGCCTTCCGTACGTCGTATGTCACTCTCCGGGAGAAGCCGGGAGCCGGTTGCGATATCAGCACCCGATCGTATCGCCCCAATCAGTTCGGGAAGGTGTTGCATGTCGGTCGCGAGATCGACATCATAGTAACAGACAATCGATCCCTGGGCCTCCCGGATCGCACGGTTGAGTGCTGTTCCGCGTCCAAGGCGCTCGTCATTGTGCAGCAACCGGACCCGGGATGAAATCTTCTCAAACTCCCGCACAAAGGCTGTGCTTCCGTCAGAACTCCCGTCCTCGGCGACTATAACCTCGAATTCGTCCGTGATCTGAGAAAGTACCTCAATGGATACGGGTATCGCACGTTCGAGCGCAGGCCGGTCATTGAAGACCGGAATGATAGCAGTGACTTCTGGCGCGACCATTTAGTGTTCCTTCTTCTGAATGCACGTGGCAATCCGGTAGCCCGCACTGATCGAGCCTTCCATACTTCGCTCGGGGTAGTTCTCCTCGGAAAACATCCCGGCGATATAAATGCCGTGTTTTTCGTATGCAGGGATAAGGGAGCGGTAACCGGTTGTGTAGACCGGCCCGGCCCAAGGGTCGACCGCCATCCGGCTCCAGTGGATCTCCCGTTCCTCGAGTCCAAACCGGGTACAGAAGTCTTCCCGCATTTTCTGGTCGAGCCGTGCGGGAACGGTACCGCTGAAATACGAAGCGAGGTAGGCGATGTGCTCCCCGTAGCGTTCCCGCGGGACTAAATTAGTATGTGCCACAACCGCCCCGTACGGCCCTTCATCTTTCATGTTGATCCAGTATATCCCCTCACTGACGTCACGCTCCATTCCCAAGGTCATGCAGGCAGCGCCCTGGTATGGGATCTCCGGCATCATAAGGCCTGTAATATTCCCGAGTTCCTGTGGGGGGAGGGTGGACATGACTGTATCAACGCTTTCCCCATTGATCTCCCAGCAGCCATCTTTTCTGGAGAGAGATGTGACCGGGGTTTGCAGGTTAATTTTCCCACCTTTACCCAGGATCGATTTTTCAAGACCGTCAATAATCTGGTGAAACCCTCCGTTCAGGTATCCAAGGTGTTCACCGGAAATGCCCCGGTCTGACCGGATGGCGATACGGCTGATCAGCCAGGCAGCGGATACCTTGCTCCGGTTCTTCCCGAACTTGCTCTTGAGCAGAGGTTCAAAGAATGAGGAGTATATCCGGGGGCCGAGATGTTCGAGGATGTAGGTTTCGGCCGGGATGTCATCCAGGGAAAGGAGATCTGTTTTTTTTGCCTTCAACGTAAGCCACGCAAGTTTTGCCTTATCGGTGAGCGAAAGTTCCGGCCAGCGCAGGATCTGTGAAGGGGTCGTAAGGGGGTATAGAGTATCCCGGGAAAAATAACCGGTGCTCCCCGCATGCCATTCAAGTCGGTCCCACAACCCGAGCTCGCGGATGAGGGAAAAAAGCTGCCTGTCACCAGAGAAACAGTGATGGTAATACCGCTCGATCCAGTAATCGTCAATATGGTATGACGAGAGACACCCTCCCAGAAATGGCATCTTCTCGAACAGCACAACCTCGTGCTCCCCGGCCAGCGTATGGGCAGCAACAAGCCCACACAACCCCCCCCCGAGTATTCCGATTTTCATGGTGCGTTACCGGTATTATTTGTTCAGAATCAAATGAAAAAGGCTCCGGAACCCACTTGGGAAATATGCGACGGAACATGACGAGAGTTTATAAGAAAGTTTTTGTATTGTCGAATGTAAAGTTCTTAAAACAAAGAACTTAAAAGAATTAAAAGGAAATACTTATTCGTTAGCCCATTGGAGGGTGTAACCAGATGCGGGTCTTTTTCATTGGTTTTGGTCAGGCAGGGGGCAAAATTGTCGACATGTTCATTGAACAGGACAAGAAGCTCGGGACCAACAGTTTCCGGGGTATTGCTGTTAATACCGCACGGACCGATCTGATGGGCCTCAAAAATATTGAGATGAAAGATCGCATCCTCATCGGGCAGACGCTGGTGAAAGGTCATGGCGTGGGTACCGACAACGTGACCGGAGCCCGGGTTACGGCTGATGAGATCGACAGCATTATCAATGCGGTCGACACCCGCGGAACGCATGACGTTGATGCGTTCGTCATTGTCGCCGGCCTTGGAGGGGGTACCGGGTCCGGTGGTTCGCCGGTGCTTGCACGTCACCTGAAAAGGATCTACCGGGAGCCGGTGTATGCACTGGGCATTATTCCTGCTCCCGAAGAAGGGCGGCTCTATTCATACAATGCAGCCCGCAGTCTTACTACTCTGGTAAATGAAGCGGACAATACCTTCATTTTTGATAATAGTGCATGGAAGAATGAGGGAGAGAGCGTCAAGAGTGCATTCCAGCGCCTCAATAACGAAGTGGTGCGGAGGTTTGCAATTCTCTTCCGCGCAGGTGAAGTGAGTCGGATGGGTGTTGGTGAGATGGTGGTGGACTCAAGTGAGATCATCAACACTCTCCGCGGAGGTGGCATCACTTCTGTCGGTTATGCCATCAGTGATGTGATCAGTACACGCACCAAGCAGCAGAGGGGAATCTTCGGTGGTCTCAAGGAGAACATTAAGGATAAATTCGGCGGTAAAAAAGAGGCAAATGAGCAAGTGCTCATGGGGGAGGACAGGTCGGCAAAGATTGTCGGCCTTGTCCGCCGTGCCATGCTGGGCCGTCTTACGCTTCCCTGTGATTATTCCACTGCAGAACGTGCGCTGGTTCTTGTGGCAGGACCCCCGGACGAGATGGACCGGAAAGGTGTCGAAAAAGCCAAGAGCTGGGTGGAAGAAAATATTGCCGGTGTTGAGGTGAGAGGGGGAGATTACCCGGTAAACAGCGAGTATGTCGCGGCAGTTGTGATGCTGGCAACCGTTGGCAATGCCCCCCGGATCAAGGAACTCCTTGATATAGCAAAGGAAACAAAAGAAGAGGTTATTAAATCCAAGGAGAAGAAATCCACTATGTTTGAGGAAGGTATCGAACCGTTGTTTGAGTGAGGTTGATGATGAAGGGATTGACACGATTGATTTGGATTACGGCCCTGTTTTTAATTATAGTACCGGCAGCATCCTTGGCATATACGGTGAACTCCATGTCGGTAAGCCCGAATGGTACCCTGACGCCGGGAACTACTGTGGATATATCCTTCACGGTACAGGAGCCCAGCGGGTCAACAACAACAAACTCTCTCCAAATGTATACTCAATTGGATAAACCAGCATGGTCTTATGTCGTTAATGTGAACAGTGTCGCGAACGGCCTTACTGAAGCATCGGGAAAGACAATAACTATTAATGGTTTTTTACTGACCTATAAATCCAGTGACGACGTATCAGTAGCAGTAACACTGGAAGGGACTGCCCCCACGGTAACGCAGACCGCAAAGCAGACATTAATCCAGATTAATGAGGTGGATTCAAATGGTAATCTGGGTAGTACGCCGTATACACTGAGCACCTTGGTCGTCAATACCAATGATGTTACGACCGCTATTGCAAATGCAAATTCCCAGCTCAGCCAGTTCAGGACTGAGATCGATGAAAAAGCAGCACTGGATATCGATACCTCTGCGGCTGAAGCAAAATACAACGATGCCCAAACCCAGATTACCACGGCCCAGGGATTACCCTCCACGTCATACACTGATGCCTTAAATGATATTAATACGGCAATATCCACGATCTCTGATGGCGAGACCCTCATTGATAAAGCCTGGGCAGAAAAAGAAATCTCTGATGCACAGGGGCCTGTCAATAATGTCGATGTACTGATCACTAATTTCCAAGCCAACTCAAGTACGTCAAGTGATGCCCGGTTGTCAACGATTATCACTGAACGGGAAATTGCAGTGAGTTATATCTCAGCAGCAAACGATGCGGTAACATCTGGTAATTTTGCACAGGCCCGTGCAAAAGCTGAGCAGGCATTTACAGAAGGAAATCAATCCTACAACGATGCACTTACGTTCAAAGCAGCGGTAGAAGCCAATCCCTTTGCGGCGCTTGGTTCACTTGGTTCAATATTCAGTTCCAGTGTCCTCCTTATTATTGTAGGCGTGATAGCAGTTGTGTTAATTATTGTCGGTGTCATCATTTACCGTAAACGCTCGCACTGGGACGAATTGGGATAGGTACTTCTTATCTTGTTTCTTTTTTAAAGAAAGGCCAGGTACCTCCATACAGAATAGGAGTCCCGATTATCATGCTGGACTCCACTGCCCCACAAGAAGGTGCCCCTCAGATGGGTTCGCATCAGGATCCTTTTCACTATATTATGGGAGCGGTGAATTGTATACAGATCGCTCACTGCCCGCCACGAGAATGTTTTAAATAATCGGTTAGCATCAAAAACTGCACAGTGATCGGGGGGGTTCTCTGATCCCTTTACAGGTTCCATTAAGGGGGGGAATTATTAATCTCTCTGCTGCAAAGGATCGGGCCACGGGAAGTCTCAGCATGAGGCTTGATGTGGGAGATCTCTATTTAGAAACCTGATAAATTCTCATTAAATATCTACCACATCGGACCCCCAAAATACTAATGTGACAATAAGCACTGTGTTTATGTATTTATATACTGAATGAAAGACTTCTTGCATGGATAATCCCCACATACATAGTCAAATTAACCATAAAGCACAGAATCGCTCAAAAAACGAGGTCTCTTACTGTTGCGGTGTAAAAACATCGATATTTATACTTCCCATCTTCCCGTCACGGTGAATGTAATAATCAAAGAGCCGGTTATCATTATCATAGAATGAGAACCAGTAACTGAGTTTGTAGGTCTTTTTATCATATCCCGACAGGGAGGGATAACTCTCTGTATCGTGAAGAATGATCACTCCGGGGTGGTTCTCAGTCAGGGTCTTTTCATCCTCTGTCTGGCCATAGAATGTGATCTTATTCCACCGATCGCCCCGGTAATACCAGGGTAACGGCCAGTAATCCGTCGATGCGACGACCACATGATCGGAAGCATCGATCAGCGTCATAACCTCCCGCAGGTCTTCGGAATTCTGAACCTGGATAATGGGTTCATTGATATCCACCGGGACAAAAGCAACGTGCCATGTCATCAGGATCAGGAAGATGCATCCTATGAGGGCAAATACAATCTTCTGCCAGTTCAGTTTGTATGTGGCAACAAAGCACATGGGGAGCAGCTGGTGGATCAAAAGCCAAGGGACTTTCTCGCCAACATATGCATAAAACGCCATGGTCAGAATCATCCAGTAGATGCAAAGCTGGAAGAAAAAATCTGATTTTTCCGTGGTTGCTAAGGGTGTCCTGATTTGGGCAAGGCTTGTTGTGGCAAGGTCCGCTGTTGAGAGTTCAAAGCGGCGGGATTTCAGCCAGTTTTTTATACGCCTGCCGGTAAGGGCCAGGTTAGTGCCTTTGAATACAAACTGGAGAGTTCCCAGTATTGCAAGAAGGAATATCGGCAATTCATACAGGAGATACAAGGGAATATAGAAATAGAACGGGCCTCCAAGACGCTGCTCTTCATGCATGGCCAACCAGTGGTCAGCAGCCTGATACCATCCAGTGGTATTGATCTGGAAATTCTGACCGACCAGCGTCTCCGGATGCATCCCGAATGCGGAATAGAGGGCAACAAGAATCCCGATAATGATAAACAATCCGATAAGGAGATCATGTTTCCATTGGGGTGGCAGATGGATGCGTTTTTTCCAGATTGAATACCCAAAAAACGAGATGAAGATCAACAATATGATCGGCATCTCTTCTTTACAGCAAAGCGCTCCCCCAGTTGCTATTGCAGCGACAATGACGTATCGTAGTTGTCCCCGCTCAAAATAATAAAGCAGGGCAACAAGGAGGAGCAGGGTGAAAAAAAGCATGAAAATATCATGACGGAGGAACCGGGAGAAATAGACCATGTCCGGGGATATGGCAATGAACAGCGCGACAATGAGTGTCTGCGCCTTTGTGATATACCCGAGCCGGTAAATAAAGTAGACCAGAGGTACAAGCAGCGTTCCGAATAATGCCGGAAGTAATCGTGCAACAAGATCTGATGCACCAAAAAGCGAGAACATCCCGGCTGTGACATAATAGAGGAAAGGACCGTGGTAACTGGGGTCGTAGACCCAGGTTCCTTTTGTCAGGAGATTAAAGGAAAACCATGAATGGATGGCTTCATCATGGTGGAATAATTTGAGATCCAGATGCCAGAATCTCAGGATGATGGTAAGCAGTAAAATTAAAAGAAAAACCCGCTCAAAAGTAAAGATGTGTTTTATCTTATCGGAAAAAGAAGCGGCTTTTTCCACGTGCCGCACCTTCAACTCTCTAAAACAATCTCAATACCGATATCTTTTGGCACCTGAATCCGCATCAACTGGCGGAGTGCACGCTCATCTGCGTCGATATCAATGAGTCTCTTATGTATACGCATCTGCCAGCGATCGAAGGTTGCGGTTCCTTCCCCATCGGGGCTTTTACGGATTGGTACAACGAGTCTTTTTGTCGGGAGTGGGATGGGCCCAGCCAGATTCACCCCTGTGCGTTCGGCAATCTCGCGGATCCTGTCACAGACCGTCTCTACTTTATTGAAATCTGTTCCTGTCAGGCGAATTCTGGCTTTTTGCATTATGATCACACCAAAAATTTATTTAATCATTTGTTTTGCTTGAACGGCGATACACATACCGGCTGCGATGGTTGAACCCATATCACGGACGGCGAACCTGCCCAGCTGCGGGAGGTCCTTGACATTCTCGATGACCATGGGCTTTGTCGGCTTGATCTGGACAATGGCCGCATCACCGGTCTTTAAGAATGTGGGGTTCTCTTCCTTGGTCTCGCCAGTGCGCGGGTCGAGTTTCTTCCTGAGCTCGATAAACGTACAGGCTGTCTGGGCTGTGTGGCAGTGGAAGACCGGCGTGTAACCGACCGTGATTGCACTGGGGTGCTGGAGCACAACAACCTGTGCAGTGAATTCCTCTGCCACGGTTGGGGGCTGCTCGGCAGGGCCGCAGACATCGCCACGGCGAATGTCACCCTTTGCAATACCACGGACGTTAAACCCAACGTTGTCACCGGGTAACGCCTGGGGGATTTCCTCGTGGTGCATCTCGATGGACTTGATTTCTCCATCTTTGTTCGCCGGCATGAATGAAACCTTCATGCCTTTCTTCATGATACCGGTTTCGACACGGCCGACCGGCACCGTACCGATACCGCTGATGCTGTAGACATCCTGAATTGGCAGGCGGAGTGGTTTGTCGGTTGGTTTTGACGGCTCCTTGAAAGTATCCAGTGCCGCAATCAACGGGAGCCCTTTGTACCACGGGGTTTCTGGGCTGTTGACTTTAATGTTGACTCCCTGGAGCGAGCTGACCGGGATGAAAAGAGTCTCGTCAGGTTTGTAACCTACAATCTTGATGAGATCCGAGAGATCCTTTTTGACTTCGTTGAAGCGCTTCTCATCATATTTTACTGCGTCCATCTTATTGATGGCAATGATGATTTGCGAGATCCCAAGAGTACGGGCAAGGAATACGTGTTCCTTGGTCTGTTCCATGACACCATCGGGAGCTGCGACAACAAGGATCGCAGCGTCAGCCTGTGATGCGCCGGTGATCATGTTCTTGACGAAATCTCTGTGTCCGGGGCAGTCGACGACCGTGAAATAGTACTTCGGGGTGTCGAACCGCTTGTGGGCGATATCGATCGTGATACCTCTTTCACGCTCTTCCTTGAGGTTATCCATGACCCATGCGAATTCAAAAGTCGCCTTACCCTTCGATTCAGCCTCCTTTCGGTAGGCCTCAATAATGTGTGCAGGTACTGCACCTGTCTCGAACATCATCCGCCCGACGGTGGTTGACTTTCCGTGGTCGATGTGTCCGATAACAGCCAGATTCATGTGGGGCTTATTAGCTGCCATTCAATGTTCCTCCCATGTTGTAATTGTCCGCATACCGTCTGTCTATGCGAGTATTACATATATGAGACGCATCTATTTAAAGTATTTCGATTCCTTTTACCCTTTTTCAGGTGAAAATTTATATCGATATTCTCATATCTTTTGTTTGAATACTCTCTTAGGTATGAAGACACTACCATTCCAACGGGACACCACCAAAAACCGGGTGACTGTTGAATGTGCCGGGCGCAATGTATCGGTGTACAGTTCATGTGCGTACTGCAGGCACTGTCAGGGTATCCGTGTAGGAACCCGTCTGGCTCCATCCCCCCAGGTAAAAGCGCTCAACGACATACGTCAGCGGGGCGCTGCCGATGAAACGCTCATGAATGCCGCAATGATGTTCAACACGCTGGTACAGGACGGATCTGCTGTCGAATGTGATGATGACAAAAACGAGGGTTTTTTAAAATTATATTAAAACACTACGTCTGAACGGTTGGTGTGGAAAGCTCTTTTTTTATATAGTCTCTGAATGTTTCGAATTGCAGATCGTTCAGCTGATCCGACAACATCCTTCCGCTCCATGCCCGGCGGTAAACCCAATCAACGATCTTCTCTACTGCCCTGACGACGGTCTCTTCATCCGGTACTGTGACGAGCTCCCTTCCGAGATGCGGGTGCCGCCCCCGCCTTCCACCGACAAGGATCAGGAAATGACGGTCTTCTGCTTTTAAAAGATCGAACGGGCAGGACTGGACGCACACTCCGCACTGGACGCATTTGTCTTCATTGAGTTCGGATAATCCGTTCCGGATAATGATTGCGTTTTCCTTACAGTATTCAACACAGGTTCCACAGCCCGTGCACTGGCCTTTGATGCGAAGGGGGCGCACCCGGCCCATGATCCCGATCTCATTGAGCTGGGGACTTGTACATCCATTCGGGCAGCCTGATACTGCAATACGCATTTTAACCGGCATGACTTTCCCAAACAACTTCTGATCGATTTTTTTTGCAAGGCTCGCCGTATCGATATTGGCAAATTTGCAGCGTTCGGTGCCCGGGCAGGCAATCACGTTGACAATCTCATCACGTTCAGATCCAATCGGCGTGCCATTCTTCATCAGCGCTTTTCCCAGTGCCCGTAGTCTTTTTGGATCGACATGGGGAATTTCCACGGTCTGCCGTGCGGTACAATGGACAAAACCTTTTCCATACCGTTTTGCGATGGTGGCAATTCCGCGCATCTGCTCTACTGAAAATATGCCGGCGGGCAGACGTATACGGACGGTACAGTACTGCGGGTCCCGCTCGGTGATGACGCCCCCTTTCATGTGAACGCTTAGATCCTTAAACATCGATCAAGAGTGCGAGCAGGACAAATATTAAGGATGGTGTTGTGGCACGAAAGAACATGAATGGTTCAGGCCAGTGCCAGCGCAACAATAACGAGAGCCCGGGTGATTTCGTTTGCCGCCCCGACCACATCGCCGTTGATTCCACCGAACAGTTTTTCAGATACTTTGAGGAGGAGGATGGGGCACAGGATCATGACTATCGCTGCGGTTACCAGTTGGAACGGAGTGACCGGAAGGAAAATGAGGGGGAGGCATAGAAGAATCGACAGGAAAGGGAAATAGGGCCGGGCAAACTGGTGGAGGTAACTATGCATCCCCTCTTTGAACGGTGTCCCATACGCTGTAAGGAATGCCATGGAAAATTTTGCACAGACCTCCCCTATGATGAGTGCGGAAATAATGGATGCTGCTGCATGGAGGCCGGCAAAGAGCAGAAGGGTGACAAGCAGTCCTGCGGCGATACCCCCCGCGCCGACGTACCTGTCAGTGAGTGCCCGGGTCCTTTTCTCGTGACCCCCATGCGCCATCAGTCCGTCGCCGAAATCAAGAAGGCCGTCAAAGTGATGGGCACCTGAAAGGATGATCACTCCTGCAACGGCGACAGCTGCTGCAAGCGTTCGATCGGTAATAAAAAATACCGGCACCGCAACCAGAAACGCAATTACATATCCTGCAACCGGGTAAAGCCATGAATAACGTGCAAAATGATCAAACTCCTGTGGTTTTCCCAGAGGAAGTATGGTGGTGAACTGTAAGAGTGACAGAAACGGTCTCATACACATTCACTGTAAAGGCGGGAGGTGCAACCTGCGATCAGGCCTGCCACGGCATCGTCAAGGAAGGGTCCCAGGGTGGCAAGAATGCCGGGCTTTTTCTGGTCATACCGGGTGAACTCGAACCGGGCATACGTCCCGCCGATGCATTCAGCAATGGCCATCCCGATGATCTCGTCGCTCAATAAAAAGACCGGGTCTTCGGCAATCTCCGAATTTTTGCGCTTTTCATAGAGCTCCTCTTCGAGCAACACCGCACCAAGGAGCAGGGAGGAGACATTAGGGTCCTGGAGGTATTTCTGTATTTTTGCTTTTATATTCATGGAAGCCTGCTCTTCCGGTATTCCATGGGAGACGTAGAGCCCCATAGCCGCCTCGACTATGGCATCGAGTGTGATTCCCTTATTTTCCAGCCGTTCTTCGATCTCAAACATTTTAGAAAGGTAATGGGGTTACCCTCCTATTATAGGGTTATGACACGATGTGCCGATATGTTCAAACACAATGGATAAAAATAATCATCTGAATACTTATGCCATTTCTTTCTGGTACTCCCTGTGTCCCTTGTAAAAAACCCTTGTTTTGTGTAATCCTCGGAAATACCCTGATCTCAACTATCCCGGGCTTTTCCGGAGCTGGCCCGACGCCGGAAAAAACCCTTCTGACACCCAACCTTGATGCCGAACTGGTAACGACCGGCCGGATCACCAGTCTCCCCCTCAAACCAAACACTCCAACCGGGTGCCCTACCCCGGCCTCAATTACGCGTGCGATGATAGAATTGACCGGTGTTCCCCCGCTCTTTATCAATGCGGGATTGAAATATCCGTTGACCGTTTCGTATCTTGATGCGCTGGGTGGGATCGGGGAGGATCCGAGAAGCAGTAATGCAGTACCTTTGGCAAAGAACCTTTTTCTCCATGGACAAGAGATCGGCAAATTTCTTTCGTGGTCAAGTGATCTGCTCGTACTGGGTGAATGTATACCGGGCGGGACAACGACCGCGCTCTGTGTTCTCCGCGCTCTTGGATATCCTGCCACGGTCAGCAGTAGTTTGGTCCAGAATCCGGTAAATCAGAAAGAAGCATTCTGCCGTCAGGTTCTGACAGGAATTGCTGCCAACAATATTACGGATCCCATCGAGATAATCAAACGTGTCGGAGACCCGATGATCCCGGTTGCTGCAGGAATTGCCAACACCTATACCGGCACGCTGGTGCTTGCTGGGGGAACCCAGATGCTTGCGGTCTGCGGTGTGATCAAGGCAATGAACGATTCCGTGCCAGCGATCGCAACGACCGTATATGTCCGCGATGACCGTACCGCAAACGTGCAGGAACTTGCGGAGATGATGGGGATATCCATATACTATGTCGACCCCGGGTTTGGCGAGCTCGGGCATGATGGTCTTGCCCGTTATTGTCATGGTGAGGTCAAGGAAGGTACAGGTGCCGGGGGAGCGATGTTTATGGCCTGCATGATGGGTTTTACACCGGATCAGATCCAGAAGAAGATCTTTGAGACGGTTCAGGCATACAGCTGAACAGGCTTAATACTTCTTTTATCCTAAATATATCAGGACAATGCTTCCCATCTGTGTGGTCAACAATTATGGGCAGTTCAACCATCTGATACACCGTGCCCTCAGAGATCTGGATATCGAAGTAGCGTTGATTCCCAATACGACCCCGAAAGGAGAAGTCGAAGCAGGGTACCGGGGGATTATTCTCGGTGGCGGCCCCGCGATCGAGCGTGCCGGAAAGTGTGCCGAATATCTGGATCTGGGACTTCCTGTTCTTGGGATCTGCTTGGGGCTTCATATTATCGCAAAAAAATTCGGTGGTGATGTTCATCCGGGAAAATCCGGGGGGTACGGATCGGTCGAAGTCAGCATCGGTGTACATGATGATATTCTTGCAGGTTATCCTGAAAAAATTCCAGTCTGGGCATCGCATGCGGATGAGGTCTGCAGGGTACCGGAAGGTTTTACACTCCTTGCCAGTTCAGGTATCTGCAAGATAGAGGCCATTGCGTGTCCCCAAAAAAAGATTTACGGGCTCCAGTGGCATCCTGAGGTAAGCCACACGCTGGACGGGAAAAGAGTATACGAGAATTTCGATACGATCTGTAGGAACTGATATCGGTAATAAGTGATGTCTTTTGATGCATGATCTCACCGGATCTTCTTGCGGCAAAAATGCGCGCTGTCGGTTTTTGTTGTACCCGTTGTGGTTCCTGTTGCAGGGCTGAGTCTGATGAACCGGTTCTTGTTATGGTTGGCCCTGATGAGATTCGGGCCATCATTTCCCGGTATGGGTATTCGTGGGAAGATATCGCAGCACCATACCCGGAAACCATTCACGGGATTCATGGGGAAAAATATACTTTTGAATGGGTTATACGACGGGCGTGTGATCATTGCGAATTTCTTCATGCAGATCAATGTAAAATCTGTGCGGCACGCCCGTTGATATGTCGTACGTTCCCTTTTATGCTTGACAGGGAGGATCTTGTGGTTTCCCGATGCCCGGGTGTGGGAAGGGCTATCTCAAAAAAGGATGCCCGGGAGATTGCTGATGCTCTTATCGATCGTTGTCTGGCTGAAAAGTATGAGCGTGATAAAATACAGCAGCACCTGAAAAATGTAACCCTGCCCAGGGGGACATTTGTGGTCATTGATACTGAGGGTATGAAATATTTATAAACGGCCAGGGAAGTCCCCGTGTTTTTCCCCGGAGAGTATGTCCCCAGTACTTCTCTAAATTATCCTCCATGAACATTGAATGATTATCCATCCCCCCGGGGGTGTAAACCCACCCTGCATTCAGACAAACGGTCTCGCCTCCCTCAATCCGGGGCCAAACGGGCTTGTCTTCCCATCAGGGTCCGGTGGTGAACGTAAAAATGGGACTGTTTTTGTCCACCACGAAAATTATCCCCGCGATTTGCGGCGAAAATCTAAAAACCGGGCAAATCCCGGGGCATTATATTTTCCCTTTAGCGGTGTTCTGTTGGAGGGATTTTTTTAGTCGACCTTGGTGATTGTCTGGCACCCGATCGGGCCCCCGGGATGCCACCACGGGCCCGAATCCGGATTGAGGGTATACAGGAAAATGATGAAGAGGGGTGGGCGTTCCGGTTTTTACATGACTAGCACCGATTTTTGGGAGTTATTGATCCAACCTGAAATTAGTGAAGTACTGATCCCTTGTTCTCTTTACCGGATGAAAATTTCTGGAGCGTCAGATTTTTTAAGACAAAAAAAGAATGGGTGTCTATGGTACCCGGAATAACCAGACCGTGTTTGATCATCAGTATATTCATCAGTATATGTTTGTGTTTACTGATGGTCCTTCCAGTGACTGCAGTGACTGCGGGATATACGAAGATCACTCAGGGCAATACTGTTTTCATTGGAGAGCAGGGACTTGACATTACTTCTGCAATGGGGAACGATACGCAGATTGGCTGGTGGGCTCCGGGTGCAGCTATAGCCACGAGTTCTCCTTCGGGGCAAGAGACGGCTGCTACGCCCTTTTATGTCTCTCCTGCAACGTTCGGTCAGTACACCGGCCCGTGGTACCGGCTCAATGCGCAAGGAAAACCTGATGGGATGATTGTCGCCTTCCGCGTTGCTGATCCCACTCTGAATATCCGGGTATTGGATACGACAGTAAGTGTTGATGTAACGAATAAATGGGTCCCCCGGGGTGATCAGGTATCATTCGAGATCGATACAAACTTGAATCCGATATTCTCGCGAGGAGGCAGTTCGTCATCAGAAGGTATTACCATAAACGTTCAACCTCCACAAGGGGGAACATACTCCGCGCTTATCGATAGTTCAGGAAAGGCGCATCCTGTTGAATATCTTGCGGTTTCAACCCCCACGTATGAAACAGGTCCGATATGGGATACCGGCAATTCCCTGTACTCCACCGGTACTTATACAATCTGGGCGGAATGCAACGTGAATAGTATGAAGGATAATTACGGAGTAGCCGGTAAGACGATAAGCCAGCAAACCAGTCTGCTCGATCAGGATCAGAATCCGTTAATCTCGGTAAATGTCCCTACAACAAGTCCGACGACCCAGATTACTTCCGCATCCACGACTGTGATCACCACCATTCCGGCAACTTATCATATTACTACGATTCCCTCTGTTGCAGCAACAACCATGCCCGTGTCTACCGTTTCTTCCGGACTCACCACGTTGGAAACTATCCCCACGAAATCCGCTGGATTTGGTGTAGTCCTGGCACTGGTTTCCGTTTGTGCTCTCGCCGCAGTCATTATCCTGAAAAAACAGCACTAATCAATTTTTGCCGATATGCATAACCTTTTTATCCGTCGTTCCTCCATATCCGATGTATGAATGTTGTAACTGCGGTTATCAAAGGACGGCACAGCGTGCGGAAATTCAAACCGGATCCTGTTGATGATACTCTCATTCATGATGCAATAGAATGTGCTGTTCATGCACCAACGGCTATGAACATCCAGCCGTGGCTGATTGGTGTGGTACGCATAAAAGAACAACTCGAAAAAATTGCAGCACTCACCGATCACGGAAAATTCATTGCGGATGCGGCAGTCTGTTTTGCGGTTTTTGGTGAACGCAATGTAAAATATTATCTGGAAGACTGCTGCGCAGCGACTGAAAACCTGATACTCGGGCTGCATGCCTATGGAGTGGGTTCATGCTGGGTTGCCGGAGCTAAAAAAGGATATGCTGAAGATGTTCGTAAGCTCCTGAATGTCCCGGAAAAGTACACCCTTGTCTCACTGGTTCCCGCAGGATTACCTCAGGACATTTCTGTTGCCTCAAAGAAAGATACAAAGAAAATGATATTTTTTGACAGGTTCGTGCAGGACTAATCTTGGCGAAACATCATCTTGCCAGATCATTTTTTTGTGTCCCCCCTCTGGAAATCGTGCTGGTGTTCAGGTTTCGTAATCCTTAAGCATCCCCCGCAACCCATCTGTATTTATGAAAAAGGTTGTCCTGCAGGTTGCACTGGATCTTCTCGAACTTAACCGGGCCGTGCAAATCGCAAAAGAGGCACTCGCCGGTGGAGTGGACTGGATTGAAGCCGGCACACCGCTTATCAAGAGCGAGGGAATGCAGGCTATCCGTACCTTACGCGAGCAGTTCCCGGATGCGGTCATTGTCGCAGATATGAAGATCGCTGATACCGGTACCATGGAAGTCGAGATGGCTGCAAAAGCCGGTGCCAGTATTGTTTGCATTCTTGCCGATGCGGACGATTCTGTTATAGCAGAAGCCGTGCGGGCGAGCCGGTTATACGGGACCCGACTGATGGCAGATCTCATCAATGTTCAGAATCCCGTAGCCCGTGTCCGAGTCCTTGAATCTCTGGGGGTGGATATCATTGTCGCCCATGTGGGCATCGATCAGCAGATGATCGGAAAGGACTCACTGGATCTTCTGAAATCAGTTCGGGGAGAAATTCACCTTCCGGTTGCAGTTGCCGGTGGACTGGATGCTGTATCCGCCGGGGAAGCCGTGAAGCATGGTGCAGATATCGTAATTGTCGGGGGATGGATTGCCCGCTCTGCCGATGTAACGGGATCCACTCAATTGATCCGCCAGGCGATTGATTCACCATCCATCCAGACCCCGGAAAAAAAGAGTCTGGATAAAGAGATCCATTCGCTTTTTATGCAGGTTTCGACACCCAACATCAGCGATGCGATGCACAGGAAAGGTGCACTTCCGGGACTGATCTCTGTCTGCGGGAATGTAAAAATGGCAGGAAAGGCCGTAACTGTACAAACCATTGCCGGCGACTGGGCAAAACCCGTGGAAGCAATTGAGATCGCAAAGGCCGGGGATGTTCTTGTGATCAATAATGATAGTTGCACTCATATTGCACCATGGGGAGAACTGGCAACATTAAGCTGCATGAAAAAAGGGATTGCGGGTGTTGTTATCGATGGAGCTGTGCGCGATATCGATGACATCCGCGCGATGAAGTTCCCCCTCTTTGCCCGGGCCATCGTCCCAAATGCCGGAGAGCCCAAAGGATTGGGGGAAATCAATGCAGAGATCTTGTGTTGCGGGCAGTATATTCACCCGGGAGACTGGGTTGTCGGGGATGAAAGCGGAGTTGTCGTGATCCCCTGTGAACGGGCCTATGAAGTTGCACGAAGGGCACTTGAAGTTAAAAAAACCGAAGCAAGGATCCGTGAGGAGATCCGTAGAGGAAGTACATTATCCGAGGTTTCTGAACTGATCAAATGGGAAAAGAAATAAGGCGTGGTCTAGTGGAAGATCGAGTGCTCCAGAAGTGTTGCACCGGATGACAGGATCTTTTCTATTGCGTCATCCACCTGATCGACACGGAGGATGAGTACCGCGGCCGTTTTCCCCGAATATGCATAGGAATATTCGATGTTGATCTCAGCATCTCCCAGAACCTTCGCGATCTCAAAGAGTCCTCCGGGCTGATCTTTCATCTGCACAGCGATGACATCGGTAAAGGCAACGTTGTACCCCAGCGAGGATAGTTTCTCATATGCTTCTTCCGGATGATCTACCAGTGCCCGGATAACGCCAAACCCATTTGCTTCTGCAATGCTGAACGCAAGGATATTGATTTTCTCTTCACCCAGCGCCTGCGCAACCGATGCCAGTCTGCCGGGGCGGTTTTCCGAGAAGATCGAGATCTGTTTAATGACATATTTTTTCGTGTCCATGTTATAACGACCTCTTATCGATCACTTTCTTGGATTTGCCTTCAAACCGTGGTAATGATCCCGGCTCCACAAGTTCAACGTCCACGGCGACGTTCAGTGCATTTCTGAGCCGGTGTTCTACCTTCTGCTGGATCTGCATCAGATCAGTGATCTTGTCACTGAATGATTCCTTAGTCAATTCGACTTTCACGAGCATATCGTCAAGTGCACCTGTCCTTTCGACAACAATCTGGAAATGCTGACCGACTTCGGGAATTGACATCAGGGCGTACTCTACCTGTGAGGGGAAGACATTGATGCCCCTGATGATCAGCATATCGTCTACGCGACCCTGGATTCGTTTGATCCGCGGGCTTGTTCTGCCGCACGGGCAGACGTCCTCATCGACCGATGAGATATCTCCAATGCGGTAACGGATCATCGGGAGCGCTTCTTTCTGGAGCATCGTGAGGGTAAGGTCCCCTTTCTCGCCAGATTCGAGTTGTTCTCCGGTCTTTGGATCGATTACCTCCACCAGTGCAATGTCTGACCAGACATGGAATCCGTTTTGTTCTGTGCATTCGGTAAACATCGGTCCGGAGAGTTCGCTTGTCCCATAGATATCGTATGCCCTGATGCCCAGCCAGTTTTCCATCCTGGTACGCATACCTTCTGTCCAGGGTTCCGCTCCGAGGATTCCTGTTTTGAGGTGAGTGTCTTTTTTGATGTCGATACCCATCTTTTCCGCAACCTCCCCGATATGGAGCAGGTATGAGGGAGTGCAGGCAATGGCTGTTACCTCGAGATCCTGCATCAACTCAATCTGGCGTTCGGTGTTTCCGACACTTGTCGGGAGCACGGTTGCACCAATGCGCTCTGCACCGTAGTGCACACCCAGGCCCCCCGTAAATAAGCCGTACCCGTAACTGACCTGGATGACATCCCCCCTCCCCAGTCCAATTGCGGTAAATCCCCGGGCAAGTGAAGTTGTCCAGCTATCGAGATCCTTTTGGGTATATCCGACTACCGTTGGCTTTCCGGTTGTCCCGGAGGATACATGATAACGTACAAGTTCTTCCTGGGTTGCCGTGAATATCTTGTTGGGGTAACTATCCCGGAGATCCCGCTTGAACATAAAGGGAAGTTTGGTTACATCCGCTAATTCTTTGATGTCATCCGGGTGGACTTTTTGCTCTTTCATCCGGTCATGATAAAAGGGCGAAAAACTATAGAGCCGGCATACAAGACTTTTTAATAATTTATACTGCATCTTCTGGAGATCCGCTTTCGACAGCTCTTCGATCCTCGGGTCCCAGAACTGCATCAGATGTCCCCCCGTCGATCGATAACCCGTTTGGCTTTCCCTTCAAACCTGGGTAGTGAACCCGGTTCAACCAGTTTCACTGTTGTCCGCAGTTCAAGGGTATCATGCAGTTCTTTCACGACTTTTTTCTGGATCTTCGCAAGATCTGCAAGTTCCCCGCTGAAATGGCTCCTGTTAATCTCAACTTCCACGGTCATCTCATCCAGATGATTGATTCTGTCAATATATACCATAAATTGATTGCCTACTTCCGGGATCCTGAGGAGCACATGTTCTATCTGGGATGGGAAGACATTGATACCCCGGATAATCAGCATATCGTCGCTTCTTCCGCTCAGCCGTGTGATCTTTTTCCCCCGTCCACAGAGACACCCATCCTCCATAAGCATGGTGATATCACCCGTCCGGTAGCGTATGAGGGGCATGGCCTCCTTGACAAGTGGCGTCACAACCAGTTCCCCCCGTTCCCCATCGGAAAGGCGTTCTCCGGTTTTCGGATTTATAATTTCGACAAGGTAACTGTCATGCCAGATATGGAGGCCATCCCGTTCGGGACATTCGAATGCGACACCCGGGCCAAAAAGTTCACTCAAACCGTACGAGTCATATGCTGTAACACCGAGCCGATTTTCTAGGGTACGTCTCATGTTATCTGACCAGGGTTCAGCACCGAAGATACCGGTTTTCAGACAGTCAAGGGTTTCACCCATCTCTTCGGCGACTTCTGATAGATGCATCGCATAACTTGGTGTACAGTGGATAGTTGTAACCCCAAAATCGCGGATCATTTCGATCTGGCGTCGGGTATTTCCCGTTGCGCTCGGGATTACAGTCATTCCTATTTTTTCTGCCCCGTAATGGAATCCCAAGCCCCCGGTGAACATCCCGTAATTAACCATATTCTGGAAGATATCATCCTCCCCAATTCCAATCATAGTCATATTACGGGCAATAAGATTTGCCCACGTATCCAGATCTTTGCGGGTATATCCCACTACGGTAGGTTTTCCAGTTGTGCCGGATGTTGTATGGATCCGTACAATTTTTCGCATTGGGACTGCAAAAAACCCGAAAGGATAACCATCACGGAGATCCTGTTTTATCGTGAAGGGAAATTTCTGGAGATCATCAAGCGTTTTGACATCGGATACCACTACTCCGGCATTATCAAACTGCTTCCGGTAAAATTCGACCGATTGTACCGAACGGAGGGTTTTTTTCAGACGCTTCAGCTGAAGAGCCTTGAGGTCAGCAGGATTCAGAGTTTCCATTTTTTTGTCCCAGAACATCCGCATCATCTGTTATGCTATTGCATGACATCGTATATATGACACATTAGATCCTTTATATTTCATCGTTCGTCTCTACATGTGTAAAAGTGGATAGATGCGAAAGGTGCAACAATCTTTTGAGTATATATAAATCACTGGCAAAAACGATGCTTTAATCAAGAGGAAAATGGCACTAATTAGATTAAATCAAGCGTTTTCATATGGGCTTTTATGTCAAGTGCAATCCCTTGGTTGGCCGTGTATGGGTTTGGCGCCCATATCAAGTCCACACAAAAAAAATTAATTATCCTCAATAAAGGAATTGTCGAAGAGTACCCTCTTGAGGAAGTTAAAAATCTTCTCATCGTGGGGGGTCATACGCTGAGCACGACGACAGTCTCCCACCTTTTAAAAAATGGGTCATACATCTCATTTTTCGAACCCGATGGTAATCCTGTTGGTCTCATCCGGCCCTCCGGAACTTGTAATGATAAGGAAATTCAACATCTCCAGGAAGACTTACCTCGTCAGCGGTACGCAACGATGATTGCACAGGCCTCCCTTCGATCCCGTCTTATTGCAATCGAACGACTTCAGGATCTGCGGGGATCAGACATTTTATATGACGGCGAACTGCAGATTCTGCACAATGCCCTCGATGAAATGGAGTACCTGGTAAAACTGGATGAAATTCGACGCTTATCAAATCTGACCACCGATATGTACTATGAAATACTTTCACGGGATGTTCCGAAATATTTCAATTTTAAGAGGCGTACCGTGCGTCCACAGTGTGATCCGATCAATGCCATGCTCTCTTTTGGCTATGCAATGCTCTATGGGAATTGCTGTGTTTCGGTAATCGGCGCCCGGCTGGATCCTGATCTTGGTCTCTTGCACGAGGGACAAGGTGCACTTGTACAGGATCTTATCGGACCGTTCAAGGCCGTAATGATCGATCCCGTTGTGTGCAGTACTGCTCAGGGCACCTTAAAACCTGATGATTTTGAGCTGACCTCCTCACGGTGCATGCTTTCAGATGCGCTGGTAAAAAAACTGATCTGCGTTTTCAAAAAGTCCATCGATAATCAGAAAATTGACCGCCAGGTGAATAATCTTTTAAAAGCGATACAAAAAACGGAAGACTTTACAGTGATGTACTGATTCGCCCATTGTTTTTGATGATCGAGAACTCATCATAGGTTCGTACCATAATTTCCGTAATTTTTACGTCCCGTATAACCGCCCGGGGACAACCATAGATCATCGAAATAAATTTTTCAAGTATTATTGGCTCGGCAGTTGCAAAGATCTGCACTTTACCGTCAGCAAGGTTCATGACTGTACCGGTCACGTTTAAATCCATGGCAATCTTTCTTGCACAGGCACGGAATCCTACTTTCTGTACTCTGCCCGTGATAATAATCTCAAGGGTTTTCACTCTTGCATCCCCTGCATAACTTTGATTGCCAGTCCGAGTTCATTGAAGACATCATCCCGAAGGGTAGATTGCCGGATATTTGTTGCTGCATCTATCGCATCGTCAAGAATATCCTGAGCAACGTTCTCGTAGCCTGCAGCATACATCTTCATAGCCATATCGCACCGTACATATGCCCGTTTTGAAAGAGGTCGGATGATTCCTGATTCTTTTATTGCATTGTTTAACAATCGTTTTGCGGTTTTCAGATCTCCCTCGTCCCGGAAAAGAATGGAAAGTTTGCAGAATAAAAATGCCCGTTTCCCCCGATCAGTCACGGAACGAACTGCCCGTTCAAGTGCTACAATCTGACCTGGCTGGCATCCATCATGGATAATCCTCGTCGAGAATGCCGTGATTTTTGCATATGGCGTGCTCTTTTCTGGTGCATCACCACAACCTATCTGGGATAGTCGATACTGGCGTAGTTCATCATCCTCGATCAGAGTGAGAATTTCAGCAGATTTTTTCAGGTACTGTGATTTTTCCTGTCTTCTTGAGAGATCTAAAAGTACCCTCGCAATTTCATCACGGATGGTATCAGCAATGTGCTGAATGTTTATGGTTTTTGACAGCGATTCTGCTTTTTTTAACATGCGAAGAGGCATATCCTCATCACAGTCCTGTACCACAAGCGGTACTACTTCCAAAATGAGCCGTGCCTGATCGTAAGGGGTGTCAATTTTTTCAATTGCCTCAAAAATGTGGCGTATGGCAGTTTTACACGTATCTTTGTCTTCACGCACGAGAGTGTATGCAGAAACAAGTGCTTTAACATACTCTATGGGATCGGATACTCCTGCGATGACATCCAATACAAGATTTATCTGCTTGTCCTCCGGTAGGATACCATTCATGCTGACAATGGCAAACACGATCTGGCGGCGTACAACCGTATTTTTGTCATCCTCGACGGCATGCAGTCTTTTCAGCGCTTCTTCAAGACTTTGTCTTGCTTTTTCCGGGTCGATCTGCCGGTACCCGATTGTCAAATCTGCCATGACCAGTATTTTTTGGTACTCTGCGGGAAGTTTTGGGACGTTTAAAAAAACCTCATCCAGAATTGCATGGGCATGGGTCACCTCATGGATCTGAATCGCTGAATCAGCAAGCATACACAGGCCTTTGAGTCGTACGAACGGATCGCGTGTCAGATCGAGGAGGTGGTGAATCAGGTCAATGATCGCTGGTGTTGATCGGGAATAGTAATGATTCTGGAGGATGTATGCCAGTACTTCATAGGGATCTGCAGAGTCCGGATGGATGAAATCCTCATTGAGGTTTGCAACAATACGGGACATCATGGCATTGCGTTCTAAGGGATTCTCTATCTCAATTGAATACAATGCCAAAGGCAGGATGTAATCCGTACTGGTGCTCTTTTTTGAGGATAAAAGAATAATGTCTATCATTCCGGCAATTTTCAGAGAGATCTGGGGATTTTTAATCTCTGCTTTTAATAACTGCAACCCCTTCTCAAAGGGCTTTAAAGGAGTGTTTTTATTCAACCGGATATTCTGTGAGGCTGTATCTTGTATAAGGTCACACCCTATCCTGACAAACGACTCTGCAATGCGCTCGCATAACTGCATACGTAATGAGGGGTCTTCAATATCCAGTGCGATCCGGTATGCTTCATCAAGGGCTTCCGGAACTTGTTTAGCTATTGCATATTTTATCACCCCCTCAATAATATTTGTCATCGCATAGGCTACAAGGCCGGGATCCAGCAGGGAACCGCTCCATATTCGCATCCGTAAAAGAAGATCGAGGTCTCCTTCTGAAGCAGCAAGACGGGCAGCGTCGTCAATAATGCTGCTCAGCGTCGCAGATCGGGTTGTCTGTCCCTCAATAAAACAGGTGATACCTACTGATTCTTGGAGAAAATCGCGGTTTCCGGTCCGAACGCCAATTTCTGCAAGTTTCATGACCACCGTTGAAATTGCCTGTTCCCTGATGGATTGATTCTGGATTGATTTGGCAAGATCCACCAGAATCAAAGAATCCCACGAATCAAGAAATCCCCGGTTTATCAAAACTGTGATAGTATCGAGAATGAGGGTATCAAACCCTGAACGCAGAATCAGGATCTGCTTTAATGAATCAACATGTTTTACAATATCCGCAAACGGTGTAACATGACTTATTTGGTGAACTGCCTGGCATATTACTTCAGAAGAAACCGAAGAGTCTGATTTTCCGAGAATCTCTTTAAATTTGGAGGATTGTTGATCATGAAAAACACCCTCTTCAATTAATTTTGCCAGGCAATTACAGTACTGCGATAAATTTTCTGTGGGCATTGATATTTGTCCAAATAATTTTGATGCATTGTCAAAATCACCTAAAAGTAACATGCTTTGCGAAAACTGGAGATAAATCCAGGTGGTATCATTAGAATCACAGTTCTTTTCAATAAATGGTATCAGATTCACAAGAACCTTGGAGGAACGTGAATGCCGGGCAATAGTAATCCCTGAACGAACGATCTCCCTGACCGGATACTTCTTTTTTGAGGGCAGGTAACGGAGAAAGTCAATTGCATTTGAAAGGTACCACATGTCCCCGGATCTATCAGCCTTTAAAAGAAGATTTTGTATGACAAGTTCGCTTGTAAATGGTAGTTTTCTGCAGAGAAAATTCAGGTTATCGTTTATCAGATCTCTGTTTTTTGTATGATCAAGAAGTGGTTTGGTCAGGGCACTAACCAGATCTCCCTGTATCTCATCTGGCAGAGATTCAAAATTGAGTATAAACGTGCGGATATCCAGCAAGTCCTTTCCAAATGCCGATTTTATCCCCGTGTTGATGATATGGTTGAGGCACTCTCTCCGGCGGAGTTTCTGGTGAATCGTTGTTGCAAATTGTATACTTTCAAGAAAGAGGCCCAGATTTTTTTTGTGGATAGCAATTGTGGCAAGTGCCTGTGCTATTTCCGCATGCAGTACTGCACGTTTTGCCACATCATTAATCTCACCGATGAGATCCCGTGCGCGGTACAGAATAATAATGTTGCCACTTATAACCGTCCATCTGGTTAGTCTGGGGATGCATTCGATAATAGAATCCGACCGGTATTTCCTGAAGGTGATTTTATTCAGTACTGCTAATCCCTGTTCGATATACGTTGGATCTGATTCAGAGATGCCCGTGGAGATGAGTGTCTGTGCGATAATGGCAATTATCTGTGATTGCGAACTTTTTTTCCCCAGTTTTTCCGGGAGGTCGAGGAGCGCGGTAAACCATCTGATATCTCTGGTCGTAATATAGTGCCGTAAAACCAAAGAGAAGAGATCTTCAGCACCCTCCTGTGGGATATCATGAAGTGCTGATAGTAATTCAGGTGTATTTTTCCGAAATGCACATTCTACAATAACTGAATTAACTGTACGCTGCATCAGTTCATGGGCATGTTTTCCCTTAAAACGGGATGCATCAGTAACAATAGTATCAAGCATGTTCCAGTCATCAGTAACAAGCGCCCGTTTTATTCTGTCTGTAACTGCTGCAGATAAAATCATTTTTATACCACATATATGCAGATA
>NZ_PMZU01000011.1 GCF_003170075.1 Methanoregula sp.
ATCAGCGGCAACGACTGTTCCCACTGTATAACTGACGGTCACGGTATTGCCAGGTGCTATGGCCGTACCTGATGGAGTCAGGTCGATCTTGGTTGTGTCTGTATTGAGAGCCGCCGCACTGAATGCCTGGGGAGCTCCACCATTGACCTTATAGGAGAATTGTCCTTGTTTGCCGGTGGGGTCTGCCATCGCTTTGTTAAAGGCGATCGTGATAAGATTTCCAGCGGTATTGGTGGCAGCTGAGGAAACAGTCGGGGCTGGTATTGCAGCGACGGAGAAGGTGCCGTTTGTTGATCCCGTAGTTGTTACTTCAATAAGTCCTGTATCATCATAGATGGATACCTGCGTAAAGTTCAAATTACTGGTTGATGATGGTTGGATTGCCTGGAACGTGATAAGAATCATATTTGAAGATCCCTGAGGCAGACACGTTCCAAGAGCAGCAGCCCAAGTGAGTTGTACTGTGTCGGCAGTAGGATTGCTAATGAGACCAGTGGATGTCGGAAGACCAGCTACGGAAGCGCTTTGATACTTGATCTTTGTGGGATCATACTGCACTTGAAATTGAATTGATCCTATATCTGTGGAATTATCATTATTTATTGAAGCAGTAACCACAGATGTAGATCCATTCGTAATCCCAGTGGGCGAGTTTAAGCTCAATACTCCGTTAGCACTGCTAAAACCTATGCACACCAGCATAAGTAATAAAATAACTCCAGTTAACCGTACCTGAGTGACCAAAATAATCAACCCTAAATATGTATGATTTTGTGTCTAGGTTTATTAAGGTTATCTTTTCTATAGGAGGTGGACAAGGAATTCTAACCAATTATGCATGAATATCAATGGATAGAACTACAAAACAATTTCGAGTTTGATATCTCCCACTATGACACTTCAGAAAATGTTAAAAAAACCGCTTCATCGACCCTATAGATTCGGAAAAAATAGTTACCCGTTTCTATATTTTCAACATCATGACCATTAACCAAGGTCCTAAAAAATTGAGGTTTGGGTTAAAAATCGTAAATGCCTGCAGCATTTCGTAGGATGATTGTCGCATCATTTGCAGTAAATCTTCCATAAGGTGGTCCAGCATCTAAATAATCATAGGTCGGCGGTACATTCTGTAATCTTGCAGCAGTCCGTAGAGCTATAGTTGCATCATTTGCAAGAACCTTGCCATCACCATTTCCATCACCTTTCACCGTACCGTCGAATTGGATGTGGATGATCTTCCCACTGTTGCCGGCAGGAGCGAACACCTGTACGGTTGCATTATTCTGTGTGAAGTATCCATTAGTATCAACCGTAAATATACCGTTTCCGAATTTGTACGGGACATTTGATCCATCAAGCGTTACTGTGATCGGCTGATTTCCGTTTGCAACCATATTTACTGTCAACCGCATTGGAATTTCCACTGCCACCCCAACCGTATCATTCCCGGTAATGGTTAGATCATACGTCAGCAATTCCTTATGCTTGTTAGCCGGAATGGTTTTCCACTCGCCGGTCGGTGGCTGATAAAACCGTGCAATACTTAAAATCGCCGTCCCGTTCTCCGACAATACCGTCACCGGGGTATACATCTGCCCGAGCTGCGCCAGCGTCACGTTCACCCACCGCGGGTTCTGACCGGTTACGGTTACATTCGCGGTCACGTTGAGGTAACCGGCTTTTTCCACCATGACAGTATACTGATTGCCTATTACCAGGTTGTCAAAGTTTGCGTAATCCATATTATCATGCGATGTGTTGTCACTCCACCCTGTGCTATTGAACAGCATGATATGATCCGCGTTGAGGAACCCTCCCGAGGTCTGCATTACGGTAACATTCAGCACCGGGGCATTGGTCGGCGGGGGAGTGCCGCCACCGACAACCACCTGCTCCTGGTCGAGCGCGACGATGTCATTGTTCTGGTCGGTACCCATCAGGTAGACATCATACAGGCCGGGGTTGAGCTGCGACATGTTGAGTGCAGGGACAGTGATTTGGTCAGAGGTGGTACTACCCGATATCCCATACCCGGGCGTGACGGCAATGTACGACCACTGCGTCGAGGCGTTGGGAATTGATCCGCCGACAGCAGTTATCGAATAGTTGAAGGGGACGCCGACATCGTGCTGGATGCCATTATAGAGGAGGTCGATCACGTGAGTGCCCGGGGTGAACGAGCTCTGCCAGTCGTTCTGTGCGTTCTGGGCAAGTTTCTGGGTATCGATCTGGACGAACATGTCATATTGCGCGGTATCGTTGATGAACAGGTACGTGATATTTTTTATATGGGTGAGGTCGGGGTTCGTACCGGTGAAATTCAGTGTAATGTCCCCGGATCCCTGGGCATAGTCAAATTTGTTGCCAATGCCGCCGGGATACGAGCTCGTAGTGTTTGTCCAGAGAATCGGAGTCCTGCCATTCAGGACAACGACCGGGTCGAGAGCATAGACATTCAGTGTCTTTGCAGGTGCGTTATAGGATATTGCGCTGGCATAATATTTTCCGGTGCCGGCTTGCATCTCGGGATGGGAAGATCCCATATCTAATGAAGGGTTATTGTCCCCAATGAAGGATCCAAGGGAAACCGCATTCTCGTTCAGGGTATAGTTGAGATCATTCTGGTTGATTTTCCAATTGGGGATTCCGTTATCGTAATATGCAGTATACACGTTAGAGGTGGCGTTGATGTTCACGGCACTACCGACCTTGTACATGTATATACCGTTGGATGACCGGAAGAGGCCACTCAGACTTGAGGTATCGGCCTTGTTCCAGCTCTCGTTATATTTTGTGACGATGGGGTTGCCCGTCATTCCCGGTACCGTGATATCTATCGTCGGAACGACCGGTTGGGTATAGATCTGGTAATCCGGTTTTGCCGACCAGTCTACGGTCGACATGGTGGACCCGTTGACGGTGACCGTGACGCCATTGATGCTCCCGGTTGTCGTGACAAAGTCCCGCGTCATCTGGCGGATCACGGGTGCGTGGATGGTCTGGAGATCAGAATTGTCACCAACCGTGGAACTGATCACGGCCTGCGATGTGGACGGATTCGCGAGGTCAATCGCATCGATGGTCGATATATTTACGTTCTTGAAGGAGTAGGTCTTGCCAAGATCGATTTGTAATCCGACGGCATTGACCGGCACAACTATTGCCAGTACCATTGCCAGAAGGATCACAAGCAGGACTACCCATGTGCGTGCAGAGCTCCGTATCATTTTTCCCCTTCCCTCCTTTATAAAAATTTTAAGATGACAAGTGTTTTGTGGTCACATATAATAAAATATATTGGTTTCAACCTGACTATACTTGGTACGTGATTAAAATATGAAATCAAAACCTATATACTGGATGATAGCAGCTCTTTTCCTGTTTACTATAGCCATTGCCCTCCCGGTATCCGCGGTCAGCATTTCCGAGAGCCCGGATGCCATCAGCCGCGGGGGGGTCATCACCATCACCATGAACGGCCTGAACGATGGTTCCCAATTCTCCCTGCTCCTGGATGGACAGTTTGCCGTCACCCCGGGTTCACGGTTCAGTTTCGAGACGAATAACTTCAACATGCCCATCTCGCTGGAGAACGGCCAGATCGCGGTCACGACACAGGGGACAAAAATGACGTCCTTCTCGGTCGAGAAGCATGATGGTGCGACGGTGAATGTCGGCAACCGTGCGGACGCGAACGGGTTTTTTTCCCTCTCGCAGGCCTACTCGATGGGAAACGGCCTGTATGATTACATCCAGCTGGGGGGGCAGGCCGGGACTTCGAGTTCCATGATCACAACGTCCATGAACCTGCTCGGGACAAAAAAGGGCCCTGCGAATTCACAGATCACCTTCACGGTTGACGGCATTGACAACGGGCTCATCCGCGTGACTGCGATGGTGGACAACCAGATGGTGCTCCCCACAAAGACCATCACCGTCGGGAAAGGTCTCGCCACAACGACCACGATCCCGGTAACAACAATCACCCAGACGACAACCACAACTGCACAGCCCACGGGTACGACCACACAGGTAGGAATAACCCAGACGACCACGACCGTACAACCCACCGATACCACCACCCAAGTGGGGGTATCGCAGACAACGACCGCACAGCCATCCGGCACAACAACAGAGACCGGGACACCGACACCCAACCCCTCCGGGACCACGACCTATTATCCCGTCGTCTCCAGCACGACCCAGGTAACTCCCGTGGTCACACCGCAGACATTCACCTCAGCCGACCAGAAAGTCTCCCTGACCGCAACCGGCGTGGACTATGCCGGGCTGCTGATGGTGACGGCGACCGGAGTACCTGACACATGGCTTTCGGTCTACGATCCTTATACCATCGCGCCGGACACGCTCACGTTCTCCCCTCCCGCCACGATCTCGTTTGCGATCCCGGCACCTGCCAGCCCGGGCACCAGTTACGCCTACTTTATCGGCGAGTATAATAACGGCCAGTGGACTGCCGTGCCCAGCACCCCGGGTTACGGGTCCATAGATGCAGAGATTGACCAGGCCGGCACCTATGGTCTTATGGCGTTTAAACCCGAGAGCACCATCCAGCCTGCGGCTACGGGAACCGGGCAGCAGGCGACCCCGACACCGCTCGTGCAGGTGACCAGCACACCGAGGATCGCGTCGATCGCGCAGGTCGCTTCCCCGTCCGCAGCCCCGACAAAGGCCCCTCTCGACAGCATGGTCGTGACCGGGGCGCTTGCGATCGGCGTCGTGCTCTTCGCGCGGATGAAACGGTAATCGCCCGGTGGGGAAAACCACACCTGCGATCAGATAACCATATTTTTCAACAGCCAGAATATAATCCGGAACCAGGTTGTTCTCATGATCACCATCATTCTTGGCACACGGCCGGAGATCATCAAGATGGCGCCGGTGATCCGTGCCTGCCGTAAGAAAGGTATCGAGTACTCGGTACTGCATACCGGCCAGCATTACTCGTATGAAATGGACAGGATTTTTTTTGAGGACCTCAACCTCCCCCTTCCCGATAATAACCTCGATGCCGGTTCCGGCAGCCATGCGGAACAGACCGGGAAGATCATGGCCGGTGCCGGGCGAATCCTCTCCGCTCATCCTCCGGACATTGTCCTCGTGCAGGGCGATACCAACACGGTCCTCGCCGGCACGCTCGCTGCAGCAAAACTCCATATCCCGGTCGGGCACGTGGAAGCCGGCCTGCGGAGTTTTGACCGGCGCATGCCGGAAGAGATCAACCGGATTGTCGCGGACCACATTGCCGATCTCCTCTTTGCCCCGACCAGGCTGGCACGCAGGAACCTGCGCCATGAAGGGATTGATGCCGCGAAGATCCACGTCACCGGCAATACCGTTGTCGACGCCGTGTTCCAGAACCGGGAGATTGCGCGGAAGGGTACAGCGATCCTGTATGACTTGGGCCTTACCCCCCGGCACTATTTCCTGGTAACCGCCCACCGCCAGGAAAATGTTGATGTGAAACACCATTTCACGGGGATCATCGCTGCGCTTGAATCACTCGCGGACAAGTACGGCATGCCGGTCCTCTTCCCGATGCACCCGCGAACGCAGAAGATGTTAAAGGAGTTCGGGATCGATCCGCACGGCATTACCGTCCTCCAGCCTATCGGGTACCTCGATTTCCTCGAGCNNCTCACCGACTCCGGCGGCGTCCAAGAAGAGGCCTGCATCCTGAACGTGCCCTGCGTTACCCTGCGCGAGAACACGGAACGGCCCGAGACCATCGACGCCGGTGCGAACATGCTCGCCGGTACCGGTGCTGAAAAGATCGTGCAGGCTGCCGGTACCATGATGGACGCACCACGGACATGGAAGAACCCCTATGGTGACGGGAAGGCGGCAGAGAGGATCGTGAGGATCTGTATGCAGGCTGTGCGGGATAACTCCCGGTAATGCCCGTGCCGCCGGATTTCCCGGGTGAGCTGCCTGAATTGTCCTTTCCCGTCCGGTGTTAAAGGGAAGAGATNNGGGGGGGGGGTGTCCAGTATTCGCCCATAGTATTACAAAAATCGTATCGTTTTTATAATACAAGTGCTCTATAGATTATTCCTGTATCTGATAACCAATAGATAGCGGTCACGATCATCCATGTCCGAAACAAGCACGCCCCGGTATATGCAGACAATCTCCGATTCTGCCAATCCTTTTCAATCTACGGTCAGGGAACATCTCCCGGCATCATTGAAGACGGCAGTTTGTTCTGAAAGCGTCTTACCAAAATCAGCCAAGCCCATAAAAGTTCTTGCCGCAATGCCTGCTTTCAACGAGGAGAAATACATTGCGAAAATAGTCATCGGAGCACGCAAATATGTGGATCAAGTGCTTGTTGTCGACGATGGATCCGTTGATGCAACAAATGAAATTGCAAAGTGTCTTGGTGCAATTGTAGTCCGGCATGAAAAAAATTTCGGTTATGGTGCTTCGCTCCAGACGATATTTGAGACCGCACGGATACTTCGGGTTGAAACCCTGGTTATACTTGATTCTGATGGTCAGCATAACCCGGAAGACATCAAAAAACTCCTTGAAGCACTGGATGAATGCAAAGCTGATGTTGTCATCGGATCCCGGTTTATTGGTGGAAACCAAAAGAATATTCCCGGTTACCGGAAAGTCGGCATGAAAGTCCTTGACGGGGCGACCAGGGTGGCCGGTGTTGCTGATATCAGCGATTCACAGTGTGGGTTCCGCGCGTATGGACGGAAAGCGATCGATGTGATCCACTTGTCCGGGAAAGGGATGTCTGCAGGCTCCGAGGTCCTCTTCCAGATCAGCGATCATAACCTGAAGATTGCTGAAGTGCCAATCAATGTGCTGTATGATATTGGGGATACGTCAACCGAGAATCCTTTTAAACATGGGATATTTGTATTATCTTATATTATCGGGTTGATCAGTTACCGGAGGCCTCTGTTAGCATTTGGGATCCCAGGGTGCATTCTTATTGTATGTGGTTTCCTCGCTGAACTTTGGGTATTTGCTGAATTACGCACGACCGGAGTTTTCCATGATGTTCTTTCTATGGGGAGTGCATTTATTTTGATATTTGGTATGCTTCTCGTGATTACCGGGTTGATCCTGAATTACCTTGTGATTTTTGTCAACGAACAGAAGAAAGGATTATAATGATATGATATATTGTTT
>NZ_PMZU01000012.1 GCF_003170075.1 Methanoregula sp.
TTATTAACATGGCCGCCCCATGTTCCCTTGCGGAGATATGCCTTGACTAAAAAGGAAATCTCCTCACTCTTCGACAAGATATCGCTGCGGGATTCGTGCTGTTTGTCCGCTAAAAAAACCGGGCTCATTGGGGAATGATCCCGGAAAACAGCAGGCAGGTAATGAGAATGAAACAACCACTGTATGATGGCAGCCGGAGGACAACGGTCAATACGCGGTATGACGAGTGTCTCTATCTCGCACCCCGTCCGGTCTCTGACACCCCGGAGGCAAAGGTAACAGGAAAAGATCTCTATATGCATGTAGCAGTCGATCAGGACAAGAGGATCACGTACTATCTCCATCTCTGGTCCAATAGCAGGACCGTCAAAGAAAAAATTATCCCGCTGTCTCCCTCAATGGCAGACCGGTTTTTAAGAGTCAGGGGTCTTGACTGCAACCTCTTCCCGAAAAACGATCCCGTGGCAAATCTCTATGCATGGGGATACGGGATCGCAGAAGAGTTCTGACCGCCACTGTATGCACATCCCTCTTCACTCTTTTTTTTTGATCTGTACCGCCAAACGAGATGGCACAGTGTAATACGGCAGTCAGATTCAGTGAGAATTCCTGGGAGATTATTGCGCACCGTATCCCTGAGAGAGCTTGTAGAGGATCGTTACCGAGAGACAGAACCCGATGATGGCAATGTAAACCCAGTTCTGGTTCTCATGCATCCATCCTGTGATCCACTGGATCCGGGCCAGGATCTTCCCGGTACGCGAAACTGCTGGTGGTTTTTTCTTTGACATGGCACATTTTCCGATTTGCAGATGTGCAGGATATCTGATCTGATTATCTCCTCAATAAAGAGATCCCGCGATGTTTATGAAATCCACACTGTGTTCCCGTTTTTATCCTAAAAATGCAAAAAAGAGGAGATAATTTTTGGGGAATCAGTCATTCCTCTTGATGATGACCTTGCCGATGCCATATGCAATCAGGCCAACAACGATAACGCCAATAATCGCCGAGGCATAATAACCCGGGGTCTGTTCCGGAAGGGTATCGCCCCCGCTTGGGAAATTATAATCGGGCAGCACTGGAGTCCAGAGCCCATTCAGCTGCTGGAGTCCGGCCGGCACATAGCCTACCGCCTGCTGGAGTTCGTCAGGGCCCCATTCCCCATAAGCCGTTCCGGTTGCGATCAATCCAATGGGTACGAGTGCCACAAGGACAATGAGGGCAATAACAAGAACTTTAAATGTCTTGTCCAGTTTGTTGAATGCATTCATAACATCCATTCCCATCACCTCACGCCGTTGCCCCTCCCGGGCTGGCCTCTTTTTTTGCATTCTTTTCAATTTCAGAATGGTTAAAGATGACCTCCGGGTTGTTTTTCGCAATATAGGCAAATGCCAGTCCGGTGACTATCGCTTCTACCCAGCAGAAGAAACCCAAATGATCAATCAGCATTGCCGGCACCGTGACATTGAGCCCGTAGGGCATGTAGAGCGGAACTCCTGCGGCCGTGTGTTCAAGAATCGGCTGGATGCCCATCTCAAAGCCGGCTACACCGGCAGCGATGCCCAATCCGAAATACCCGCCAATCGCAGCGGCAGCGATCCTCAGGTTTGAGGCGATCGGTGATTTCCCTGCGATGAGTTTATAGATGAAGTATCCCGTAAACGGGATAACCGTGGCCATGTTGAAACAGTTTGCCCCGAATGCGGTGACGCCGCCGTCACCAAAGACGAGGCACTGGATGAGAAGTGCGACTGATGTGCACACCACTGCCGCCCAGGGGCCAAGGATGATCGCGATCAGTGCGCTGCCAACCGCGTGCCCCGAACTGCCGCCGGGAACCGGCACGTTGAACATCATGATCACAAACGAGAATGCAGCACCCAGTGCCAGGTACGGCACCTGCCTGGACCGAAGATTTTTCTGTACCCAGTATCCGGCATAGAGCCAGATCGGAATCATAACGATGTACATGATGATGAAAGTTGTCGGTCCTAAGTATCCATCAGGTATATGCATAGCAACACCAGATCACTATAACTTTGTCGGGTTATAAAAAACTGTCTATTTCGTAGCACTAACTACTACCGAATTGTTTTTGTTTGCGAAATTTTCTCATAACTTTAGCGTATTCCACACTCTGGATGTGCAGGATGTAATCTGTTTTATTACATCTCAAAAAATCTACGGAACACCCGGGTGCGATTTTTTTAAGGGAAAACAAAACCACGCACCCTTGCATCCTGTGTGAACGGCGTTGATCTTCCCTTAAAAAAGAGGATTGCAAAAGAACCAAATTTACGATCGAACATGTGCCTTCCACAAGGCAGGGCATACTACGTCAATTCCCCGACTTTTCTTGCGTCCCCTCATTATCTATAAATAACCCTAACCCTCTTATCTACCACGTGAATCCTGCTTCGAGCGGGTTGGAGAATCCTCCATGAAAACAGGCTGTTTCTGTGTTGTGCATGTGCCATGAGATCGTTTGAATTACGGAAATTTGTGGCACCCGAACTGCTCTTTGGTAACGGAGCCCGTCATTATGCCGGACGGTATGTAAAAAACTTCGGGGCAAAAAACGTACTGCTCGTCACGGATGAGGGCATAAGAAAAACCGGTATGATCGAAGAGATCGGTGCCGATCTCACAGAATCCGGCGTCAGTTTTGAGATTTTTTCCGAGGTCATGCCCAATCCCCGGGCAGAAAATGTCATGCAGGGGGCAGAGATCTTCCGGCAGGCCGGATGTTCTGCACTCGTGGCCGTAGGCGGGGGATCGGTCATCGATTGTGCCAAGGGTATCGGCATTGTCTCTTCAAACAAACGGCCCATCACGGAGTTTGAAGGGGTGGATAAAGTGATCATACCACCTCCCCCCCTGATCTGCATCCCGACCACCGCCGGATCGAGTGCCGATGTTTCGCAGTTTGCCATCATCAACGACACGCAGAGGAAGGTAAAGATCGCGATCATCTCAAAGACACTGGTCCCCGATGTCGCGCTCATCGACCCCGAAACCCTCCTTACCCTGCCCCGGAAACTTACCGCATATACCGGTCTTGACGTACTCACTCACGCGATCGAGGCGTACGTGTCCAACGCCAGTTCTCCCTTAACCGATCTCCATGCTCTCGAAGCGATTCGTCTTGTCGAACGGAATCTTGAAAATGCGGTGGAGCACCCCCGGGATCTTTCCCTGCGGGGGGAGATGATGCTTGCAAGCCTGTATGCCGGTCTCGCGTTTTCCAATGCGAGCCTCGGGGCCGTACACGCGATGGCGCACAGCCTGGGGGGGTACCTCGACCTTCCCCATGGCGAGTGCAACGCCCTCTTACTGGAAACGGTTATCACCTATAATTATTCATCGGCACCGGACCGGTACAACAGTATCGGTGAAGCGATGGGCTGCCCCGTATACACCGTACCTCAAGAGGAGCGGGCCGGGATGATCTGTACAGAAATACACCGGCTCCGCACCGCCCTTGGTGTCGGGCAGACCCTCGGGGCTCTCGGGGTGAAAAAAGAGGTGATCCCGCTCCTTGCAGAACAGGCGATGCATGATGTCTGCATGGCGACCAACCCCAAGAATCCAATAAAAAGCGAGATCGAGGCACTCTATGAATCAGCCCTCTGAACAACCGGATGAGCGGGAACAACTGAGGGAACGGATCATCGGGATGGGGGAGACTTCGCTCCACAAAAGTTATTATCCTCTTCTCCAGGAGCGGCTTCTCGAACTCGAACGGTTCCGGGCCCTCATCGATGAAACCAACGATATGATCCTGATGGTACAGACCCCGGACAACCGGTGTGTGGATGCAAACCATTCCAGTTGTGCCCAGCTGGGGTACACCACCGCCCAGCTGTTCAGTATGGAACTATTCACTCTTCTTGCTCCCGAGAAACGCGAACAGTTCCGGAAGACATTCTCAAAGGCCGCTGTCAGCGGGACGCAGGAGAAGATCGAAACCACCCTTTGCACATCACAGGGAGCGGTGATCCCGGTTGAGCTCCTGATACGTTTTGTGACATTCGACAACCAGAGTTACGGCGTAATCGTTGCCCGGGATATCAGCGAACGGATCCGGTATGAGCGTGCGCTTGTTGCAACCCAGAAAAAGCTCAACCTGATTAACTCCCTGACCCGCATGGATATCAAAAGCAAGATCTTTATTGTGCGGGCATATCTCGAGGTGATCCGGCAGATCGCAAAGCACCCTGAAGAGATCTCGGTACTGGACAAACTCCAGAACACTACCGGTGAGATCCAGGGACAGATCGAATTAGCTGAAAATTACCAGAAACTCGGGGTCCAGACCCCCCGCTGGCAGAACTTTTCCCGGGTACTGCTCTATGCAATATCGCATCTCCCGCCTATCCCTATCAGACACATGACGAATATGGACCGGCTTGAGATCCTTTCCGATCCGCTGCTGGAAAAAGGGCTCACGCACCTGATGGAATACCTCTATACCCATGGGGGGATCACAGAACCGGTCCAGATCTCCCACGCAGAGACTCCAGGAGACCTCACGCTTATTCTGCAAAAATCAGGGACCGGTGTCCCTCCTGACCAGAAAGAGTCCCTGTTTGTCTGGGCCCCGGCAAAAACATCCTGCCCAAATCTCTTTTTTATCCGGGAGATCCTCGATATGACCGGTATTGTCATCGAGGAGACCGGTGACATGGAGACCACGCGTTTTGTGATCCGGGTTCCAAAAGGCGGGTACCGGAATCCCTGACAGTTTTTATCATGAAAATTCCGGCTGCTCCTTTTAACCTTCACGCCTGATTTTTTTTTGACCGCAGGGTTTTATTGTATCAGCACCAATAATTATTGTGCTGATTTCAGGAAATTTTTTTATTGATTTTTTAAAAGGAGGTTTCCTTTGACTGATACCTACGATGCATCCCACATCACGATACTCGAAGGGCTTACGCCAGTACGCGAGCGCCCTGCAATGTACATCGGGAGCACCGATACCCGGGGGCTCCATCATCTTGTGTACGAGGTCGTGGACAATTCCATCGATGAAGCGCTTGCCGGGTTCTGTACTTTAATCTCCGTTGTTATCAACGGCGACGGATCGCTGTCGGTTGAGGACAATGGCCGGGGTATCCCGGTCGATACGATGGAAAAGAACCATAAGAGTGCTCTCGAAGTGGTACTTACCGTCCTCCATGCTGGTGGCAAATTCGACAAGGCCACCTATCAGGTCTCGGGAGGTCTCCACGGGGTCGGTGTCTCGGTTGTAAACGCCCTTTCCTCGAACCTTACTGCCCGGGTCTACCGGAACGGCAATATCTACGAGATGCATTTTGCCCGGGGCATTCCCACCGGCCCCCTCATGCAGCGGGAAGAGACGCTCAACGAGGCGCTCGTACGGTACCAGCAGTGGTACGGCGCACCGGCGGCGTTTACCCGGGGCACCGTGCATGTAACTGTCCAGCAGAGCCTGTGCGGGCCCGCAGAACCTGTAGCACCAGTACCCCCCGCTGAATTGGCAGTGCCGGGAGAATCTGTAGTACCTGTGCCCCCTGCTGAACCGGCAGTGCCGGTAGATCCCGTCGTTATCGAAGCAGAGGACCGTACCCGTTTCTTTGCAGAGTTCGGCCAGAAACTTACGGGTACCAGGATTATCTTCCGGCCCGATGCGACCATATTCGAGACCGTTACGTTCGATTATGACACCCTTGCCACCCGGCTCCGCGAGCTGGCTTTCTTAAACGCCGGCCTCACCATCAGTATCACGGATGAACGTACCGGCACCCGCGCTTCTTATTGCACCGGCGGGCTCTCGGAGTTCGTGAAATACTTAAACGAAGGGACCGAGTGCCTCCACCCTGTCCCTATCGATATCACCCAGAAGGACCCCGAGAATAAGGTCGAGATCGAGGTTGCCCTCCAGTACACAACGGGATACGACGAGAAGGTGTATTCCTATGTCAACAGCGTCAACACCCGCGAGGGCGGCACCCACCTCGAAGGGTTCCGGAGCGCGATCACCCGGGCCATCAACACGGTCGCAAAACGCAATAACCTGATTAAAGAGAATGCGACGCTCACGCTCCGGGGCGAGGATGTCCGTGAGGGCATGACGTCGGTGATCTCGGTCAAGATGGCAAATCCCCAGTTCGAGGGCCAGACCAAGATGCGCCTTGGGAACAGCAATATCCGGGGTATCGTGGATTCGCTTGTCTATGCGGCGCTCAGCCAGTATTTTGACGAGAATCCGAAGGTGCTCGCCATCATCATCGAAAAAGCGCTCTCGGCAGCAAAGGCACGCGAGGCAGCGCGGAACGCCCGGGAACTCGCACGCCGCAAGAGTTCTCTGGAAAGCTCCGGCCTGCCCGGCAAGCTTGCCGACTGCTCGGAACGCGATCCCCAGAAAAGCGAGATCTATATCGTGGAAGGGGACTCTGCAGGTGGCAGCGCAAAACAGGGGCGGGACAGGAAGTTCCAGGCAATCCTCCCTCTGCGGGGTAAGATCCTCAACGTCGAAAAGGCCGGGGAACACCAGATCTTAAAGAATGCTGAAATCCAGACACTGCTCTCTGCCATCGGGACCGGGGTCGGCGATAAGTTCGATGTCGAACGGGCACGGTACCATCACATCGTCATCATGACCGATGCTGATGTGGATGGTGCGCACATCAGGACGCTGCTCTTGACCTTCTTCTACCGGTACATGCTCAAAATCATCGAGGCTGGTTACGTGTATATCGCCCAGCCGCCCCTGTTCCGGATCGCACGGGGAAAAGAGGAAAAATACGCGTTTACCGAAGAGGACATGAAAAAACTCTCTGCAGAAATGGGCGAGAAGGGAGTCTCCGTCCAGCGGTATAAGGGTCTGGGTGAAATGAACGCCCAGCAGCTCTGGGACACGACCATGAGTCCCGAGCACCGGATCTTCCGGCAGGTCAATATCGAGGATGCAATGGAGGCAAACGAGATCTTCAAGACGCTGATGGGAAAGGACGTGGACATACGAAAAGAGTTTATCATGCGCCACGCAAAAGAGGTGACCAACCTTGACATCTGAAGGCGACATGCCCCCCGCATCCGGTCCGCTCACCCACCGGGTCGAGCCGATCAGTATTGAAAAGGAGATGAAAGTCGCGTATATCAACTACGCGATGAGCGTCATTATCGGACGTGCAATCCCCGATGTCAGGGACGGCCTCAAGCCGGTCCACCGCCGGTCGCTCTTTGCGATGTGGGAGATGGGTAACACCAGCGACAAGCCCACCAAAAAGAGCGCAAGGGTTGTCGGTGAAGTGATGGGTAAGTTCCACCCTCACGGCGACTCCTCCATCTACGACACGATTGTCAAAATGGCCCAGCCCTTCTCTTACCGGCATATGCTTGTACAGGGACAGGGAAACTTTGGGTCAATCGATGGCGACTCTGCGGCAGCAAGCAGGTATACTGAAGTCAGGCTCACCCCCTTTGCCGAGGAGATGTTAAAGGACATCGAGAAGGAGACGGTCGACTTCGTCCCTAACTACGATGAATCCCTCAAGGAACCGACCGTGCTCCCCGCAAAAATACCGGAACTTCTCGTGAACGGCACGGATGGTATCGCGGTCGGTATGGCGACCAAGATGCCGCCCCACAACCTCCGCGAGGTCTGTTTAGCGGTCATAAAATACCTCGAAAACCCGGAGGTTCCCGTAGACGAACTCATGCGGGTCATGCCGGGTCCTGACTTCCCGACTGGTGGCATCATGATGGGCACCGACGGGATGAAAAATGCCTACATGACCGGGCAGGGCCGGGTCGTCGTCCGTGGTGTGGCGACGATCGAGGATTCCGACGGCGGCAACCGGGGCGACCGGATCATCGTCACCGAGCTCCCATATCAGGTAAACAAGGCCCAGTGGATTGAAGGCATTGCAAACATGGTAAAAGAGAAACGGCTTGATGGCATCTCCGATCTTCGCGACGAGTCCGATAAGGAGGGTATCCGGGTCGTCTTCGAGCTCCGGAAGGGTACAATGGCGCCGGTTATCTTAAACAACATCTACCGGCACACGGCGCTCGAATCCAGTTTCTCGGTGATCAACCTTGCAATCGTTGATGGCCAGCCCAAGGTGCTCACCCTGCATGGCCTCCTTTCCTCCTTTGTCCAGCACCGGATCGAAGTGATCCGGCGTCGTTCAGAGTTTGATCTCAAAAAGGCGCAGGAGAGAGTCCATATCCTCGAAGGGCTGCTCCTTGCGCTCGGACGGATCGATGAAGTGATTGCCGCGATCCGGGGGTCTGACACTGTTGAAAACGCCCGGCTCACGCTTATTTCACGGTTCGGGCTTGACGAGGTGCAGGCAAATGCGATCCTTCAGATGCAGCTGCGCCGTCTCGCGGCTCTTGAGCAGCAGAAAATCATCGATGAAAAGACCGGGCTTGTGGTAGAGATCCAACGGCTCACAACTCTTATCTCAAGCGAAACCACGATAAAAGACGAGATTTGGCGGGAGACTACCGATATTGCCGAGAAATTCGGAGATAAGAGGAGGACGCAGATCGCAAGCGCGACCGGCGACCTTACCACCGAAGACCTGATCGAGGACAAGACCGTGCTCGTCTCGATCACCACCGCCAACTACATCAAGCGCATGGACCTCGACACCTACCGCCAGCAGCGGCGTGGCGGCCGGGGTATCACCGGCATGACCACTAAAGAGGAGGACTTTGTTGATTCGGTCTTTGTTGCCGGCATGAAGGATTACCTGCTCTGCTTCACGAACCTCGGCAGGGTCTACTGGCTCAAGGTCTACGAGATACCCGAGAGTTCCCGTGTGGCAAAGGGTAAACCGATCGTGAACCTCCTGAACTTAAAAGAAGAGATCGTGACGGCCGTTATTCCGATCCGTGAGTTCCGCGAAGACCGGTTCCTCCTGTTCGCGACGAAACTGGGGCAGGTCATCAAGATCCCGCAGACCGAGTTTTCCTTTCCCCGGTCGATCGGCACGAATGCCATTAAACTCCGTGAGAACGACCAGCTGGTTGAGGTAATCTCGACGAACGGAACGAACGAGCTCGTGCTCACCACCCGGTTCGGCCGGAGCCTCCGGTTCCACGAGGAAACGGTGCGGACTGTCAGAAGGAGCGCATTTGGTGTGAGAGGCATGAAACTGCGTGGAGGGGATACCATCGTTGCGGTCACCCTGCTTGAAAAAGATCACCTGCTTACCATATCCGACGTCGGGTTCGGGAAACGGACTGAGTTTGACGAGTTCCGCGGGCACGGAAGGGGCACGATGGGAGTCAGGAATATCTCGCTCGAACGTGAAGCGGTTGTTATTATGTCATGTGCTGTTTCGGATACTGATGAGATCGTCGTGATGACTGCAGCAGGTGTCGTCATGCGGACCCGGGTAAGCGAGATACGGATCATCGGGCGTGGCACCAAAGGCGTCCGGATCATGCGCCTCGATGAGAAAGACAAAGTAATCGGTGTCGCTATCGTTCCGGAGTCTGATGTCGCAGACGTCGCTGAACCTGACACCCCGGTTGAGCCGTAACTTTTCTCTCTTTTTTTGGTTTCCTGAAATACCCGGATCAAAATCTTTTATGGGAGTCTATCCCAGGGGAGGTCTCCGGATTGATTGCTAGACGTTCTTAGGTCCTCACTGATCCGTCGATCCTGTCTGCAAAAACGGACACGGTACAATTAAGGAAATGCTGTCAGAAATCAGGATACTACTTATCACCGATCAGCAATTGCTGGTTGTCATGAACCCGCTAAAGGTGAAGATCTCAAAAGAACTATCTGCATACATGGGAAACGGGAAAATGTGATGCCGATGTTTCGGAAGATTATCCATGTCTCCACCAAACGTGAAGGCGAGATCCATAACCTGACTCCGGAGGTGATCGCAGCGGTCCATGAGAGCGCCATACGAGAGGGACTGGTACATCTTTTCGTGCAGCACTCGACCGCCGCGCTAACCACGATCGAGTACGAGCCCGGCGTTCTAGCGGATCTCGCCCGGGCACTCTCGGTGCTTGCGCCAGATGATACAGACTATGCCCATAACATGAAGTGGGGTGACGGCAACGGGCGTTCGCATGTCAAAGCGGCGCTTGTTGGCCCCTCCCTTGTGGTTCCTGTTGCAGGCGGGAATCTTTGCTGTGGGACATGGCAGCAGATCGTTCTTCTCGAACTGGATGTAAACGCGGGCCGGGAACGGACCGTAGTCTGCACTATTACCGGAGAATAGCACAGTGATACCAGCGCTATCTGCACGCGATAAATTCCGGATGATACAGGGTCACATTCAGGATTTGAGTGAGAGAAAAACCGGTATTATCCCAGCCATGCCGTGAATTTTTCGGGATCTCTGAACGTGATTTTATTCCCGTACGGTTCCCGTGATGAAAAGCGCCATCTCGTACGGAAAACTGGACAAAAATACCCACCTGCACCAGGAAAGAATAGATTGTCAACAATTGGCTTTGAGGACAAAAATGTTTGAAACTCTGATTCTCTCAACAGAGTGACTTGTAGGACATGTACAGTGCCGCAGCGACAAGGACATACCCGCAGAGCCGGAGCAATACAAAGGTGATCTCCGGGAAGAGCGTAAGGCCAAACAATGTGTTGAGATGCGACAGCCCGAACAGGCCGAACGCGATGCCGATCAGGAACGGATTCATATTATTGCTCTTCCGGAATGCTGCATATCCGAAGACGAAAATGATGATACACAGGACAAGATTGACGATGATAACAGGATCGGGAATAAAAGCCATTTTTACAGTGCACCCGGTCAATCAGTCTGTATGCTGCATAATAAATATATCTCCCTGATATGGCCCGACATCCCGGGTCTTCCACGCTGATCTCCACGGCATATGGACAACCTCTTATCCTTACCCATGCAACCGTTGATCCATGAGTACGATCCTCCGGCGTCAGATCCTCAGGAAATGCAACGGTATGGACATCCCCCTCGTGGGGTTTGCCCCGGCTGATCGTTGGAATGATCCCCCGTTTGAACCGTGGGTTCCTGAAGCATTCCGTCCTGCCTCTGTCTTTCCCGGGACAAAGACCGTAATCGTAATCGGGTTTCCGGTCAGCCTGCCAATCGTGGATACTGCCCCCTCTATCTGGTATCACGAACTGTACCGGACAGTCAATGCCGAGCTTGACTCCTGCGGTTATCGCATCGCGACATTCCTTACTGAGAAAGGCTACCCGTCGGTCTGGGTGCCCCGGGACGGGTACGGGTCGATTGGTGTCCTCAAGGAGAAACCGATTGCGTTCTTCTCCCACCGGCATGCGGCGTACTGTGCCGGCCTCGGGAACTTCGGGCTCAACAACATGCTCCTCACTCCGCAGTATGGCCCCCGGGTCAGGTTTACCTCGATCCTGACCACTGCCGAATTCCCTACAGACTGGGTGCTTGAAGAACCGCTCTGCACCCGGTGCCAGCGGTGTGTCAAGGTCTGCCCGGTCTCTGCCGTTCAGAAAGGTGGTTACCCGCGGGAACTTACTGACAAGACCGCCTGCGCTATCCGGTCGGAGGAACTGCTCCAGCGGTTTCTTTCCCCGTGCGGGTGCTGCATCAAGGTCTGTCCTGTCGGGAAGGACCGTGAACAGTACGGCCGGGTTGATGTAAAGATGTACGATGAAAAAAATCCGGATTTTAAACAGTACCGCAGCACCCGTGATCATGTGCGGTCATACGGGTCGCAGTAATTTTTTTTATTTGAAAATTGAGCCTTCCGCTCCCCTCATGATACGGACATTTTGCGACGTGCAGATCTATATTCTTTGATATCAGCCCAAATAAAGGAAAATAAAAATAATTGGAAATAAAAGAAGGCTTACTTGATCTTTTTCTCGAGCTTCTTGAGTTTCTTCTTGGCGTCTTTGCTACCCGCAGCCGCCTGCTTGGAGAGCTCTTCTGCCTTGGCCTT
>NZ_PMZU01000039.1 GCF_003170075.1 Methanoregula sp.
CGGAGTTTGTGGATTTTGCTTTCGGTGAGGGGGGAATATTTGTTGTCGATCATCCAGAGGTAAAACTGTTTGAGGATGGCGATGAAATCGCTGATGGTGTTCTGTTTGAATGGCGTTTCACGGCGGCTCTTTGCACTTCTCAACTCAGGGATTGCAGCGTAGAGATCTCCAATGGGATTGTCTGCAAACGGACCGATGAACCTGCGCCAGGTGATGAGCGTGAAGGTGAGTTTGTTTGCCCGACCGGCGCTGATGTTCTTGCAGGACCGGAGTTCTGCAATGAATTCCCGGATCTGGGCGGCATCAATCGTCGTGATGGTGAAATTCTGAAGGGCGGTCTTGATGGCGTTTTCTGCCAAATCGGTCCTGATGTTGTGAAAAGAGCTTTCAGTAATTAACTGAGCGACTGGGTAAGTCATATACGAATGTCTGATTGAAGCGGTTTAAAAATAGAACTGAACGATTCGCACTTCGCGTCCAGATGCGAGGGATGGGATTCGAACCCAAGAACTCCTACGAGATTAGGCCCTCAACCTAACGCCTTTGACCTGGCTTGGCTACCCTCGCCCATTGTTTCTTTTTTGAGGGATCTTATTTTTGTACGATGCAGCGAATAAACCTTGTCCAAGACCCTCAACCTAGCGCCTTTGACCTGGCTTGGCTACCCTCGCCCTGTTAAGAATATGCACTTGCGACACCGGAAAGCCCGGCTTACCTCGCTTCTGTGCCATAACAAAAAGGTTGTCTATCTAAAAGAATGTTATGGCATATTTTGGGCAGGCCACGTCAGAACATTTGGCCTTTTGACAGATCTGACCGGTACCCGGCCGCCCACCCGGTCCGGGATGGACCGGTGAGCCTGACTTGAACATTCCAGACTCTTTTTTATATACGCTGATGACATTCGGCAAGCATACATGTATATTTCCATACGTTTTACCCGGTGCTTGTATGTGGTCTGATATCATCCACGAATTTGCCGACTCGCCATCCCAGGGCCGCGTAGTGCGGTTCCTTCTCGATAACGGTTTTGGGGTCAATGAAGAAGGAAAGATTTGCTGTAACGGCATCGATATCCCGGCAACTGCCGTTGCAAAAGCGATCGGGTCGGATCGCCGCGTCGTGGATGCTACCGCCCGGCGCATCCTTGAACGTCCGTTCCTGCGTGATATCTTCCTCAATATGCGGGCAACCCCCGACTTAAGCCGGGTGGCTGAGTCGCTCGGGCTTTCGGTCATCACCGTTATGCCAAAAGACGCAAGCGAACATGGGATTGTTGGTGCAGCAGTCCGTGTGCTCTGTGACCATTCACTTTCAATACAGCAGATCTTTGTCACCGACCCCCAGTTCGCCGAGGACCCAAAACTCGTCATCATTGTGGATGACCCGCTTCCCGCCGGCGTGGTAGAGGAGATTCGCGCCCTCCCGCAGGTGCGGCAGGTCATCATATAATTAGAAAAAACTGATATGAACTGATCGGATTTTCACCGGAACAATGGAACTCGATAAAACAAGGGTACGAGGGTTCCCCGCCATGAAGGCCCCTCCGGGGCACGGCGGGGCAAGGAAGTTTTTTTGTTGTATTTTACAGTCTTTGATCCGCCGCTGGGGCGTTCCTTCGGGGGCGGCGGCGTTCATCGTTTCAGGCAAGGATGGTACCTATCCGCTCATTATATTGGAATGATTCGATTTTCATGAGAATAATTTTGACCCGCGCCTTACTGTGTGAGCAGCTCAACGTCCTGTGCGAGCCGGCGCATCCGTTCCCGGATCTCTTCTGGCAGGTGGCTGGCAGAAGCGATGCTTTCATCGATCGTTACCCGCTTCGTACCCGCGATCAGGTTATCCGCATGGGTGACGATCTTCTCCTCGATCGTCCGGGGCATGCAGTCCCGGGGGGCAAGCCAGAGAAGTGTGCATTCATCCGCGGTCAGGCCGGCCCCGGTGTGGCATTCGACGATCCGCGCAACACTTTCGGGGAATCCTTTTTCGCGCAGGAGATCCGCTCCCCGCTGCGCATGGTCGATCCCGTGCGTGCTCCCCCGACCGATATCGTGAAGCAGCGCTCCTGTTACGACAAGTTCCGGGTCGGCAAGATCGCACCTTCGTGCGTACTCCTCCGCACAGGCACAGACTGCCCTGCAATGGGCGATTACCTTCGGGCTGCACCCGGCGTCCTTGAGTAACGCGATACAGCGGTCCCGGTTTTCAGGCATGACCCAATGCTTTTTTCATGCTCTCAATGCGCTCCCGAAGCGCTTTTACGAGAATTTGATTATCAAAATGGCCAAGCGGCTGCTCGCAGTTCGGGCACTTGAAGTCGCCACCCATGGCCTGCGTAAAAGTAAATATATCGTGGCAGTCGTTGCAGATGTAGAAATCGTTTTCCTCCTCGAACTGCGCACGGTGTTCGAGTTTGTCCAGCACCACTTCCATATCATCGCGGATGGCATCGTAAATGTGATCGATCCGCAGCTGCCAGAGATACGTGAGCCAGCCGGTCTCGTTGTTCTTGATCCTGTGATACTCAGCGAGCCTTTTCTCATACAGCGTGTAGAGCGTGTGGCGCACGGAGTTTAGGTTAATCCCGGTACTTGCGGCCAAATCTTCGTCGCTATGCTCGCCCTCTTTGGGAAATTTTTCCAAAAGGTTGAGCCCTTCGTCGCCAATCAGCCGGTGTATGTAAGCCCGCATTGCCGGCTCATTGAGCACTTCTTCCACAGGATCCATCAGGGAATATATTGTCGGACAGTGCTAATATTTTTATCCAGCTCAGAAAGAGCTGCATCGCGTGTTGAACCGGTCCCGGACACGCTCACGATTGCCTGGTCTTCTTCAAAAAATGTCCCCGGCCAGGGTATGTCAGATACCAGGGGTGCGAGATCTTTGAGGTCTGCGTTCAGTGTCATGTCCCGGTCTGCAAAGAGGATGCGCCGCGCTGCATATTCCTGAACCTGCGGCGCTTCCGGCAGCGTTCCCGCGCAGGCGCTGACATGGAACTGGAACAGGTTGCACCCGTATGCTATCTCAACCGTGTCAGCCGTTCCCTGGAACCGGGGGTTCACTTCGATTACCCACGGTGTATCGTAACCGACCACGAAGTCGATGCCAAGAGTTCCCGTACAGCCGCTCGATGCGGCGATCTTCTCGGCAAGGGCGATCATCTCGCCGCACATCGGGTGGTCAAAGGGGGTGACCGAGCCGGAGAACCCGAACGTGGATTCGCCGTTTCCCCGGAGCAGTTGTTCGTTTACGGCAATCGCCCGGGCCCTATCGCCATTTGCTACGCAGCAGACACTTGCGGGGATGCCGTCAACGAGCTGCTGGCGGATATAGGGAATGTCCGGGTACAGGGATGCCCAGTGTTTTTCTTCAGCAGCATTGTGAAGTACCGCGTTGCGCCACCCCCCAGCACCCCGGCACGGTTTTGCCATCACCGGGTATTCGCAGTCAGCAGCAATGCGGGGAACCGGGACCTTAAGACCCTCAAAAAAGTGCTGCATATCCAGTTTGTCAAGGAACCGGCCCACCTTGTCCCGGGGAGTACCGCACACCGGGACCGGGAACGTCAGGTCTTCGGCACCGGATGTTGCAATCACGAGATCAAAGGAATAGTTGCGGCACATCCGGTCTACGGTCTCGGGAAGATCGGATAGATCTTCAAAGCGCATCCGGTCCCTGGTGTACCAGAAAAGGTCCTGGTCGCAGAAATGATCGACCGCACAGACTTCATAACCTGCCCGTGCAGCCGACTGCGCCACGTGGCGCGTGGAAAACCCGGCAACGAGGACCCGGCCTCTCACAACTCCTCCGTGTATTTTCCGGCCTTTGATGGGACGATCCGGATCTTTGCGTCAGGGAACTGGCGGGAGAATTCCGTTCCCTCATAGAGGTGATCGAGAAACAGCGCGAGGCTTGAGATCTCCGAATGGGGCTGGCCCGTCACGGCGACATTGTAGTCTGCAAGGCCATACATCTCGCCTGGCACCTTCTCCGCCCCGACCACCACGAGGATTTTTTCCAGGGGCCGGATCTCGCCGATAATATCGGGCAGGTTGATCCCGTACATTGTGAGATGGACAACTTTTCCCCCGTGCTCCTTCCAGTCGCGAATGCAGGCACGCCACTTGACGTTATCCTCGCAGAAAAATTTCCCACCCCAGCGATCTGCTACGTCAAGGACGCTCTCAACCACACCTTTATCGCTTGCGGCAAGATACATCCCAGAAGCCCCGAGAGCCCGTCCGGTCAGCGCGACATGGGTAGTTACCCGCTGGTCGCGCTCGGGCCGGTGGCCGATCCGGAGTATGGCTACTTCCTTTCCCGTCATAGTTAGTTCTTCCTTGCTTTTATCACGCCATTTTCGATAACGTACGGAAGTTCATTATCGTATTTTGCCTGGCATTTCACGAGAGACTCCCCAACGGAGAGCACCCGGTTTTTACCGCCGGTCCGGTCAATAAGGAGATAGTGGTCGAGCCGGTCCAGCGACGCGGCAACGGCTGCTGCATCCAGTCCGCTCTCATCTGCCAGTTCTCCCGCAGTAATTTCACTTTTCTGCGTGATGAGATGATAGATCAGCCAGTCGGCATCCTCTTCTTTCACCTGTAATCATTCCCGCCCGGCCTGATTATAGTTTTTTGCCGGCGGGTTCTCTTTGCCCGGCCTCTACGGCATTCTTTTTGTTCTTTCCCGCCAACTCTGATCCCATGGATACAGAAGATCCCGCGCCGTCATTTCCCGAACTGGTCAGGATCGCGGACTGCCTGCTTGACGAGAGCGGCGAGGACGAGGATGCGCTCATGCGCCGGCTGGAAACCCTGCCCGAACCGGTGAGACGCGAACTCCTGGTCTCGGATCTCCTGAATGCGTGGCAGGTGTTCTACTATTTCTTCCGCACGGTACCGGACGAACTGGTGCAGGAGCGCCTCGAACTTGAACCTGCATCGTCGCTTGTCGATGGGGTGGCGATCGATGAGATTGAATTGCTGACCAGAGTGTTCCGGGTCAAAAACAGCAGGCCCGAGATCATCGTGACCGACGGGAAAGAACCGCTGAAAACATTTACTGGCACAAGTGCGGTTGCTGACAGCCAGTTCTATATCGAATCGACGCTATAACCGGTCGCCGGCGCTTATCAGTTGTTCGTCTACCCGGGCCGGGACGACGGGCGGTACGTTGCCCCATTTAATTACCGTTTTTCCCATGATCGCAAAGACTCCCTGAACCTTGCCGGGATCAATCTGTTCAAGGACGCTCTGATCATCCGGGCGTATCTGGTTGCAGACCGCTGTTGCCCACGCGTCGGCGAGCAGGGGATCGGGTGCGAAGATCGTGACCGCGTCTGCGATCCCAAACGAGATCGAAGGGCCGACCGTTGCGGACGATGTGCAGATGCCGAATGGTTCTTTTTGTGGCGGGATGACAAAGGCAATTTTGTCTGAGAGCGGGGCAGTCCCGGCATGCACGCCCACCCGCACATCACGGTCACTCACTAGCGCGATGTCCCCGCCGTTATCGATAACCCCAAACCGGGCACCTGCACCGATCATGGCATCAATCCCGGCTGCGGCAATGGCACCTGCCACGGTCGCCATGGGTCCGACACCGGCGTTTGCAGCAGCGGCGGCCATATGCCGGATCAGGGGCTCGTCAATATCCGGCTCGTATGGTGAAAATGTTGTCGCAAAAAAAGAGTCCCGGGCGATATAACCCTCAAGCACCTGCCGGGCTGCAATCATACCCTCCTTTGCCGCAGCCGCGTGTGCAGGCGTCTCCGCGAGGATCGCGGCAAAGGTCTCGCGGAACCGGAACGGCTCGCGGATCATAGTGGTAATGTCAGCGCGTGGTGCGGGCATGCATCCACACATTGGCCGCAGAGCACGCACCGGTCTTCCGCGATCGCAAGTTTCCACTCATTGTCGAATGAGAAAACCTCGCGGGGGCAGATGGAGAGACAGGCGCCGCAGTCCACACACTCGCTTGTGTTGAGGTTGATCCCGTGTTCGAGCAGTCTCACGGTTGCCCCGAGCCGGGTCATGGTTGTCCGGACAAGCTGGCACTGGTCGTCGGGCACTTCAATGAGCGCCTCGCCTTCTGATGAGTCGATCATTGCCCGTTCGACATTGATGAGGACGCCGGTATCTTTTACCACCTGGGCGATGATCGGGGCGTTTCCCTTTCCCCGGGAAAAGTTCACGAGCAGTTTCATTTCAGCCACCTCCCGCCAAAGAGTTTCCCGAGATTAATGGCGGTGAGCATGCCTATCACGTGGCGTTCCTTGTCAACAACCGGCAGCGCACTGATGTTATTCTGTTCAAGTTTCCGCACGGCGATATCAACCGCCTCGTCAGTCATGGTGGTCACCACCTTCTTTTTCATGATGTCACGTACGATGCATGCTTTGCCGGGATTTGCCACTGCCTTGGAGACATCAAACGTTGTCACGATGCCCACAAGCCTGCCGTCGCTCCCGATAACCGGCAGGTGATTGGTCTCCCCTTTGAGGAGTTTCTGTGCTGCCGTACGGATCTCCTCGGATTCCCCGATACTCACGATCTGCCGGTCCATGATGTCCATCACACGCGGGCCTTTTTTGCTCTCGTGCATCGGGTGCACCGTCTTTTGCCCGTCGATGGGCCGCGTGGGTAGTGCCAGCTGCATAGCGCCCTTCTCAATCCAGGATTTAAGTTCCCCGGCAACCATGCGTGCCCTGCGATAACTCGACAGTGACGAGGTCCGCACCTGTTCGCTGTTGATCTCCACCGTGCCGGATCGCAACTCCGCATAGGTCACGCTCCGGATCTTGGGCCGGTTGCGGCTCGGCACTCCATAATCGATTATGTCGACCGAAATATCCCCGTCACGGACAGCCGTTGCCCGGACCACGTCTAAGTCAAGCACCGGCAGCGGCACCCCGATCCCAACGTAGAGCGTGACTCCGTAACCGGTCATGGTCGCGGCGCGGAGGTAATCGGGTGACATCTCTTTTAAGTTCCCCGTGACCATCAGCGTCCCGAATCCGCCTGCGGGTGAACTCTGGGTACCCTCCCCGATTACCATGCCCTGCGCCCCGCACAAAAAGATCGGGACGCCGCTTCCGATCAGCCGGAGTTTCGGGTCATTTGAGATCGGGTTTAATATGCCCGCTCCCGAGTAGGTGATATTTCCGGAGTTGGGGAGGAGCGTTCCCATGTAGGTGTGCAGGAGCCGGTCGGTAGTGTTCGTCGCCGCATTGTACCGCTGGTACGCGTTCCGCGGGTTGCACATGATTGCCTGGTTGAGGTTTTCAAGGAGCAGTTCGGTCGTGATTGTTCTGCGCGGGTAACAGTCGGTGCCCCGGGAGGTTGCCCGCAGTTCTACCGATTTTCCAGAAACAAGATCCTCCAGCACATGCGCGCCGCCGTACTGCTCTTCGAGCGTATCCGACTGCTGGGTTGCCCCGATATAGGTATCGACCGCGGCAAGTCCCCCGTAGGCCTCGACGTCGTTGAGCCAGATCCTCTCCATCCGGATTGGCGGTTCCGAATGCCCGAAATTCAAAAACGCGCCTGATGAACACATCGCACCGAACGTCCCGGTGGTAACAACATCGACTTCCTTAAGCGCGCCCTGCTCACCCAACTCGTCAACGATGCCAGGCATCTCCTCTGCGGTGACAACACGGGCACTGCCGTCACGGATGCGCTCGTTGATCTGCTCGATGGACTTGTGCATGGCTGGAAATATCGTTTTATGAATATTAAAACTCACTGTTATTACCCAAAGTAATAAACGGTATATATCCCCGGCCAGCGATACTCCTGTATATGCACATACGTGCCTTTGCAGAAGAGATGGAAGCACTTGCCCCCCCGGCCCTGGCCGAAGAGTTTGATGCCGGCAGGATCGGACTTGTCGTGGAAGGACGGCCCGAAATTGACAAAGTCTGCTGCGCGCTGGATGCAACACCGGCGGTGGTCCGGCAGGCAGTTGCATCCGGCGCTGATATGCTCGTCGTCCACCACACGCCGATATGGACGCCGCTTACCACCCTTACCGGACGCACCGCCACCCTGATGAGGGAGATCCTCTCCGGGGGTCTGAACGTGTACGTGATGCATACGAACTTCGATCACGCGGCCGGGGGCGTCAACGATGCCCTCTCTGAACTCCTCGGGCTCTCGGACTGCGAGCCGATGTCCCTTGGCGTGATAGGCACCTGTATGCTCCCTCTCACCGGCATTTCACAGCGGCTGGGCGGGAACCTGCGGGTCTGGGGAAACCTTACTTCATGCCGGCGGCTTGCGGTCGTTGCCGGCAGCGGTTTTGATCCGGAATTTTTAAGAGAAGCCCACCGGCTCGGGGCCGATGCGTTCCTCTCAGCCGAGATGAAACATTCGGTGGCCCGGGCAGCGCCGCTCCCCTGCATCGAATCGACCCACTATGCGCTCGAAACGCCGGCCATGAAGCGCCTTGCAGTGCAGCGTGGCTGGCAGTATATCGACGATCCGCCGCTCCTATCCGTATGTCCATGAGCGATCTCTGGCAGCAGGTAGGCGAAAAAAAAGCGCTTGACGATGCGCTCCGCGCCGGTATTGTCGCGGAGTACGGCTTAAGGGGCGCAAAGGCACTTGATGCCATCGACCTCCACCTGGTAAAAAAATATCTCGATTTTTTTGTTGTCATCGGGTCGACCGGCGAACACGTGGTATCCGAAGACGTCTGCACCTGCCGGGATTTCGCATTCCGGCAAAAACCCTGCTGGCACCTCATTGCCGTCCGGATTGCGGAGGCAACCGGTACGTTTGAGACGATCGATGCATGGTACCAGGAAAACTGGAAAAAATAAGTGCAGCCAAAGACAATAACTATCCTGGTACACTTAATTATACAGGCAGTACGTGGTTTTTCATGTTCGAAGAAGAATATCAGCTCGAATATTTCAAGAATCAGGGTTTTACCCGGAAGATCTGTAAATCCTGCGGTTCTGCTTTCTGGACGCGCGACAGTTCCCGCGATAACTGCGGCGACGCGGCCTGTGAACCCTATACCTTCATCGGCAACCCCGTGTTCACCCCCCATACGATCGATGAGATGCGGGAGGCTTTTCTCTCCTTTTTTGAAAAGAACGGCCACACACGCATCGGGCGCTACCCGGTGGCCGCACGCTGGCGGGATGATATCTACCTGACCATCGCATCCATCGCTGACTTCCAGCCGTTTGTGACCAGTGGAATTGTCCCGCCGCCCGCAAACCCGCTTACGATCTCGCAGCCATGCATCCGGTTAAATGACCTTGATTCGGTCGGGAGATCCGGGAGGCACCTGACCACGTTCGAGATGCTCGCCCACCACGCGTTCAACACACCCGAAGAGGAGATCTACTGGAAAGACCGCACTGTCGAGCTCTGCGACCAGTTCCTCGCTTCCATCGGTGGCGACCTCAACAAGGTTACCTACAAGGAACATCCGTGGATCGGCGGAGGGAACGCGGGACCGAGCGTCGAGGTCATGATCGGCGGCCTCGAGGTCGCAACGCTCGTTTTCATGAGCCTTGGCCGGCAGAAGACAAACCACCCCGGCTACGATCTCAATGGCGAGATGTACTACCCGATAAATCTCCGGATTGTCGATACCGGGTACGGTCTGGAACGGCTGGTCTGGGCATCGAAAGGCTCGCCGACCATCTACGATGCCGTGTTCCCTGAGATGGTCAGCCGGGTCATGAGTTCGGCCGGGATCTCGCACCTTCTCGAAAATAAGGACTATACAAAAATTCTGGCCTTAAATGCGAAGTTTGCCGGTCTCATGGATATCTCCGGCCCCAACCTCTTTAACCTGCGAAAGAAAGTGGCGGCAGCCATCGACATCTCGCCCGAGAAACTCGACAAGATGATAACGCCGGTCGAGAAGGTGTACGCAATTTGCGATCATACCCGGTGCCTCGCGTACATGCTTGGAGACTGCATCGTGCCCTCAAACGTCCGCGAGGGGTACCTTGCCCGGCTTGTCATCCGCCGGACATTGCGGATGATGAACGATTTTAAGATGCAGGATTCCCTTGCCGATCTCATCGAAGAACAGATGAAGATCATCGGCATGAAAAAATTCGAGCAGGATATCTCGATCGTCCGCGAAATTGTCGACCGCGAAGTGGAAAAGTACGCAACGACGCTCGACCGCGGGACCCGGATCGTCCAGAAGGTCGCAAAGACCTACAGGGCAAAGAGTGAGCGTGTGCCACTCTCCGAGATCATCACCCTGTACGATTCCCACGGCATCCCGCCCGAGATGATCAAGGATATCGCCACAAAGGAAGGCGCAGTCATCGACCTCCCGGATAATTTCTATTCCCAGATCGCTGACATGCATTCCGAGTCAAAGAAAGAGGCAGTCGTTGAAAAAACCGCAGCGTATACCGAACGGGTACAGGGCCTCCCGCCGACAAAGAAACTCTATTACGAACAGCCCGAGGACATCGAGTTTGAAAGCGTCGTCATTGACTTTTTCGAAGGATATGCAGTCCTCGATCAGACGCTCTTTTACCCGGATGGCGGCGGCCAGCCGGCAGATACCGGCAGTCTTGTTGGTTCTGAGAGTATGGCACGCGTTGATGACGTGGTCAAAGTCGGGGATGTCATCCTCCACCATATCAGCGGCGGTGTCCTCCAGCGCGGCGAGCGGGTCAAGGGCATGGTCGATGAGGAACGGCGCTTCTCGCTGATGCGCCACCATACCGCCACCCATATCATCCTCCATGCCTCAAAAGAGGTGCTTGGTGCCCACATCCACCAGTCAGGTGCGCAGAAAGGGGCAGAAAGCTCGCGTATTGATATCCGGCACTTCAAGCATATTACCCCGGAGGAACTGCGCAAGATTGAAATTGCTGCAAACCGGATGGTCATGGCCAACCAGCCGGTCGAGATCTCGGTCGAGAACCGCACGAAAGCCGAGCAGCAGTACGGTTTCTCCCTGTATCAGGGGGGTGTCCCGCAGGGAAAAGAGATCCGCATTGTAAAAGTTGCGGGTGATATCGAGGCCTGCGCGGGGACACACTGCCGGAGCACCGGGGAGGTCGGCATGATCAAGATTATCCGGGTCGAGCACATCCAGGACGGGATCGAACGGATCGAGTTTGCAGCCGGTACTGCGGCAGTTTATTACCTGCAGCACCTTGAACAGATCGCCACTTCCTCTGCGGATATCCTTTCCGTGCAGCTTGAGAACCTCCCGCCTACGGTAACAAGATTCTTCTCTGAATGGAAAGACCAGAAAAAAGAGATCGAACGCATGAGCCAGAGACTGGTGGATCTTGAGATAAAGACGATCCGGTCCGAGACGATCGGCGGGATTCCGGTTGTTGTTAAACGCATCGATCTCGCGCCGCGTGAACTCTCGACGATTGCTTTGGCAATCTCTGAAAAGGGCGGGGTCGCCCTCCTTGCCTCCATGGGTGAAACCGCACGGGTCGTCCTTGCATCGGGCGACAAACGGGTGAACGCCGGGGAGATTATCGGCCAGGTGTGCAGTCTCCTTGGCGGCAAGGGTGGCGGAAAACCCACCATGGCACAGGGCGGCGGGCCGGATGCCGAAAAACTTGATTTTGCCCTGAACGTGGGGCGCGAGCGCATTATTGCGGCGCTGCAAAAGAGTTAAAAATGACCGGGAATGTCGTCGTGCTGGAACCGGGCGATGAACGGGCGCAGAAGATTGCAAAAGCCATGGCAAGCCAGACCGCAAACGACATTCTCACTCTCCTTGCCACCGGCACAAAAAGCCTGACCGATATCACCGAACAACTGAAAATTCCCCTCACCACGGCAAAATACCATGCCGAAAACCTGCTCGATGCCGGTCTCATTACCGTTTCTGCAACCCGGTACAGCATCAAAGGGCGCGAGGTCAAGATGTACTCACTCACCGATCAGCTCCTGATCGTCGCGCCAAAACAGACCAATGTCAGGGCCCTTCTTCTCAAGTACAGTTCCCTCTTTGGGATTGTCATTGCCGGCACGCTTGCGATATTTGCACTTGCACCCCTTCTCGCTTTTCAGACTACGGCCGGGACAGTGCCTGTGATGGCAAACCGGGAAGCACCAGGATCCGGGCTGTATGCGGCAAAAGCCATGGCAGACTCGGGAATGGTGCAGGTAGTATCTCCCGACTTTGCGCTTGCCTTCTTCTGCGGCGGGGCATTTGTCGTCGTTGTCCTGCTCTGCTACGAGGCATATCTCTGGAAGAAAAGACGAAAAATCTGCACGTGAAAAACAGATCTTTTTTATTGCTTATCTGCAGTTACGGCAGCACGTTATTCGTACCGCAGAAATATCCGGAATTGTCTTAGTCGTCTAAAAAAAGAATCGGGTGATAATTATTTACGGTCTTTTTTGATCCTGACTGCGACCAGCATAGCGATCCCGAGCGCCCCGATCACGACCACAGCCGGCATCGACGATTTGGTGGGGGTGGGTATCGGTGTGAAGGTAGCAGTTTTTACCGTGGTGACCTTTTTTATTGTGGTGACCGTGGGTACTACCGTTGTTACAGTTGTCGGCGCAACGACATGGAACGTTATTGTAGCAATGGCACCATTGGCATCGGAGAAATAGACCTTATAATCGTCCGGCTGCGTCACAGATATGGTCTGCGAGAAAAAGCCGTCACCGCTTTGCAGATTATTCACAGTTCCAATGTACCGGGGGCCGTACACTCGCCCGGCTGACTCCCCGTCAACCTGGATCTGTATGCCGGCATTTCCCCCTTTCTTAAGGGAACCTGCAATCAGGAGCGCACCGGCCAGGTTCTGGGTAGTTGGGGATGTGATAGTAAGTTCGTTGGACCGGTCGGTGAGCGTTATAAGCAGGCTCGATACAGAATCCGAACGCATCGATGGTTCAACACCATTGAACTGGATTTCAACCTTGTACTGGCCACCTTTAAGACCTGTGGTATCGAAGAGCGCGTACTGGGTAGACTGGTCAGTCTGGATAGTCATGGCCTGGCGATCGATTTCCGTTGAGGTATACTGCGACTGGTAAAAGACAAGGTTAAAACTGGTTCCCGGCGGGAAATCGGAATCAACCGCACATTTCAGGGTCTGGCCGACCGGGATTGAAGTGGGAGAACAGTTCAGGTACATACCGTATGCGGATGCTGATCCCACGAGTATCAGGGAGGACAGAAGCAGGGCAAGAAGATACTTATTCATGTCTAAATGGTCGAATGGCAAAACTAAAAAGGTTCCCCCTTCATCTGCAAAGATTTCCGGTACAGGCCCGGCTGCATAGCAAGGATCCCTCAGACCAGATCAATAAAATTCCTGAGCAGTTTCAGGCCGATGGCCCCGCTCTTTTCCGGGTGGAACTGGACGCCGTACACGTTATCCCGGACAATGGATGAGGCAAAGGGGACGATATACTCGGTTGTGGTGAGCGTATATTCCGGCGTCGTGTCCGCATAGTACGAATGGACAAAATACACGTACTCTTCCGGTGCAAGTCCGGAAACGAGCGGGTTATTCCCTTTATCAAGCCGTATCGTGTTCCAGCCCATGTGGGGTACTTTTACTCCAGGGACATGAGGGAACCTGCGCACGCGGCCCGGGATAAGGCCGAGGCCCTGATGCATCCCGTGCTCCTCGCTTGAGTCCATGAGCATCTGCATGCCAAGACAGATACCAAGGAGCGGCACCTCTCTTGTTGCGGCGCAGACCGTTCCTTTGAGGGAGCCCAGCTGGTCCATACCCTCGTGGAAGGCGCCGACGCCCGGGAGGACGATCCCATCGGCCGCTGCGATCTCCTCCGCATTCCCGGTGATGGTGGCACTCGCTCCTGCGGCCTCGATCCCGCGCATAACGCTCCGCAGGTTCCCGAGACCGTAATCAATGATGGTGACGTTCTTTCCCATGTACGCCCTCCTTTAACCTCCACGCCCCGCTCGTGATCCAGTCGTCCGGCAGCCCCTGTGCCTGCTGCCATGCACAAAGCCGTTCAAGCCATCCGCTCCAGAGCCCGGCAAAGTCGGTCTCGATCATGTGGATCAATGCCATATCACTGGACGGGCACATGAAACATCCGATCCGGTCCAGCCTGTGCTCGTAGAGCCGGTTGTAGGGCGCCTCTTCCCGGAACAGGTACAGCCAGACATGAAGCGCGGTCCAGTCCTGGATTGGCGCGGCGGAAACCTGGACTTTTACCGTCGGGTTTCTCCAGACCCTGTCGCTCTCTGCCCGGGAGAGGGATTCGTACCGGCGCTGTCCGATAAAAGAGAGACACTCACCCCAGGTCGAGCGGATCGTCTCTGCGACCGGCAGGAGTTTGCAGACACTGCAGCACCAGCGGGCGTTAACCGCTGGCGGGCCCTCACGTGCCATTGTCTCAACAAATTTTGTTGATGTACTGGTGCGGATAACATCTGCGTTGTACTTCTGCTGTACCGCCTCCACGTTTGCGTACGTTTCGGGGAATTCGAGACCGGTATCGGCAAAGAGCAGCGGGACGTTCACGAGTGCTTTTCTGACGATAAGCATGGTTACGAGACTGTCTTTTCCTCCTGAGTAGGAGACCGTGGGCTGGAGGGGGTACGCGGCGGCGACGTCTTTTACGAACCGTACCGATTCAGATTCCACCTGGTCAAGCACCGCGGCATTTGCCCGGACCGCGTCCTGCCATGTAGCCGTTCCCGGCACGATCTGCGAAGGGACGTTCCTCCGGTTGCGGACGATCTGACCTTTCTGCATCGCTCTCGCTTCGTCTGCCCCCGCTTTTGCCCGGCCCACAGCGATACACTCCCCGCTTTTTGTGACAACAAAAACCTCGTCACCGGTACAGACAGCGTCATCAAGAGAGACAAGGCCCGGCCGGAGAACGCTCATCCCCTGGTCGCGGATGAACGGCGCAGCGCTGTCGTCCACCACAACGACACGTTTTGTGGGCTTGAAAAGAACATATGCCTCCGGCCGGGGGATTGGTTCCCACCGGCGCTCTTTTGGGATATACCGGATGGAGCCGGCGATTCCGCCGCCGATAACAATCTCTTCCATCCGGTCGTTGTCCGGTACCTTGTTGAGGAGAACAAGGTGCCCGTCGGGAACGAGCGGCGCCCCGAAGTGCTCTTCAAAGATACTGTTGATGAGCGCGATATCGGCCGGAAATGCCGGCCGTGCATCTCCCGGGGGGGTGAGCGGAACCTCGCGGGTGTTTGCACCGCAGGCACAGGTTTTTGCAAGGACCGGCGTATGGCACTGGTCGCACCAGCGCAGCAGGATCTTACCGAGGTAGGACGGGTGCATTCCCACATTTATTCGCGGTTGTCCGATAAAAGGGTAGGCGCTTCACGCTTCACACTTACGTTACAATCGTCATACTGCAGTTTGGACAAAATGCGATGTTGCCGGGAGTGTCGGGAGGTTTGATATGTGCCGGTTCTCCATTTTACTACTGTGATACGGGACAGAAGGAGACCCGGGGTTTTCGGAGTGTGATCGCGGGTGATGCTTGACATCTGGCTTTTTGCGGCGGTCTGCCTTTTTATTCTTGCTTTCTGCGCAGTACTGCGTGTTATTCCCGGTCCGACCCTGCATGACCGGCTGATTGCAGTAAACGTAGCGGCCACCCTTGCCTGTGCGGGGGCACTTGCCCTCACGGTGTCTGTGGGGGACCTGATCATCTTGACACTCGCGGGGCTGATTGCATGTATCGTGTTTGTGATCACCATATGGACTGCCCAGGTACCCCGGAGTGAGACACCATGATCGAGTGGGCGGTTGATGTGCTCCTCTACATCCTGCTCCTTGCTGCCATCTGTTTTGGATGGATCAGCGTGATCGGGCTGCTCCTCTTTCCGGATATCCGGAGCAGGGCTTTTACCGGCATGAGGGCCGGCATTATTGCCATCATGCTTGTCACCGCCGCCGGGATCTGCTACGGCCTGTTTCTCTGGAGTACAACCGGCGGGATGCAATACCTGATGTTTGTTCTTGCCGCGATCCTGTTATTTGTCCTTGTCGTTATCCTGAACCGGATCGCAGCAGATGCAATCTGCAGTAACGTCGTACCGGTACCGCAACCATCCAAAGAACAGAAAGAAGACCTGTAATTTTTTGTAATTTCCGATTTTTTGTATTTTGTGAGCGGGAGACTACGGGGGCTACCCTCATGATCCCATCTATGAAAACCGTATTCCCTGTACCCCTATACGGAAACGTACGAAGTAAGCATGGGAAATGGTGCTCAAAAAAAATATCCAGGTCCGTTATCAGTATGACTCTTCCGGCAGGGTCGCAGTATCCTCTTCCGGCTCCAGAAAGCAGAGCACTGCCGCTATTCCAAGGATAACGACAGCAGGCATAAACCAGTACAGCAGGTTGAGAGTACCGGCAAGCGGTACTGACAGCGTGATCCAGACCGCGGAGGAGAGCAGCATCCAGCCGGCAAACCGGGTCTCTCTGCCTGCTATTGCCGCACCCATCAGACCGAGACTGGAAAAAAGAGCTGCCTGGACACCGGAGAGAGTCATGTCGGAGGACACTGAAGAAAAGATCACATATATCGCGGTTACAATGCCCAAGAATCCCCCGATTACCCCAACGATAAACTGCCGCTTCATCAGTACACGATGGGATAACACTCGCTCATAAAGATTGCTTTTTTATCTGATTTTTTAAAATATCTGAGAGCAAATGAGAGCGCGGAACGTAGATTTTAAAAAAAAATACCTGGTGCGGGCCTGATTTACCCGGTATCCACCTGCCGTACCCGACA
>NZ_PMZU01000036.1 GCF_003170075.1 Methanoregula sp.
GGATGGGAGGGAGCATGCCGGCGGCAGCTGCAAATATCACATATTACGCCGAATCATGAACCCGGCAACCGACCGGAACGGCGCACTGTACATTAAAAAATAAGAATAAGTTGGGATTACGCCCGTCACGAGATATTTTCCGTGCTATAGCCTTTCAGGGAGAGGAGCTCTTTTACCCGGTCTCGGTGGTTGCCCTGGAGTTCGATAGAATTCCCTTTCACGGTACCCCCACAGGCAAGTTTTCCTTTCATGAACTTTGAAAGAACTTCGAGATCAATATCGGTCGGGTCGAGGCCTTCGATCACGGTCACTTCTTTCCCGTACCGGCGTTTGTTCACTTTTACATTGATCCGCTGCTGTTCCTTTGCTACCTCCTCACAGATACATAATTCCTTGGGAAGTCCACACGTCGGGCAAATGCCACCAATCATTACAGCTATTTTTAAGTTCTGTTTATTTATTACTTGGCATTGTCCGGATGATATCCACCCGGTATACAGCGTTTCCGGCACATATCCGTTTTATGTGCGGGCATTCAAATGAGTACCTATGTCTCTCATGGTCGTGGGAACGTCATCCCATGTGGGAAAGACCGTGACCGTGGCTGCGATCTGCCGGTGCCTGGTACACCGCGGTATCATGGTTGCGCCTTTTAAGTCCCAGAACATGAGCCTGAACTCGTTTGTTACAGAGGACGGCGGGGAGATTGGGATGGCACAGGCGATGCAGGCGTGGGCAGCCCGGCTCTCTCCGACGACCGACATGAATCCGGTGCTGCTCAAGCCGAAGGGTGACTGCATCTCGCAGGTGGTGCTTTTCGGTCACCCGTATAAGGATGTCCCTATTGCGGACTACTACACAGAAACCCCCTATCTACTCACGGAAGCGGTTGCCGCATTCCGGCGGCTTCTCCAGGAGTACGGGCAGGTGGTCGTTGAGGGGGCAGGTGGTGCGGCCGAGGTGAACCTGTATGATCGGGACATCGCAAATACGTTGCTTGCAGAGAAACTCAAAATCCCCATGATCCTCGTTGCCGACATCGAACGGGGCGGAGTATTTGCCCAGGTATACGGCACCATCATCCTCCTGCCGGAACTGGTCCGGCCGCTGGTGCGGGGGATCATCATCAACAAGTTCCGGGGCGATCCGGCCATCTTTGCCCCGGGGGTGAAGATGATCGAAGAACTTACGGGTGTGCCGGTGCTCGGTGTCGTGCCCTATTTCACCCTCCCCCTCCCAAGTGAAGATTCCCTCTCTCTCGGGGACAAGACGGCACGGGAGTTTCCGGTCCGGATCGCGGTGATCCGGCTCCCTCACATCTCAAATTTCACGGATTTTGAACTGCTGGAACAGTATGCAGCTGTCGAGTATGTTTCCTGTGGAGCTTCGCTTCAGGGGTATGACTGCATTATCCTCCCCGGCACCAAGAATACCATCGATGATCTTACAGCGATCAGGGCGCAGGGAACCGATCGCGAACTACGGGATGCGCGGGCAAGGAATGTGCCGGTAATCGGCATCTGCGGTGGATACCAGATGCTGGGAAAATCTCTCGTTGATGAAGGTTTTGAATCGGTGGCAGGGACGTATGAGGGTCTCGGACTGCTTGACTGTGTTACCCGTTTTTCCTCCTATTCCAAGAACACTACGCAGGTGGAACGCGAGGCATGCCCGGTTCCGCCCATCCTCCCGGGGATGGGCACGGTGACCGGGTATGAGATCCACATGGGGGTTACCGATACAGGGAGGGACGGTGAGGCATTCTGCGGTGACGGCAGGGTGAGTGCTGACGGACTTGTCTTTGGTACCTACATGCACGGGCTGTTTTTAAACCCGTCGGCAGTAAATGCATTGCTCTCCTACATTTACGGGAAAAAAGGGCTGTCCTTTACTCCGATCCTTCAGGGTGGCAGCGATCCCTACGATACGCTTGCGACTTTATTTGAGCAGCATGTGGATATGGGGGCAATAATTGCATTGCTGAAAGAATAAGGAAAATTGCGGGAGACCCGGCGTGGTACCTGAAAGACCATCATCCGATGAGACTCGTGATGCTGTGGAAGCCCTCACCCTGCCGGTCCGCACACCGGACTGCCTGAACGGTTGAGAGATCCACTTCCCCGGTCACCCGACACTTCACGCAGTAGGCCAGTGACGGGGATTTTACGTATGTGCCTTTTACCCTGAACTCACGACAGTGGATGCAGAGCCGGCAGTACCCGACCGGCTCCCGTTTTTCCGGGAGGCACTGGACCGTGCCACCTGTAACGTCCAGTTCCCGGTACGTATCAGATCCCATACACGTGCCCTCTCTTCTCCCATAGTATCTCGGGCACTATACTTAAAACAGTTTAACGCCAAAATGAGAACCATGAAGGTGTGTATTATGTGCGGGGGCGAAGGAACGCGCCTGCGCCCTCTCACATTCGAACGTCCCAAGCCCTGTATCCCGATTGTCAACCGGCCGTCCATCCAGCATCTCGTCTCACACCTCTCCAACCTTGGATTCCGCGAAGTGGTGATGACCCTTGGGTACCTGGGAAAGGATATCGAGGCTGCGCTCGGGGACGGCACCCTCTTTGGCGTTGACATCACCTATGTCCACGAGAAGACCAAACTCGGCACGGCCGGCAGCGTGAGAAACGCCAAGAAATATCTGGACGGACAGGATTTTCTGGTCGTCGGCGGCGATCACGTGACGGACTTAAATGTCCTTGAATTCTACCGCGCCCATCAGAAGGAGAAGGCGATGACCACCGTCGGTCTCATCTCGATCGATGACCCGGGGGAATACGGTATCGCTGAGATCGATGTCAACTACGAGATAAAGCGGTTCAAGGAGAAGCCTGCGCCCGGTGAAATATTCTCCAATCTCGCAAGCACCGGGATGTATGTCTGCAGCCCGGGGATCTTTGATCACATCCCGGCAGGAAAGAAGTTTGACTTTGCACGGGATCTCTTCCCGCATCTGATGGAGGAAGGAATATCCCTCAAGGGCTGGTTTGCCCGCGGGAACTGGACCGACGTGGGAAGCCCGCACTCGCTTCGGCAGGCAGAGCGCTGGAAACTGCAGGACATCACGATCACCGATATTATTGGTGATCTCTCCATGCACGGCGCACGGGTACAGGGCCCGGTGCAGCTGGGCGATTCGATCACACTCGGGAAGAATACCCGGGTTATCGGCCCGGTGGCAATCGGTTCAGGGACAACGATCGGAAACAACGTCCTGATCGGCCCCTATACGAGCATCGGAGAGCGGTGCATTATACGGAACAACGCAAAGGTTTTCTCCTCGTCGCTCTACAACCGGGCAGTGATCGGGGCAAACACCACGATCTCGGGAAGTATCATAGATAACGACACCCATATCGGGGAAGGGTGCAGCATTGAGAACGATACCGTGATCGGCCCCAGGGTCGTCCTGCGTAACAACGTGGTGGTTCATTCAAAGACCCGGATCTGGCCCGAGGTCGTGGTTCCCGACGGGACTATTGTAAAAGAACATATCTTAAATGATAAGTTCGATCTCAGGTGCGAAGGATCGTAATTTTTTTCCTATTGCGGTCGTTTTACGAGCCGGTGTGTAATCGCGACCAGCGGGTGACGGGCGTAATCCAGCACCTGTACGTCATCGAGCGTTTTTAAGTTCATCGCGTTTGCTGTCCGCTCCATGCCGAGTTCCACATCATCGTGGATCTCGATAATATACGCGTCAAGTGCCGTGATGCCAAGCCTTTTTGCGGCAATCGCACGGTGGTGACCGTCCACGAGAATGATCCGGCCCGGCCTTTTCACCACGATGATGGGTTCGGCCAGCCCTTTTTTGATCTCGTAGATCCTGCCCTCCAGTTCGTCCTCGTAGATCCTGGACTGGGTGGGGAGCAGATCTTTTATGGGAACAATGCCCCGGTTGAGCGTGGGATCGACGCCGTAGAGTTTTTTGAGCGTCGTCATGAAGTTGAAGACTTTTTCCGGGGATACGTGCTCGATCTGCGAGCGGATCACATCGGAATTGGAGATGATCCCGAGCAGGTGGTTTTTCTCGTCCACTACGGGAAGCTTCTGGATGCCGCTCCGAAAGATCACCCGTGCGGCATCTGTGATATCCATCTCTGGATCTGCGACGATTAGCTCGCCGGATATGGCCTGCTCGATGGTCTCGCCCGGCTTTACAGAGAGAAGATCCCGGGCTGCGATATACCCGACCACTTTATCGCCGTCAACGACCGGAAACCCGTCATGTTTGCTCTGTTGGATCTTCTCTATAACTGATTGTACCGTACCGTGGAGATCCACGCTGACGACATCATAGGTCATATAATCCTTGACCTTTTTTTTATCCATCATTACAGCTTCCGGCGCTGGTGACTTTAAATGAATCGGTAAAAAAGGTATAAGTGGAGGTGATGGATCTATTCGATAGCGATGCGTGATACCGGTGCAAACGTTGAGCGTTTGAGGTGGACTTCCAGCACACCGTTTTTGAAACTTGCTTTGGACTCGTTCTCGGTTACATCTGCAGGCAGTACCACGACACGCCGCAGCGTCCCGTGCATTCGCTCCCGCATGTAATATCCTTTGGATTTCTCTTCGGTCTCTCCTTTGCGTTCACAGGATATCTCAAGGGCCCGCGGGTTTAAGAGCTGAATGCTGACCGCTTCTTTCTCGATACCCGGGAGATCTGCAACGACAATGACCTCGTTCTCATGTTCCTTCACGTCAACGCGGAATTCTCCGCGGACCGCTGGAAGCATACGGTCGCTCATTCCACCGGCGGGAAGAAGCCGTCCCCCCTCCTGTACCTGCGAAAACATTCGCTCCATCTCCGCACGCATGTCTTCCATTTCATGCCATATCGATTCAAACGGATACCTTCTCCATGCCATAGTATTCCCTCCTTTCCGGTGTATCCCCATCCATTCCAGGTGGGATAACCTTTAGTTAGTGTTTATTATTTATAAATATTTTTATTGCGGGAATGGGTAAAGAACCTCTTGGACGGTACACAGGTTCCTGCAGGTACTTCAATCGGAATCCTATCAGAATAGTTTATGACCGTTAAACATTGACTTAATAAGGAGGATTTTAGTAATGGGCGCAAAAAAACAGGCAGTGAAATCAAAGAAAGTGTGGATAAAAGCACTTGCGATTGTCGCCGGTGTGTTCTTTGTTATAGTGATGATAGTATCCTCAATGGGCTCAAGCTGGATCTCATCGCTTGCCGTGGTCAAACCCGGCGATGTGGCGGTTGTGGACTATACGATCCGGGATTCGCAGGGGCAACCGCTTCTTACATCGAACCAGCAGCTGTACACGCAGCTCACCAGTGGGGGTTCCAGCGTAATGTACTCAAAACAGCTGACCATAACGGCAAACCAGTCCCTTACAAAATCGGTATTCCCGGTGCAGTTCTATACCGCGAATACCGGCTGGGCCAGCACCAACCAGTTTGCCCTCTTTGCAAGCGAGTACGATGCAATCAGCACGGGTATTGTCGGTCTCAATACCAACGGCAAGAAAACGATCTCCCTTGCGTCGAAACAGCCCATGACACAGTTCTGGTCGGCAGACCAGCTGGCAAGCAACAACATGAGTCTTTCATCGATGCAGGTCGGCCAGCTGCTGGCCCTTGGCGTTTCCGATAACCCTGAAGCGGCATCGGACAATTCCACCGCCCAGTATTATGTCCGGCTTGGTGAGATCACCAACAAGACATCGGATGGTATCACCCTCAATTTCGCCTATCCCAGTGTTGATGTCACCGTCGTCTCGATCAACAAGGCGACCTGATCCCCCGGATACTTTTTTCAATCTTTTTATTGTATGTGTCCCTGTTGTGCCGTTAGGTCTTAAAAAAGAGGGATCCGTCACCCTCCGGCTGAAACGTCCTGCCGGCAACCGAACCGGTCTATAATTTTTTCTGTTTCTTCAGGGACAGCCGGTATACCCCATCGTGCCCGTGATGCGGCCGGCAACAATACAAAAAAAGGATCTATGTCCGGAACCCGTAGATACGTTTGATCCGGTGTGCGACGGTCTTCCAGCCCTCTTTTCTCATCAGGGGTCCGTCGCGCAGTTTGAGGTGGGTGAGTTTGAACCGTTTCCCGTCGACAACGTACTTCTCGCCGACCACAAATTCATCCTCCCCCTCGCATTCCAGATAGAGCGGGATCGTCTTCCTGCCATCATGGACGGAGATCTTCACGACGACCCGGTCGATGGTCCGGGTCCAGAGGGTGGTGATGTCCTTTACCTTCGCACGCGGCAGCCGCCTCCCCCCGCACTCGATCGCCATGACCTCGACCCCGTAAGCTTCGTCCCCGCATTCCGCCACAAGATGGTCGTCAAGGAAACACTCATCCTCCGGGTCAAATTCGATGGTGCCGGTAAGGGAGGTTCCTTCCCGGGAAACAATCGTTTTTATCACAAGCAGTTCCGGTTCCTTCTCCCTGGGTATCCGGTGGTGGTGCCCGCAAGCGGTGCACCGGACGAGGCGGTCGCGGGATTCAGTGAGAACCTCGTGCTCGGTCTCTTCCCTGCACTCGGGACACAAAACGGTGATAAACATTGAATATGAATGGCAACCCTCACATGATAAAGCATGGAGGCGCAGGAAATTATCCGGTGCCGGGGACATCCCCTCGTCCTTGGCACGCACCCGACCACGTTTGAGGTGACATGCGAGGAGCATCTTTCCAAAAACGGCAACTGCATCATTGGTGTCGCTGCCGACAAAGGCTGCACCGGCCTCTCCACAGACTTCAAAAAGGTGCTTGCCCATGACGACGCGGTTCTTGTGACACGGCTTTCTGCGGGGAACGTTGAAGTCAGGGTGCGATCCCGGGGGTCGGCCCATCTCACCCTCGATCACCCGGCTGATATGGTCTGGCGGCGCAGTACGTTTACCTGCGGCAGGACAATTGGCATCTGCTCGGATTGCGTGGCTGCAACACTGCCGCGGGAGCTTATCGCCGCACTCCGGAACGGAGAAGAGATGACCGTCACCCTGACAGTTACGCGTCCCGGCTGAGTGTGGTGATCTTCTCTTCTGCCCCGGCAAGCAGGGTTTCGCACTGTTTGACGAGCGCTGCGCCCTGTTCGTACAACTTCATGCTCTCATCGAGGCTCGTGCCGCCGTCCTCGATCTTTGCGATGATCTGCCGTAACTGCTCGATCTTTTCTTCATAGGTTTCCGTCATGATCCACACGCTCCACCACAACCCGGCTCCTGCCGTCGTAGAACCGCAGGTTCAGCCGTTCGTCTTCTTTGATGGCATCTACGGATCTTACCATGATGCCGTTCTTTTCCGCAACGCAGTACCCCCGTGCAAGTACCAAACGCGGGCTCCTTCCCTCAAGTGCCGTCTTCATCTCCGCAAGCATGAGGCGGTCGCGCTCGATCCGGGTCGAGAACGACCGTTCGAGCCGGTCAGAGAGATCCACGGCTGCCTGCCTTTTCTCGCCGATCTTCCGGCAGAACCGCTGCGGGCGGAGACGGTCCCGGAGCGTGGCAATCTCGTCCTGTGCCCGTGAGACGCGGGAAAGCAGCGCCCCGCCCAGCTGGCACCGGAGATCCCGAAGCGCGAGCCGGAGGTCTTTTTTGTCCGGTACCACCAGTTCAGCCGCAGCCGAAGGAGTCGGCGCCCGCATGTCGGCGGCGAGATCCGCAAGCGTTACATCCACCTCGTGGCCAATGGCCGAAACCACCGGCACCGGGCAGGCTGCAATTGCCCGCACGACATCAGGGTGGTTGAAGGGGAAGAGATCCTCGAAACTCCCGCCACCCCGTGCCACGATCACCACATCCACGTGCCCCGCGACCCGTTCGATTGCCTGTGCGATCTCCTTGTGGGCGTCCTCACCCTGCACGGCGGTGGGGGAGATAACGATCTCCACGGGGTAGCGGCGGGCAATCACGGTACGGATATCGTGAATGACCGCCCCGGTTTCCGACGTAACCACACCTACCCGCACGGGAAACGGTGGCAGCAGGCGTTTCCGCTCCGTGGCAAAACAGCCCTCCGCCGCCAGTTCCTTTCTCCATTTTTCGACAAGCAGGTACTTCTCCCCGGCGCCTCCCCGGGTCATCGCTTTTACCTGTACCTGGTAGGACCCGTGCGGCGGATACACCCGGACCGAACCGGTGACCACGACCTCCATGCCGTCCTCCGGCTCAAAGGAAAGCCGTTCGGCGTCCGACCGCCACATGACGCACTTGATCACCGCCGCCGTGCTCCCGCCCCCTTTCTCCGAGAGGGAGAAGTACCGGTGGCCCCGGGTGTGGTGCTTGTAGTTGGTGACCTCGCCCTGTACCCTGATATCCTGCAGCAGCCGGTCATCGAGAAGGCGTTCGATGATGACGGTAACCTCGCCGACCGTGAGCGGAGTGTCCGGTATTATGGGCAATTCTTTTGGTTCCTGCACTTCCGGGGGCTCGGTGCGATAAAACCAGTCCATGAAAGAAATATTATGCGCTAAAGCGCTTATCAATTAGTATTATCATGACTGCCTACGGCGTATCGAGCATGTTCCTCCATGAATACACCAGTGAAGAGATCTTCTCGTTTGTTGCAAGTGCAGGCCTCGACGGGATCGAGTACTGGCTGGAGACGCCGCATTTCTGGCTCCGCGATCTCCCGGCAGACGAGGTGATTGCCTGCCGGCGGGCCCACCCGGAGGTCGCCACGCTCACCGTCCACACACCTGTTCTCGACCTGAACCCCTGCTCCATCAATCCCGACGTTGCGGAGATCTCGGTTGCCTATGCAGTCCGGTCGCTTGCTATAGCACAGGCGCTCGGGGCCAGCGTCCTTACTGTCCACCCAGGCCGGAGAACGGCAAAACGTCCCCCGGGCGATGCGGATCGCGCCCGGTTCGACCACTATATCGCGGCCCTCCGCGAAGCCGCCCTTAAGGACACGGTCACCGTTGCCATCGAAAACATGGAACCTTCCGTCAATTCCCTTCTCTATACGCCAGAGCGGATGCAGGCAGTGCTCGATGCCGAACCGTGGCTTAAGTTCACGTTCGACACTTCCCACGCGCTCGCGGCATCCGAGGAGACAGCGATGCAGTACATCGATCTCTGCGCCGACCGGCTCGCGAACGTGCACATCAGCCGGACCGGAAACGGCCGGCTCCATCTCCCGCTCGACCGGAGCCCGGTGATCGCCCGGATCCTCGGAGCGCTCCGCGATCACCACTACCGGGGCGGCCTGATGCTCGAGATCGACGATCTCAATTTTGGAAAACCCCTGTCGGCGGAGGAGAAGTGCGCGATCCTCGCGAAGGATAATGCATTTATGAGGGAATGCATGGAGCCGGACTAACAAGGGAGCCGCCGTCCGTTGGTTTTATTAAATCACATTCCCCATAACTGCAGTATAAGAACGACTATGAACCAAAGATGCTGGCGTGTTTTTACACGGCGTGAAAGAGGATGATTGAGGACTTTTTTTATCTCCTGCTCTTTGTCATCTGCATCCTGCTCTCCGCGTTTTTTTCCAGTTCGGAGGTTGCCCTTATCTCGATCACCAAAGCGAGGGTGCGGACGCTTGTTAACGACAACAAGCCCGGCGCCCTTGCCCTAGCCACCTTAAAGGAGAACCCGGATCATTTCCTGACCACGATCCTGATAGGAAACACCATCGTTAACATCGCTGCCGCTGCCATCGCAACCGCGATTGCGATCAGCGTCTTTGGCAGCATCGGTGTCGGGATCGCCACCGGGGTTGTCGTGATCGTTCTGCTGGTCTTCGGCGAGATCGGTCCGAAGATCTACGCCAGCCGGGCCCCGGACACATTCCCCCGGACCGTGGCGCCTATCATCCTTTTCCTCTCGCGCATCGTCTCACCCATTATCTGGATCGTCGATCGGGTGAGCCCGTCGCTTGGTGTCGGCAGGGACGCGGCCGAACCCGCGGTGACCGAAGAGGAGATCAAGGAATGGATCGATGTAGGTAAGGAAGAAGGCACGATCGAGCAGGACGAAAAAGAGATGCTCTATTCGGTGCTGGAGTTCGGGGACACGACAGCCCGGGAGATCATGACCCCCCGGGTTGACGTGATCCTCATGGAGGATACCTCGGGCATCGGCGAAGCGATCCGGATCTTTAACGAAACCGGTTTCTCTCGTATCCCGGTTTACCACGATCAGATCGATAATATCACCGGCGTCCTCAATGTAAAGGATGTCTTCTCCGCGATGGTCTCAAAGAGGAAAGACCTCTCGATAAAAGAGATCATGTACGACCCGACCTTCGTTCCCGAGACAAAGAAGATCGACGATCTCTTAAAAGAACTCCAGGTCCACCGGGTGCAGATCGCGATCGTCATCGATGAGTACAGCAGTTTTGTCGGGATCGTCACGGTCGAGGACATCCTTGAGGAACTCGTGGGCGAAATCATGGACGAGTACGACAAGGAAGAACCCGAGGTGCAGAACATCTCTGAGGGGGTTTACGTGCTCGACGCCCAGATGTGGGTAGACAATATCAATGACGAGCTCGGCATCGGGCTGCCTCTGGACGAATCGTACGAGACAGTCGGCGGCCTTTTGATCGACCGGCTCGGCCATATCCCGCAGCACCCGGGAGAGAAAGTGGAGATCGAGGGCGGGAGGATCACGCTCGTTGTCATGCAGATGCATGGCCGGCGTATCGTGAAGATCAAGTGCGTCGTCCGCCCGGAAACGCAGGGTGGGGCAGAGCACCAGTAAGAGGGGGTGGAGAAACTATGACAAAACGGATCGTAGTTGTCGCATCGGGACGCGGTTCGAATTTCCAGGCCATCATCGGTGCCCTTCAGAGAGGCAGCATTCCCGCTGAGTGCGTAGCGCTTGTCACCGACAACCCCAAAGCGTATGCGATCGAGCGGGCACAGGCAGCCAATATTCCTGTCGTTGTGGTCGATTATGGCTCGTTTGCTACACGGGAACTCTACGAACAGGCACTCCTTACTGCGCTCAAAGACGCCCGGCCCGATCTTGTCGTGCTTGCCGGGTATATGCGCATCGTCGGATCTGCGATTGTCCGCGAGTATGCCGGAAAGATGATGAACATCCACCCGGCGCTCCTGCCCAGTTTTACCGGCCTCCACTCCCAGCGGCAGGCGCTCGAGCACGGGGTAAAACTGGCCGGGTGTACCGTGCACTTCGTGGATGAGAGCCTGGACGGCGGCCCTATCATCCTCCAGCGCTGCGTGCGGGTGATGGATGACGATGACGAGGATACTCTTGCCAACCGCATCCTCATTCAGGAACATCTCGCCCTTCCAGAAGCCGTAAGGCTTTTCTGCGAGGACCGTCTGAGCATCGAAGGAAGAAAGGTCAAAACCTGCTAAAACATCCGGCCACGGTAAGAGTATTTTCGTATTCATGCCCTTGTCCGGTTATTTTTATATGCCGGGCGCTGATAGTATGACACCTGCAACGGCACCGTGAATCCTATGAAGGCTAAAACCCGCACATCCTCCATAAAAGCATTGGCCCGGGAACGTATTGCGGTGCTCTTTTCTGAAGCAGAGAAGGCATTCCATGAGCACCCGGAATACAGCGACCGGTACGTCGTTCTTGCCCGAAAGATTGCCATGCGCCAGCGGGTCAGGATCGACCGGGAGTACCGGCGCCGGTACTGCCACCACTGCTACCGCTACCTTGTGCCTGGGGCAAACATGCGGGTGCGGGTGCATCACGGATGGGTGGCGGTTACGTGCCTGGAATGCAAAAAAACAACACGATACCGGGTGGAAAAATCACATGACAACAAAGACTGATCCCGCGATGCAGGACCTCAAACCGACGGTCTGGATCGGGAAACAGGGATGCACGGAGGCGACGATCGAAGAGATCGCAGCCCAGCTCAAAAAGCGTAAGGTAATCAAGGTAAAATGGCTCCAGAACACGGAGGTTGACCCGGAAGCGGTGGCGGTGGCGGCCCGTGCCGTCCTCGTCGAAGTCCGGGGAAAGACTATGGTGCTCGCGGAACGTGGGAAAAAAGAGAAAAAATAAGCTTTTTCGCACTGCAAAAAGCGGGTGCCGGTATCTCGAAATATATAAAAACCTCGCTTACCAATAAGATAAGACTGTTATTTAATTTTAAAAACAGTGAGGACTATTCATGACGACCGTATATGATGTCCCGGCCGACCACATCATCAGGAAGGTTGCCGAGGAGCTCAAGAAGCGGCAGGAGATCAAGCCGCCGGCGTGGGCTGCCTTTGCAAAGACCGGGGTACATAAGGAGATGCCTCCCGAAGACCCCGACTGGTGGTTTATCCGGGCAGCAGCAGTGCTGAGACGCGTCTATGTCGACGGCCCCCTGGGCGTTGAACGGATGCGGAGTTTCTATGGTGGGAACAAGAACCGCGGCTCAAAACCGAATGCTTTCCGGAAGGGCAGCGGCTCAATTCTCCGTAAAGCCCTCCAGCAGCTTGAAGCTGCCGGGCTGATCATCCACGACAAGACCGGCCGCAGGGTTTCCCCTGCCGGCATGGCGTTCATGGACAAGATGGCACACGAGGTACTTGCCAACCCGCCGGCTCCCGTCCCGAAGAGGGTAAAGCCGGTTGTTGAAGAGCCAAAGAAGGCTGAGGCGAAGAAGGGCAAGGCCCCGAAGGGCGAGAAGTCCGACGATGTGAAGGGCGAGAAGAAGCCTGCCGCAAAGAAGGGCGAAGGCAAGAAAGCCGAAAAGGCTGACGGCAAGAAAGAGAAAGCTGAAGGCAAGAAGCCCGAAGCATAAGACAGGTGACATTCCATGGGGGACGACGAGTTAAGTGAGATCCGGAAAAGGAGGATGGCACAACTCCAGCAGCAGGCAGGCCAGCAGCAGGAGGAACTCGACCAACAGCAGCGTCTCAAGCAGCAGATGCAGATGGTACTGATGCAGATTCTCGAGCCCGACGCCCGGGAACGCTTAAATACCATCAAGCTGACAAAGCCGGAATTTGCCGGCGCCGTGGAACAACAGCTGGTGGCGCTCGCCCAGAGCGGGCGTCTCAAGCAGAAGATCACCGATGCACAGTTTAAAGATGTGCTCCGACAGCTTGCGCCGGTAAAACGGGATTACTCGATCACCAGAAAGTGATGAAAGCAGGAGTGCTTTACAGCGGCGGGAAGGATAGTTCCCTTGCAGCGATCATGCTGGGTACGTATTACGAGGTTGAACTCAACACATTTGTGTTCGACCCCGCCCGCTTAATCCCGACAATAGAACATGCCGCGCAGGCGCTGGGGTTTCCTTTAAAGAAACGGGTATTCCCCGAAGGTATGGCAGAAGAGATGGCAGACATGGTAATTTCGTGCGGGTATCCCAACGATGCGATCAACCGCATCCACCAGACTGCCATCGAGACCCTTGCCGGTGAGTACAAGGTCGTCGGCGACGGGACGCGGTTTGATGACCGGGTCCCGATGCTCACGAGGGCGCAGGTGCAGAGCATCTGCGGCCGGACCGGGAGTACGTATGTGCGCCCGCTCCTTGGCTATATGAGATCCGAAGTCGACCGGCTGGCGGACCGGTTCCTCGTGGTAAACTACGGGGAGACCGGAACGATCCCAAACGGCGATTACGAATCAGAGATCAGGGCGGCGATCCGTGCCCGCGGAGTTGATCCCGCTGCCCTGTTCCCCCCGCACCACGAACAGTCACTCGTGGTGGGAAGAAAGAAGAGCGATAACAGTTAAGGTGAAGAACATGAGCAAGCTCAGCAAAGGCAGGAAGATCCGGCTGGCAAAGGCATGCGACCAGAACCGGCGCGTGCCCCAGTGGGTCATGATCAGGACGAAAAGGGCCGTTGTTTCGCACCCGAAGCGACGCAACTGGCGCAGAAGCACGTTGAAGGTGTGAGATCATGGCAGAACAGATGCAGGAACACATCTATATCATCCCGCTGCGGGATGCACGCAGGATGCCCCGGTGGAAGCGGGCGAACGGCGCGATCAAGGATATCCGCAAGTACCTTGCCAAGCACATGAAGACCGAGGATGTCAAGCTTGACAAGACCATCAACGAAAAGGTGTGGAGCCGGGGAAGCGGGAAGCCGCCATCAAAGATCCGGGTCCGCGCCATGAAACTGGAAGACGGGCAGGTCCAGGCAGAACTTGCCCCGGAATCGTAAGCATATGGAACGCACGACTAACTTTGCCGGGGACTCCAATATCGGGGTTTTTGCCCGGGTTGCAGGCGATATCGCGGTGATCCCGCCGGAATCGACTGATGAGTTCCGGGATGCGCTCAAAGAGGCGCTCTCAGTGGAACTGGTTGAGACGACGATACAGGGCAGCTCGATCATCGGGTCGCTTGTCGCAGGGAACAGCCGGGGCCTCGTGGTATCGGGGCTTGCAAATGACGACGAACTTGCGGTGCTCAAAAAGCACCGGAAGGTCATGCTGCTCTCTGATACGATGAACGCGGCAGGGAACGTGATTATGGCAAACGATACGTTTGCCGTGGTGCACCCGGACCTTCCTGCGGATATCGCAGCGGAGATCGGTAAGTTCCTGGGGGTCGAATTGATCCACCTGACGCTCGGGGGTGTGCGGACCGTTGGCATGGCCGGTGCCGCCACGAACAAGGGCGTGATTGTGCACCCGAGTGCGACCGCGCAGGAAATTGCGCGGCTCGAAGCGGTGGCGAAGGTACCGGTCGGTACCGGCACGATCAACATGGGCAGCGGCCTTGTGGGTACCGGCCTTCTCGTGAACGACACGGGCTATATTGCCGGCAACGCGACGAGCGGTTTTGAACTCGGCAGGGTCGAGGACGTATTTGGATTTCTGGAGTGAGTATTATGGCAGAGCAGAAGTATGAAGTGAAAGGTACATTTTTGATGGGCGAAGACTGGGTGCCCTACACGAAAGTGATCGCGGCACCGAATGAAAACCAGGCCCGGGAACGCACGTTTGCGGTCTTCGGCAGCAAGCACAACTTAAAGAGACGCTATATTAAGGTCGACGCCGTCAGCCTGGCTAAGCCCGAGTAAATTTTTCTCATCTCTTTTACCTCAATGTGTTTAGCTCCGTGTGTATGAGCTGGGGCTCCGGGAATTCACAGATACCATCAGCGTACGACTAAGGGGGTACCCCCTGCTCCGGCACCCTGTGGTAGTCCCCCCTCCTGCGCTGAGAGG
>NZ_PMZU01000034.1 GCF_003170075.1 Methanoregula sp.
TGTTGAATGACCTGATGGAAAAGCGAAAGAAGATCCTCGCTGAGTCTGAACAGCACAAGAACCGAAGAAACGAGCTCAACGCCACCGCCAGCAAATCTGCGCGGGAAAGGAACACGCTCAACAACCAGACAAGGGAGTTTGTGGAAGAGGCGCAGAAGAACAAGGATCTCCGGGATAAGTACAATCAGGAAGTCCTTGACCAGAAAGCGCAGCGTAATGAGTTAAACGACAAGGCGAACGTGCTGTTTGAAGAGATCGAAGCCTTCAAAAAAGAGCATGGGACGCTCAAGAACCGGGGCATCAAGGAACTCCAGAAGCAGATCGAGTATATGGAGTACCGGCAGCAGACCGAGGTTTTCACTACCGATAAGGAGCGCGAGCTCATCGAGAAGATCAAACAGATGAAAGGCCAGGTCAAAGAGCAGGAGGCTGAACTTGAACAGAACAAGGAGATGCGGACGAAGATCTCATCTGCACGGGATTTTCGCAAGGATGCTTCCGAGCTCCATGCAAAGGTAACCGAACTCGCCGAACTTGCCCAGAAACACCATGACCTTATGGTCGAATCCTACCGGAAGGCAGACAAGTCCCGAGAGGCGGCTGATATGGCCCACAAGAGCTTTGTCGAGGCCCAGGAATCAGCTGATGCCGAGCATAAATTCTTCATCGCCTGCCAGAAAGAACTGCGCGATTACGATAAGGTCATCTCCGGGCTGCGAAAGAAGACCAAAAAGGTCAAGGTAACAAAAGAGCAGAAAGCCGTCCGCCAGGAAGCCGAGCACCTGTTCCAGAACTTCCGGGCCGGGGAAAAACTCACGACAGACGATATCCTGCTGCTCCAGCGTTCAAAACTCATCTGATCCTCAAAACAATCCCGCTTTTTTTATCCTAGGCAATAATTTAATAGATTTACGGCGATTTTATTATACCAATGACTACAGGTCGGACTCTCGTCCTCAGCGTTGATCGGGACGATGATATCGGGTGGAAGGCAAAAATCAAAAGTCCTGTCGTAGGCAGGCAGGAATGCCTGAAAGCAGCCGACACGCTTGCCCTTGCCGACCCGGAAGACTCCGATGTCAACGCGATCTTCTCTGCAGTAAAAATTTACGATGAACTGATCGCAAAAGGCGAAGAGGCCGTTGTCGCAGTTATTGCCGGCAACCACCTGCACATGATCGAAGGGGACCGGAAGATCGCAGCAACCCTCGATGACGTCATAGCAGAGACAGAACCCTCAAGCTGCATCCTTGTCTCGGATGGCGCGGAGGACGAGTACGTCGTACCTATTATTCAGTCACGGCTCCCGGTTGCGAGCATCCGCCGCGTGATCGTCAACCAGATGCCCAATCTGGAGGGAACGTATTATATCTTAAAAAAACTCCTTGACGATCCCAAGATCTCCAGAGTGGTTTTCGTCCCCCTCGGCCTTGCTATGCTGCTGTACGCGAGCGCATTCATCTTAGGGTACCCGGGAACCGCAACCATTGTCGTGATCGGTGTAATCGGGATGTACCTGCTCTACAAAGGATTTGGTCTGGACGAATTTATTCACGGAAGTATCAATGCACTCCGGGCGTCCATGTCCCGCGGCAAATTCTCCTTTGTCACGTACTCGACAACCATCGTGCTCGGGGTCATCGGCTTTGCCATCGGTTTTTTCACGGTTCTGAAGTACTATACATCAGACAGCAGCATGGGTGTTCTCCTGTACGTCATGAGTTTTATGTATGGGGCGATCATATGGCTAATCGTCGCCGGCCTGGTTACATCAGTTGGAGTTATCGTCGATGTGTATATCAATGAGCGGGAGAATCTGGCAAAAGTCATTGTCTTCCCATTCTTTGTCTTTGCAATTGGACTCATCCTGTACGGTGCAAGCATCTATATCCTCGCGGTCAGCAGCGTCCCGGAATTTCCCGTAAAACCGACAGATGCCGGAATGTATATCATGTATTCCACACTCTTTGGGCTCGCATGTGCGATTGTCGGTGTCATCATCCAGTATGTTATCGCGAAACGTCAGGCAGTGCAACAGAAAGAGGCCATCATTGAGAACATCTGATTCCGCACCGGATCGTTACAGATTTTTACTTATCTCTTTTGGACGGGAAAATCTGCCACATCTGAGTAGAACCGGGCTTTATCCGAGATACTGACCGGTGACCATGTGAGGGACGTAGGTTTCTCTGTCCTGGGGACAGCAAAATTATAAAAAAAAATCCTGTAAGACTGACGGCAGCTCGGTCTATTTAATAGTACTGACAGGGTTTTCCATGGGTGTATTTTATTCCTGAAAAGATCTGCCATACGAAAAAATCATGTCAGTGATGCAGATTCCGTTGCGCTCCATAGCAGGGGGCATCTAAAAAACCACGAATGACGCAAACGAGCCCCTATTCCTGCCGAGCAGGTTTAATCTCTGGGGAGGACTGCGATTGCGACACTCATTCACGGGTTTCAGTCAGATGTCCGGTCTCAAAATATCCCATCCCATCCGGAAACAGGTTGGTGTTGGTATAATTCCGTACGACCTGCGGGGTCACCACGGTAAGTTTAGGAATGGCGACGTTGAACTGGTGAGCCGGGTACCAGTATATTCCATTCCCATAAGAGTATGCAGCATCGTTCACGACAAACTCAGCGTCTGACAGATTGATATGCTGCATCTGTGCATCATCATAATTGAGAATCTTCAATAATTTGTTCTTTAGATCCTGTTTTCCCAACAAAAAGAAGATGAGCCGCGTGCCCTCATCGACAGCATAATGAACGTCGACATGCGCCGTATCGTTCTCCAGCTGGATCTTCACGGAGTCTACGGTAATATACCCGTACCGCTCATCATTTGCTGCTATCGCTGGCACTATAATCAGACCTATACAGAATAAACAGAGAAGTGCGGCAGCACGTGCTCTCATAGCACTATAAATTTGAATGAGCCAGTTAAATGGTTTATGGTTGTTCACGAGTATTACACCCGTTTTGCATTCAACCCAAAACTTGGGGGACGTCGCGGGGATCGCCACCAAAAAAGTTATTTATTAGAAGCAAGAACGATCTCGATGCTTGAAACATTGGTCTTGCCGGAATCTGTATCTATAACCTCGGTTGAGATGACGATATCCTTTTTTGTCACACCCTCCAGGAACCGGTTTAAGGAAATCTCTGCGGTATCAACAGCCCGTGAGATTGCCTTGCCACGAGCCTTAATGGCAACCTCGCTTGCCCCGTTGTTGAATTGTGTTACGACTGCCAGTACATAGTTCATGACCGGCTTGTTTCCCACAAACACGGTGTTTTCCTTCATTGGTTGCATGGTGGGTTGAATGGTGTTTTCCATAGAGATCACAGGTACTTCTTCTTTGTTATCAGTTCTGCATTCAGCACGCTTGCCCCCGCTGCACCGCGGATGGTGTTGTGTCCCATAGCCACAAACCGGAGACCGTCCCGCAACCGGCCGACCGACACGGTCATGCCACGGCCCCGCATACGGTCAAGCCGGGGCTGGGGGCGGTCATCCTCAGAGAACAGATGGACGGATTCCGTCGGCTGGGTCGGCAGACCTTTGATCGGCGGTTTGTAGTCGGTATAAGCTTTTTTTACCTTTTCAACCGGTTCTTTAATATCCACCCAGACCGCCATGGTGTGCCCGTCAATGACCGGTACCCGGTGGCAGCTTGCGCTCACTTTAAACGGTGCATCCGCCACTTTTTTGCCTTTTAAGGTCCCCATGATCTTGAGGGTCTCGGACTCCATCTTCTCCTCTTCCTTGCCAATGAAAGGGATAATGTTGTCGCAGATTGCCATTGCTGCAACACCCGCAAAGCCGGCTCCCGATATTGCCTGCATCGTGGCGACCCGGATATCATTAAACTTAAATTTCCTCAAAGGTGCAAGGGCAGTGACAAGCACGATCGTAGAGCAGTTCGGGTTGGTCACGATAAACCCGTCCCTGCCGGCGTCCCGCTGGACATCGATCAACCCCAGGTGATCGGGGTTTACCTCAGGCACCACAAGGGGGATGGTCGGTTCCATCCGGTGTGAACTTGCATTGCTGCAGACCGCGATGCCCGCATCGGCAAACTTGTTCTCAACATCCAGCGCAATTTCCGCAGGAAGCGCGGAGAAGACTAGGTCCACGTTCTTCATCGCCGAAGGAGCAATATTTACGACCTTGATCTTCGCGATCTTTTCCGGAAACGGCGTTTCAAGGCGCCAGTTTACCACTTTTCCGTACTGCTTTCCCGCACTGCGTTCTGAGGCAGCGAGTGTTGTCAGATTAAACCAGGGATGATCCGCCAGAAGTTCGACAAATCGCTGACCAACCGCGCCCGTAGCTCCGAGCACTGCAACGTTGATCATAGGTGTCAGGTCCTGTGTGTTTTGTTTTCCCCGTTTATGGTTAGGGCGGGTAATAGTGTCCCATTTCATCTGTGATAATAAAAACGTTGTTTTTTTGA
>NZ_PMZU01000006.1 GCF_003170075.1 Methanoregula sp.
AATCCCGGTAATTTTTTAAAGGGATTATATTCCCTACAATACTTTTTTAAGAGGATCATTCATCAACAGGGATATATCATACACTCCAGGGTTTTACTAATCCCCAAAGAGAATGCATAATTTCACCTGGTCAATGATGGGAATATAAGACCATCCGCGTATATGGGCATGCGTGGTGAGTTCCCAGAAAGGGTAATCACCAGCGGGGGTGAACCGTAAAAGACACGAGGCAAGCATACGATTGAAACCGGGCAATTGATGTACCCTGATGTAAGGAGAGCCGTGTTCTTCTGATGACCACAACAAAAAGACCGACATGTGCAGTACCACCTTCGCGTCAGGCACTGCAGGTAATCCACGGACTATTAAAAGAGCAAAAAGTCCGAACGATGAAGCACGAATGAGAGTACACAATCAGGAAAGGCACAAAACCCCGATACCGTGATAGGTATCAATTGCGAAAGCAGCGATATTATACAATACCTGAGATCTACCCAAGGACCACCTTGGAGTACCAGGCAGACAGGAATAACCGGTCACCGATTTGAAACCCGATGGGGGAGCAAGGCCTGCAGTGCCCACCGGGCGCCGGGAACCAAAACGGGATTGTTGATCCCACATCTACCCTCTTTTTAGCACGCTTAAATGGTAGAATCTACGCGGACGGAATATCAGTTACATACATATACGGATATCCTCTACCAGCCGGTTCAAATAATCATTTTTGAATTCAGGGCATCACTTCCCCCATGTAGTGAATATAATACAACCGGGGATCATGAGGATAGAGAATGCTTTCCCCTATTCAGGAGAGGTATCCGTAGTATAAGGTGAATTATTCCATGAAAAGAAGCAGTATACTCATGTTGATTGCATCAGCGATCCTCATTGCAGGAATCATGATTGCGGGCTGTACCAGTACCACAAGTACTTCTACACCGTCCACCGGCAGCGCGGTTTCATCATCCACCCAGTCATCGACGGACACACCGCAGACAGGTGGAAACAGTGCGGCACCTTCAGGTACACCCGGTGCACAGACAAACAGCACAGCACCTTCAGGTACACCACCGGGTGGAATGATGAATGGTACGGCGCCCTCCGGCGGAGGACCGGGCGGTCAGATGAATGGTACAGCACCCTCGGGAACAATGCCATCAGGTACTCCGCCATCAGGCACCCCACCGGCAACACAGTAATGAAAACTGGATAGGAAGATAGCGGCAGGGAAACGAACAATCTCTTTTTATTCCGCTTGCCGATCACTCTGTCCAATTGAGATTTTTAAGATCTTTTAAAAGGTCTGCAACGGAGGCGTACCGGTCCTGCGGCTGTTTCCGGAGGCATTTTGCGATGATTGCATTGATGGCGTCTGCATCCCTGCCTCCCGATAATGCCGGCACCGGTTCGTCATGCAGGATCGCATGAGTAATCTCCCCCATGCCACCGCCGCCAAACGGGACATGACCGGCCAGCATCTCATAGAAGAGAACACCCATCTGGTAGATATCAGTCCACGGACCCGGCTCACCATAAAGATTCGGGGCCAGCTGTTCCGGTGCAGCGTATTCAAGAGAAAATCCGATGAGGCCGGACTGTTTTGTGCCTTGTGCCTTGGAGAGCCCCCAGTCTGCGATTTTTGGTGTCCCGTCGGATGTAAGCAGGATATTTCCCGGTTTGATATCCCGGTGGACTATTCCCTGTTCATGGGCATACCGGAGTCCCTCTGCAACACCCTTAATGATTGCAGCAGCCTTCTCTTCACCGAAGGGAAAATTCAGATCAGCAAGGGATGACTCGACATATTCCATCTCGATATATGGCAGGGGGAAAATATTTGCTGCATATAACTCGACAATATTTTTATGATGGAGTCCCTCCCAGACATTGAGTTCTTTTGTGAACTGGGATCCGGTCACCTCGTCAAACCGGATCGGGACTTTCACTGCAACATAGCGGTTGTTCTTCTCGTCCCGTACCCGGAATACCCGGCAAACCCCACCTTCCGCAATATATTCGGCATCCGGGAACTTTTTCTCAAGTGCTGCGGGCAGGCGGACAGTATACTCATGCTCAGGCAATCCTGGTGACACACCCCCTTTGAGGTTTTTCACAACGGTTATGTTCCGTGAATCCGCCGGTAAGTGATCGGTCGGGGCATTATCTGGTGCCCGCCGCCTGCGGAACCGCTCATACCAGATACCCCCTACTACAGAGATCATGATTGCAACCGGGATCAGCCACCAGAACTGGATTAAAACTCCGACAAGGGGGTTTGGAGGTTGTCCCAGGGGTGTCATTCCCGGCTGGGATCCAATAGAGAGGGACGGAGAGGCCCCGGGATTTTCGGAAACCTGCAGATTGTCCGGCTGCAGGGACGACTGCAATCCTGATGGCTGCATGAGATCGCCAAGCCGGGTGGCATTGACAGGTGATGCAGACTTGATAAGCGTGTAAGCGGATGGAGGACTCGCAAGCGGCGCTAAATCGGTTACATCGGTCACACCGGGGATCGCCTCCTGCGAGGGGGCAGGGGAAAAGGAAGCATCGCCAATTCCATCACCATTGTTGTCGGTCACCGAGGCTCCTTCCCAGAAGTTCCCGAGAGGGCCGGAAAAGTCCTGGCCGTTGTACTGGTAATCCTGCCGGGACGAGGTCCAGGTGTTCTGCACAGACTGGCTGACGACATCGACCGTATTGTTGAGGGTATTGAGGAAAAACGTGTTGGAACGGGACGAGCGGTCCACATCGATCCCGATGGAATTCCCGGTCAGGGTGTTTCCCGAGAGGATGTTATTGGACGCGGATTTCAGGCCAATCCCGAACTCATGTCCGCTGATAGTCGTGGAGCTGATCCGGTTGTTGCTCGAAAGTACCTGGAGACCATAAGACGCATTGCCGTCGATGACGACACCGTTTATAGTAATGCCGTCAGCAGCAAGCGTGACCCCGGCACCGGATGTGCCCGATATAATTTTTGGAGGATTATTGGTATCGAGACCGCCGAATACGATCGACCGGTCAATGACAAAATTCCCGTAATACGTTCCCGGAGAGAGGAAGACACTGTCGCCACTGCTGGTATTGTTGATCACATCCTGGATCGTCCCGGCTGCACCCGTTCCGTCATAGGTTATAACTTTCGCAGATACCGGTGCAGTGGTAAGCAGGATGACAACAAGCAGCCCTAAAAGAATTGCGATATTTTTTGCCCTTGGCATCTTTCTCCCCCCCCACCGTGGTTTTTGTACTTGCTAAAACCTGCGAAGACAGAAGATCACGAATCGGCAATAAAAAGGAACCGCGCCGCACTCTCTCCCAATGCAAGATCGATCATATCCCCGTTTTTCAGCACGATCTTGTGCATGGGCGCGATGAGTTCCGTGTTTACGTAGGTCCCCCCCGAACTGCCACGGTCCTCGATCTGCCAGCCGGAAGGAGACCGGGAAATGACGACATGGGGTTTTGTGATCCGGGTCACCATCGCGTACGTCTCGGGCAGCACGATATCATTCTCGTTGCTCCGCGAAGGGGTGTCGGGATCGCTCCTGCCGACAGCGATATGGTCTTTTTTAAGCAGGAACGTATGGCCTGCCCACGACCCGCCCACGAGATGAAGGGCCGGGAAGTTCGAGCCAGACTCTTTCATGACAGCGGCGCGGACCGATTCGAGTTTCTCCTGCATCTCGCCAAATCCCATCGGGATGTTTACCCGGGAAAAAACCCCGAGGTTTTTAATGAGCATCTCAAGGCTGCCTTCGGCAAGGGAGAATTTCCAGACCGGGTGGATACCCTTGACGGTCTCCCGACCAAACCCCGCCTCCTTTTTGACAAGACCGATGCGGACGAGCTGGTCGATATGTTTCTTGGTATTTGCGTAGCTCGTGTCGATCCGTGAAGCGATCTCGCTAATCTCCTTTGGCTCCCTTTCTATGACCTTGAGGATCTTGAGCCGCACGGGGTTGGAAAGTACTTCAAGATATTCGGATAACTCCTGTATGAACTCCGGATCTGTCGAGACACATACCGTTTTTTTATCAGCCATTCTTGAAGGACCCCCGGATGATCGCAAGAGCACACACCGGATTGCAGGGTATGCTTTACCATACTATCATTTGTTGTGATAAAATAGGTTGGTATTTTCTGCCTCACGGGAGAGCAGATTCACGTTCCGGGACGCCGAATACGCAGGCCACACCCGGTTCCGGGATCACAGATGCCCCCCCTCCCAAGAGTCATGGAGGGATTACCCCTCCACTATAAAGCCCTCTCAACCGTAGTGAGGAATCATCGCACTCAGGGGATGCCCGTGCGGCGGGGGCGAGAGGCCCCAAGAGCACGCTCTTCTGAAATCTCCTTAAACCAAGGAACAATGACTAAAAAAATAAAATGGTACTCTGAAAACAGAAGAGAGAGATCCGACCCTCACTTCCCGCCCAGAACCTTCTCGATCTCTTTTTTAAGGATCTCGCTCACGACCTTCCCGTCCACCGACCCCCGGACCTCCGCCATCACTACGCCCATGAGAGGACCGAGAGCGGCTTTCTGTTTTTGGACAATGAACTCCGCACGGTCAGCGACGATCTTTTTCACCACCGCTTCGAGTTCGCTGCGGGACACGCTCGGAGCAAGCTTGGCCATGGCCGCTTCAACCGTGCTCCCCCCGGCAACAGCCGTGAGGATCTCCGGGACCGCTTCTTTTGCGACCGTGCCCTTGCCGACCGCGTGGAGCACGGCAAGGACCGCGTCGTCTGAAATCCTGTCGGTGTCCGCACCGTCACGGCGGATCTCCTTGATGGTCGCAAGCAGCGTGCGGGAAGCAAGGTTCGCCTTGATCCCTTCGGCAATCGCTCGCTCGAAAAGAGGCAGGCGCCCGGAGAATGCCATCTGGCTGGAGACAGCCGGGTCAAGGCCGAGATCTCTGGTGAACCGCTCTGCCCTGACCGTCAGGAGTTCCGGCACGACAACCGCATTCCAGCGTGCACTATTGATCCGGACCGGCAGCACGTCGGTCTCGGGATACATCCGTTCCGCCCCGGGGAGCGGTCGCATGTACGCGGTGCTGCCCTCTTCGAGCATCTTCCGTGTCTCTTCGGGCACGGGCTTGTCCGAAAGGGCGACCTTGGCCCGGCCGGCGACCTGGTGCCAGGCACAGTCCGCCTGTTTTGCGCTCGCGCCGGAGACAAGAATCACGGCGTCATGCTCCCCCGCATGGACGAAGTCGCGGAGCCGCACAACCTCTTCAGCGGTGACGCCATAGGCCGGCAGTTCGTCGGTGTGGAAGATCCCGCCAACCCCGCACTTCTTTGCGTAATCCGACATCTCGGTCCCGAGCCGGCGGCCGGGCTGGATCTCGCGGCCGACAAGGCCGGCAAAGCCGGGGAGGACAAGGGCGAGAATCTTCTTTGCCTTTTTAAGGACTGTGGATTTTGTCTCCCTGAAGAGATCGGTCACATCGGTCTGCTCCGTCCCGACGCTTGCGTGGCGTTTGATGAGTTCCGCGTGGATCGCAAGCAGGCTCTGCTGGCGCTGGACTTCCCGGCGGACGACTTCTGCGATGAGGTCGAGTTCCTGCACGCCCTTGATCTCGACCCGGGCGCCGTCACGGATGGAGATATTGACATCCTGCCGGATCGTCCCGAGACCGCGCTTGACTTTCCCGGTCGAGCGGAGCACCATCCCGATGTACTCGGCGACCTGCTGCACGTCCTCGGGGGTGTGCATGCAGGGCGAGGTCGTGATCTCGACAAGCGGGATGCCGAGCCGGTCGAGCGAGAAGATGTCGTCCTTGACCCGTTGCGCCGCCTCCTCCTCGATACAGAGCGTCTCGATACTTCCGCCGTTCGGGAGGGCGCCGTTGATGGCGACGAGTGCCGTGCGCTGGAACCCGCTCGTGTTGGAACCATCGATCACGAGCTTCCGCATCACGTGAATCTGCGGGATCGGCGTCATGCCGAAGAGCTTTGCAATCGTGAGGCCGAGGCCGAGCGCTTCCTCGTTCAAGGGCGCGGGTGGCTCCTCATCGTTCTCGACAAGACACGTGGATTTGTAGGTATAATACTGGAACTTCCGCACCCGTTTCATCTCTTCCTGTGCGGCCCGGTCGATCTGTCCCATCTCGCTCTCGGTCGCCCGCAGGTACCGGAAGAACTCGCCCGTGTGGTCGGCGTTATCGAGCAGCGTGGTCGGGCAGTGGCAGAAGAGTTTCTCTTTTGTGTCGAGCTGCTGGTGGATCTCGATACCCGCCGTAAGTCCTGCGTCCTTATAATCCATGGGCGCTCCTCCGCATGCACTCGCCTTTGAGATCGGTCTTCATCAGCGCCGCTGCTTTTTTTGGGTCGCGTTCATTTGCGAGCACCCACATCTGCTTGACGAGCGCCACTTCGGCCAGCGTGTCGCCACCTTCGATGACACCCGCGGCCAGCAGGTCGCGGCCCGTATCGTAGACCCGGTCGCAGACCCGGCCGTTCATGCACTGCGATGTCATCACGACCTGCGTCCCGCCCGCGATCAGTTTTTTTATCGGCGGGATCAGCGCCGTACTCACGTGTCCGAGGCCGGTGCCGGCAAGAACAAGTCCTTCGTATCCCTCGTACGCTTTCAGCAGGTCAGGGGACATGCCGGGATAGAACTGGATAAGGCCGCAATGCGGTTCGAGTTTGTCGTGCAGGGCGAGTTTTCTTGTGCCCCTGCGGACAGCGGCATCGTCAAGAGTCACTGCCCGGGTGGTGTAATCGACAGTCCCGACCGGGGGAATCCCGATACTCCGGAACGCGTCCCGCCGGGAGGTGTGCATCTTCCTGACCCGGGTACCCCGGTGGATGGCGCAGGTATCGTCGTTTGTGGTCGCGTGCATGACGATTGTCACTTCACCGAGTGCGCTTTTTGCCGCACTCGCCGCACAGACCGCGTTCATCGCATTGTCGCTCGAGGGACGGTCAGCCGAACGCTGCGAACCGACAAAGACGATTGGCACCGGTGTGTCGATCATGAAACTGAGGGCTGCCGCACTGTAGGCCATCGTGTCGGTGCCGTGCGTGACCATGACCCCGGCAACACCGTGTTTGATCTCGTCATAGACGGCTTTTGCGAGTTCCTGCCAGATCGCTGGCGTCATGTTCTCGGAGAGGATCGTGGAGAGCACCTTTGTGCGGTACCGGCCGATCTCGGCGAGCGCCGGGATAGCGGTGAGGATATCGTCCGCATCGAACTGACTGGTGACTGCCCCTGTCCGGTAATCGATCCGGCTGGCAATGGTGCCGCCGGTCGAGACGATGGCAAGTTCGGGGAGTTTTGGGTCCTGCCGGACCGGTACCCCGTGGGGTGCTGATGCGGGTGCGTGGGAAACAAGCGTGCAGCATGTCTTCTCCACCCCGATATTGTACCCGCTGGAAAGTTTTACCACCGCCATGCCGTCGCGGTCGGTGATGTAGGTCCCGGAAAGGTCCTTCCCGCCATAGGTGCAGGTGACGAGGTCGCCTGCAGAAAAAGTGTTGCTTATGCTACCATCCTCCGTGCATCGGAAAGCAGGTCTTCCTTTGCCTTTGATATCTTCGCGAGCCGCGAATCGATGAGCGCAGAGTCCGTATCCAGTTGCTTCTTCCTGTCCGCAATTGCGATCTTGGTCGCAAACGGTGCCGGCCCGCCGGTTGCCTTCCGGAGCGCCACCGAGTTTGCCACGTCAAGCGCCTTTTCGATCTGGTCCTGCGTGAGCCCCTTCCCCGCAAGCGAGATCCCGAGATCGAGTTCCTTTGCCGACTCCTCAAGGGCCTCAAGCGTCAGGCTGCCCTTCTGGACCGACCGGCCCACGATGTTGTGGGCGGTGCGGAACGGCAGGCCGTAATCCCGCACGAGCGTATCGGCAAGTTCGGTGGCAGTCGAGAATCCCTTGCCGGCCTCCTCTTTCATGCGGTCGGTGTCGAACGTGGCGCTCGAGAGCATATCGATGAGGAGCCGCAGGCTCTCTTTTGCGTCCCGCATCCCGCGCCAGATGTTGGGCGTGAGTTCCTGGAGGTCGCGGTTGTAGCTCATGGGGAGGCCTTTCACCGTCATGAGCGCTCCCGTATAGGCCCCAAAGACCGAACCGGTCTTTGCCCGCATGATCTCGGCGGTGTCCGGGTTCTTCTTCTGCGGCATGATGGACGAGGTCGAGCAGAACGCATCGTCAAGCGAGACAAACTTCACAAACGAGGTGCTCCAGATGACCAGTTCCTCGCAGAGCCGGCTCACGTTCGCCATGAGGATGGAAAGATCGGCAAGGGTCTCGAGCGCGAAGTCCCGGGTGGCAACGGCATCCATGGTGTTGACGACAAGGCCGTCAAACCCGAGCAGTTTTGACGTGTACTCGCGGTCGATGGGGTAGCCGGTGGAGGCAAATGCAGCGGCGCCGAGCGGGCAGAGGTTAACCCGGACGTACGCGTCTCGCAGCCGGTCGAAATCACGGGAAAACTGCTGCTCATAGGCAAGGAGGTGATGGGCAAGGGTGGTGGGCTGAGCATGCTGCATGTGGGTAAAACCGGGCATGAACGATTCCCGGTGCGCCTCGGCAAGGGCGATGAGCACCTCACGGACTTTCAGGAGCGCTGCCATCTGCTTGAGCAGGTCTTCCCGGAGTTTGAACCGGATACAGGTCGCAACCTCGTCGTTTCTCGACCTCCCCATATGCATGCGGCCGCCGACATCGGGGCCGATTGCTTCTATCAGGAGCGATTCGATGCCGGCATGGACATCCTCGAACCGGTCGTCAAAGACCTCTTCGGGCACTCCCTCGCTGTTGAGTTCCAGGAGCAGAGGGAGGAGCTGCTTTGCAATATCTGTCCCGATGATCTTCTGCCGTTCGAGCATCAACACGTGGGCGATATCCACCAGCACATCGGCATCGGCAATACAGCGGTCGGAGCGCATTGACGAGAGGAACCGCATCATCTCTCCTGTCCTCTCGCCCGAAAGGCGTCCCAGTCTCACAACATCGGTCCGCATCCGTTTACCCTCATCCTACTCTTTATTGTACCTCATGTTTGTGCGCGGATCGATTAAATCCACGCCTTCCGGGCGGCAAGCTCGATCGCCCGCTGGACCGACTCGCGGGGGATGATGGTTGCCACCGGCACATGGACGAGCTGCTCGATGATACTTGACACAATGGGAGCACAGACAATCGCAATCGCTCCTTCCCGCTCGGCACGGACGGCAGCAACAATCGCATCCTCCATCGTGTGGACAGGATACTCCCGGACCCGCATGTGGTGGCCGTCCACATCGGCAAGGCGTTCCTCGACGCTCTCGAGCACCGGCCGTGCGGCGATCAGGCCGATGAAGTTCTCATCACCCACGTGGTAGAACTGGCGCAGGGCCTTTACGATCTCCCGCAGGGTCGAAAGGTTGGGGGAGCGTTTCCCATGCAGGATCTTGTACAGCGAACTCTGCGCGATCCCGCAGTGAGCCGCAAGATCCCGCACGCTGATGCGCAGATCGTTCTTTAAGAGGTCATTGAGGGTTGCGACAAACTCTTCATCAGAGACGAGAGCTGCGCGCATGAGCCGGTCGATGGGGTCCACATGTGCCATAATAAAGAGACAATCGGGTTAAATAAGGATAAATTTTTCCTGTGTTGTCCCAAAAAATAGAGGGATCCGGGCCCCGGACCTGTGCATATGTGGACAGTATGAGTAAAAATATTCTCCGATTGTGGACAATATTAGTGAGAAATAAGCCAAAAGGGAAAATAATATGCCCTAAACGGACACTTTTTTATGATTGGCCGAATAATCCTGTACCTATGAAAACTCTGAAAGGTACGGCAATCGCATTTGTCGCACTTGCTCTTGTGCTTGTAGTAATCACTGCCGGCTGCACGCAGTCGTCAGGCGTATCCAATAGTGGCACCACCAGTACACCCGCTGCCACGTCGGCCACAGCCCCGAACGGAACTGTAGGAATACTCGAAACTGCCGGTGTCGGCCCGATGCCGTCCCTGCTTGCAACCAGCCAGATTGACGGGTACATTGCCTGGCAGCCGGTTGTCGAAGCAGGCTTGGAAAGCAACATCGGCCAGGTCGTTGTTTATTCAAAGGATCTCCCGCCGGATGGCAAATGGAGTGATCACCCGCAGAACGTCTTTGTCGTAAGAAAAGACTTCTATGCCCAGAACCCTGACTTCGTGAACGACTTTTCTGCCCTCAACCTCGCAGCTACCCAGTATATCAACGACCATCCGCAGGAATCGGCAGGGATTGCCGCTGACTGGCTCGCCGGCAAACAGAACTTCACGTACGGGAACGTGAGTGTTTCATCGGTAACCGCAGTCAGCAATGCACTACCAACCATCAAGTTCACGAACAATCCCTCTGACTCGTGGAAGTCAAGCACTGCAGATTTTGTCCAGGCGCTGATTAACATCGGATCGGTCAACGGTTATGTCAAGAACAGTACTGACCGGGATACCCTGCTCTATAACTTCCAGCCGTACCAGAATGCACAGGGGATCATCGCTGCAAAGAGCGTAACTACTCCTGCGACAGTGCAGAGCCCGGTGACCGTCGGCTATCTGATGGCAATGGACCACTCCGCACTCTTTGTCGCGGTCAAGGACTGGCAGTACTTCAATGACACGTATGGCATCGCGCTCAAGCCCGAAGACCTTACGAAGGCCAAGCCGGATGTTGCCGACTTCCTCGTAAACGGCCAGAAAGTCGCCACGGTCAAACTTGTATCAGCAAATGCCGGGCCCAACCTGATGCAGCTTGCGGCGACAAACTCGATCCAGATGTCCTATGTCGGTGTCCCGCCGGCAATCAGTGCAATTGACCAGAATATCCCGATCACCATTGCCTATCCGATTGACAACCTCGGGAGCGGCCTTGTCGTAACAAAAGGTTCATCCGCCACGGACTGGGAGAGTTTTGCCGCTTGGGCAAAGCAGCGCTCCGATGCCGGCAAACCGCTGGTGATTGCAGCCCCCGGAAAAGGTTCCATCCAAGATGTCATGATCCGGTATTCACTCCAGAACAGCGGGTTTACCGTCACCGAAGTGAAGGTTTGATTAGGATCGCGTGTCATTATATTCAGGAACAATGACGCGGCGTCTCGGACTGGTATTGCCCATTCTCCTGATCATCGGGTGGGAGGTTGTGGCAATTATCGTCAACAACCCTTTTTTCCTGCCAAAACTTGAAACTGTGATCCCGGTACTGCTCAGCCCGTTTTCAGATATTCTTGGTACCGGAAGTCTCGTAGATAATGCCCTTGTCAGTATCGAGCGTGTGGCCCTCGGTTTCGCCCTTGCAGGGGCGGTCGCTATCCCGGTGGGAATCTGCATGGGTAGGTTCTCGGTTCTGAACGATTTCTTTGATGTAACTTTAGAGATCCTCCGGCCGGTGCCACCCCTTGCCTGGGTGCCCCTTGCACTTGCATGGTTCAAGATCGGGGTCGTCTCTATCGTGTTCATCATCTTTATCGGGGCTGTTTTTCCAATCCTGCTCAATACGGTTGATGGCGTACGGGGGGTCAAGAATACCTGGATCGAGGTAGGCACTACACTTGGGGCAAGCGAACGCCAGGTCCTCACTAAAGTGATACTCCCCGGCGCCGCCCCTACAATCTGGACCGGCCTCAGGGTGGGCTTTGGGATCTCGTGGATGTGCGTTGTCGCCGCAGAGATCCTGCCGGGACCGACTTCAGGGCTTGGATACCTGATCATGTACGCCTACAACCTGGGGCAGATCAATGTGATCATCGCGGGAATTATCGTGATCGGCCTGATCGGCCTTGTGATCGATCTGGGATTCAAGGCCGTTGAAAAACGCTGGTTCGGATGGAGGGGGCTGGAGCGATGACCCTGATCATCAACGATGTCTCACGGGTATTTACCTCAGAGAAAGGGGAAACGATCGAAGCACTCTCTCATATCTCGTTCGAAGTAAAAGATGAGGAGTTCATCTGCATTCTCGGGCCATCGGGCTGCGGCAAGACAACCGTGCTCCGCATTATTGCCGGACTTGAATCCGCATCTGCCGGGTCGGTATCTGTCGACGGTGTACCGGTCACCAGTCCCAGTCCAAAAATGGCAATGATCTTCCAAGAGTATTCTCTCTACCCGTGGCGGACGGTGGAGGAGAATGTGGCGCTGGGCCTTGAACTGAAAGGGATGAAAAAGCCAAACCGGATGGCGGTTGCGAAGAAGTACCTCGACCTGGTGGGCCTCATAGGGTTCGAACACAGTTACCCCTACGAGCTCTCCGGGGGCATGCGGCAGAGGGTGGCCGTGGCGCGGGCACTTGCCATCGATCCGTCCATCCTTCTTATGGACGAGCCGTTTGGCGCTCTCGATGCCCAGACCCGGAACCGGATGCAGCACGAGTTGCTCAGGATCTGGGAGAAAACCAAAAAGACGATCCTTTTTGTCACCCACAGCGTAGACGAGGCTGTGTTCCTTGCAGATCGTATTGTCGTCCTCACGCAGCGCCCGGGCAGCATCAAGGAGATTGTCACGATCCCGAGTGTCCGTCCCCGCGAGCGCACGAGTGACGAGTTCGGCCAGATCCGACGTCATCTGCTCGATATGATTAAGGAGGAGTCGGATCTCATCCAGTAAGGTTTAATACGCCACATCTCTATTTTATTAAAGCAGTTTGTGAAGTGTGCCGGCACGATGGCCACAAAATATATGCTTTTTCGTGCCCGCTTTTACGATTCATACACTAGGAGTAAGACGCGATGGTAAGAAAACCGGGAAAGATGTACAGGAGCCTTGCAAAGAAAGCCTATACCCGACGCGAGTATATGGGCGGGGTTCCTGGCAACAAGATCGTACAGTTCGAGATGGGAAACCTTTCCCAGGAATTCCCGACAGAGGTTGACCTGATCGTTGAAGAGTCCTGCCAGATCCGGCACAGCGCCCTTGAAGCCTCCCGTATCTCGATCAACAGGAAGCTCATGAAGGATGTCGGCAGGACCAACTTCCACTTCAAGGTCCGTGTCTTCCCCCACCATGTGCTCCGTGAGAACAAGCAGGCAACCGGCGCAGGTGCAGACCGTGTCTCGGAAGGGATGCGCCTTGCATTCGGCAAGGCCGTCGGGACTGCAGCACGGGTCGAGGCCGGCCAGATCATCTTTACGGTCTATTCAAATGCCCAGTACCTGGACAAGATCAAGGCAGCGATGAGAAACGGTGCCCACAAGCTCCCGACCCCGTCGCACCTCAAGGTCCACACGATCAAAGTGAGCGGCAGGATCATCGCAGCTCCGAAGATCGCCGGTGATAAGATCGCAGCACCGGTCAAGGTCGAAGCCGAGACCGAAGCAGCGGCGGCAGCAGCAGCAGAACCGGTAAAGGGCGCAGAGGCGGCAAAGGGTGCCGACCACAAGGGTGGAAAAGGACCCGCAAAGGCAGAACCGGCAAAGGCAGAGCCGGCAAAGGGTGCAGAAGCCGCAAAGGGTGCCGACCACAAGGGCGGCGCACACAAGGGCGGCAAGAAGTAATTTTTTCCCTTTTCTTTTCTTTTTTTAGCGTGTTTTTGCCGGTACGGCAGGGCCTGACAGGATCATCGCACGGCAGCTGCTGCCATTCGCACAGTATATAATCTCCCCGCCGCTCAACTATAGATAAATGCAGTGCAGAGGACCGGAGGATCTGCGGGCGGCACTCGCAGATGCCACGTGCAGGGCCATGAGGGACGCAGTCATCACCCTGCCCCCCGATGTAAAACGGGCGATAGAAAAAGCGACGGCGAGAGAGACCAGTGCTGTAGCACGGGGGGAGTACGGGAACATCGCACAAAATATCCTCGCCGCGGAGCGTCTCGGAGTCCCCCTCTGCCAGGACACCGGGGTTCCGGTGGTCTACCTCACCCTGCCCCCGTCAGTTCCTTATTCACAGGCCCTGTTTGATGCGGTCGCCGACGGTATCCGCAGGGCAACACAGGAGATCCCGTTGCGCCCGAACGTGGTCGATCCCCTCACCCGGCACAATTCCGGGGATAACACTGGCGCCGGGATGCCTGCTGTCCACGTGCGGCCCGGGGAAAAGTTTACGGTGACCGTGCTGCCCAAGGGAGCCGGGGCGGAGAATGTCTCACAGGTCGTGATGCTCCTCCCGTCACAAAAAGAAAAAATTGCAGAAATCGTTGCCGGGACCATGCTGATTGCCGAAGGACGCCCCTGCCCGCCGGTGGTACTCGGGGTCGGGATTGGCGGGACATTCGACAGCGTCACGGCGCTTGCAAAGGAGGCGCTGCTCCAGCCCATCGACCGGATGACGGATTTCGAGCAGCAGCTCTGCGACGCGGTAAACCGGCTCGGGATCGGGCCGATGGGCCTTGGCGGGAGCACGACTGCGCTTGCGGTCAAGGTTAAGACGGCAGCCTGCCACACCGCATCGCTGCCGGTGGCCGTGAACGTGCAGTGCTGGGCGAACCGGCATGCGACCGTAGAGGTGGAATGGTGAGCATACAACTTCACACACCGCTCGGAGATGAGATTCTCTCGCTTAAGGCAGGCGACCGGATCGAGCTCTCGGGCCTGGTCTACACCGCACGCGACGAGGCACACCTCCGTATGCAGAAAGAGGGTATCCCGTTTGACCCGGAAGGGGCCGTGATCTACCACTGCGGGCCGGTGGTAAAAGACGACAGGATCGTGGCCGCAGGGCCGACAACGTCAGCACGGATGAATGCGCTCTCGGGGTTCCTGCTCGATAAGGGAGCCCGGGCGCTGATCGGGAAAGGCGGCATGGGCAGCACCGTGAAAAAACAGCTCCGGGGGCGGGGCGTCTACTTCGCCTTCACCGGGGGGTGTGCGGCGCTCGCCGCCTCCCACATGACATTAAAGGGTGTACACTTTCCTGACCTTGGCATGGCGGAGGCAGTCTGGGTAATTGAACTCGACCGGCTGCCGCTCGTGGTCGGGATCGATTCAGCGGGTAACGACCTCTTTTCTGCCGTGCAGGAGAACGCGAAAAAAATTTTTTGCGCTGAACAGAAAAAGGAATGCGTATAAAGAATAGGTTTTTTTCGGCTCAACGGCTACATATATAGGACACATCACATGAAACTTGCCATAGACGAGACCCGGTGCAAGGGCTGCAATCTCTGTACCAAGGTCTGTCCGTACAAGATTTTCAAGGAGGGTAAACTCCCCAACCTGCGGGGGATTGTGGTACCGGAACTCGACCGCCCGGAGCGCTGTACCAACTGCCGGCTTTACCATCTCTACGGCCGGCAGCTCTGCGGCGTCTGCCAGCTCACCTGTCCCGACCAGGCCATCCACTGGGTCGAGGAAGAGCCGTACGAACCCCACAAGGTGGCGATTGAATATTGACGTCGAGACTTGAATTCTGGCAGGGAAATATTGCTTCCGCAGAGGGGGCGCTTGCGGCAGGGTGCCGGTTCTTTGGCGGGTACCCGATCACCCCCTCGACCGAGATCGCCGAGCACATGGCGGCAAAACTCCCGAAACGGGGCGGGGTCTTTATCCAGATGGAGGACGAGCTGGCGAGCATCGCCTCTGTTATCGGCGCCTCATGGACCGGAGCCCGGGCGATGACAGCGACAAGCGGCCCGGGCTTTTCCCTGATGATGGAGAACATCGGGTACGCTGCGATGACCGAGACGCCGTGCGTGATCGTGAACGTCCAGCGGGGCGGCCCTTCCACAGGGCAGCCCACAATGGCGGCACAGGGTGATATGATGCAGTGCCGGTTCGGGTCGCACGGGGATTATGCGATTATCGCACTCTGCCCTGCGAGCGTGCAGGAGATGTACGACCTCACGGCAAAGGCGTTCAATCTCGCCGACAAGTACCGGGTGCCGGTTTTCTTAATGACGGACGAGGTGATCGGGCACATGCGGGAACGCATCATCGTGCCGGATGCCGTGGAGCACACCGGCCGACCGGCCTTTGTGCCCGGCACCCTGCCGTTTAAGCCGGGTGCAGACCTTGTTCCCGGGTTCCCCGAATTCGGGAAGGGTTACGGGACGCACGTCACGGGTCTCACGCACGATGAGCGGGGGTACCCGTGCGCGACGAACCCCGGGCTGCACGCCGCGCTCGTAAAAAGGCTCGTGGACAAGATCGAGTCGGCAACACAAAAACTCGCGGATTTCGATGTGGTAAATCCCGATGCAGAGCAGGTCTTTATCGCGTACGGCGCTCCCGTCCGCACCGTCCAGCAGGTGATCCACGACCACCCGGACAGGAAGATCGGCTTTTTGCGGGTCCGTACCGTCTGGCCGTTCCCGTCCCATGCACTCGCGCTCTTCAAAAATGCCCGCCGGTTCATCGTGCCCGAACTCAATCTCGGCCAGATCGCACGGGAGATCGAACGGCACGCAAAAGTACCGGTCACCTCCGTCCCCAAGCTGGGCGGGGAACTGCACACGCCGGGGGAACTGTATGCCGTATGGGAGGCGGGAGCATGAGCTTCGAGGACTGGTTCCGGCAGGACCGGCTCCCCCATATCTACTGCGCCGGCTGCGGGAACGGCACGATCATCAACTGCACGCTCGCCGCCGTCGATGCAATGGGGTGGGCTAAAGAGGACACCGTCTTTGTGTCCGGGATCGGATGCTCTTCGCGGGCACCGGGCTATATCGTCACCGATTCGCTGCACACGACTCACGGGCGGGCGCTTGCCTTTGCAACCGGCGTCAAGATGGCAAACCCGAAACTCCACGTGGTGGTCTTTACCGGGGACGGGGATCTCGCCGCAATCGGGGGCAACCATTTCATCCATGCCTGCCGCCGGAACATCGATCTCACGGTGGTCTGCATGAACAACCAGATCTACGGGATGACCGGCGGGCAGGGCAGCCCGACCACCCCCCGGGGCTGCATATCGACGACAACACCGTACGGGAGCACCGAGCCCGCATTCGATCTCTCGGAACTCGCGATTGCTGCCGGGGCAAACTACGTCGCACGCTGGACGTCGTACCATGTCAAGGAACTCGAACGTGCCGTGAAGACCGGGCTTGAAACACCGGGGTTCTCGTTCATCGAGGCCCTCGTCCAGTGCCCCACGAACTTCGGGCGCCGGAACAAGTTTCGGCAGGTTGCCGACCAGATCGAGTACATCAAGGCGCACGCGCTCTTAAAAGCAAAGCGGGACCGGCTGCTCGAACAGGGTGAGAGGATCCCTGAAGACATGTACGTGGTCGGCGAACTTATGCGGCGCAGCCGGCCTGCGATGGGCCTCGCGCCAACGGAGGTAAAGCCATGAGACGCGAGGTCAGGTTCTCCGGGTTTGGCGGGCAGGGGATCATCCTCTCCACGGTCATCCTCGGGCGGGCCGCCGTGATGTACGACCATAAGTACGCGGCGCAGACGCAGGTCTACGGGCCCGAAGCCCGGGGCGGGGCGTCCATGAGCGCGGTGATCATCGATGACGAGGCGATCCTGTATCCCGAAGTGTCGGTTCCCGATATCTTTGTCATCATGTCGCAGGAAGGGTTCGAGAAGTACGGTGCCACGGCCCGGCCCGACGCAATCATGATTCTCGATTCCACGCTTGTCCACTCGCGGCCCGGCTGCACGTTTTACGAGATCCCGGCAACTGCCGAGGCAAAGACGACCCTTGGCCGGGACATCGTGGCAAACATCGTGATGCTCGGGGCACTTGTCGGCTATACGCACGTAGTCAGCGAAGAAGCGTTGAAAAAGGCCATCCTCGATTCCGTGCCGAAGGGTACGGAGGCACTCAACACCAAGGCGATGGAACTCGGGATCGCGATTGCCGGAGGGAAGAAACAACCATGAAACTCCTGGAGTACGAGGCAAAACAACTCTTTGCCGAAGAAGGGATCAAGGTGCCGACCGGCATCCTGGTGAGCAAACACGAGGAGATCCTCCTCCACATGGACGCGATCAAGGGAAAGGTTGTCGTCAAGGCTCAGGTTGACATCGGGGGGAGGGGCAAGGCCGGGGGCGTCCTGATGGCCGACCGTGACACGGTCATTGAAACAGCCCGGAAACTCTTCAACACCACCATCAAAGGCATCCCCGTCCAGAGGATCCTTATTGAGGAGCGCCTCGATATCCAGCACGAGTACTTTGTCAGCATCACGATGGACCGGGCAAAGAAACAGCCCGTGATCCTCTTTGCAGAGACGGGCGGGATGGATATCGAGGAGACCGCACGAAAAAATGCGGGTGCTGTCCGGTCGGTCAGTTTCTGCCCGCTTCTTCCCGATGTACCGGGATTTCTCCTGCGGGAACTCTGCGGCGACGCACCATCTGATATCCAGAAGACCGTCAACCGGTTATACCATGTATTCTGCCACAAGGACGCGCTCCTTGCCGAGATCAACCCGCTCGTTACGACACCGGGCGGAGTCTATGCAGCCGATGCCAAGCTGATCATCGATGACAACAGCCTTGCCCGCCAGGGTATTGCGGTCAACCGGGACCTTACCGAGCGCGAGCGGGAGGCCGAGAAACACGGCTTCTCGTTTGTCGAACTGGGCGGTACCATCGGAGTCATCGGGAACGGGGCCGGCCTCACGATGTCAACGCTCGACCTCATCGAGTTCTACGGTGGCAGGGCCGCAGATTTCCTTGACGTGGGCGGCGGTGCGGACAGCGAGCGGGTGATGCACGCGGTGCGCCTCGCTGCAAGCGTCCCCTCAGTGAAGGTCATCGTGGTAAACCTGCTCGGCGGCATCACGCGCTGCGATGAAGTGGCACGGGGCATCATTGCCTCCGGTGTCACTGTGCCGGTAATCGTGCGGATCGCGGGAACAAACGCGGAAGAGGGGCGAAAACTTCTCTCGGAGAAAGGCTACGAGATGCTCGACACCATGGATCTCGTGGTAAAAAGGGCCGTGGAGGTTGTGAAATGATCTACGGGGACAAGAAGACCGGTATTATCGTGGCGGGCGCGACCGGCCGGCAGGGCGAGTACCACATCGGTCTCATGAACGAGTATGCCCGGCAGGTCGGCGGGCGGGGCGTTGTCGCGGGTGTCACGCCAAAGAAAGGGGGCCAGTCGGTGCACGGCGTCCCGGTCTATAATACGGTAAAAGAGGCACTCAAAGAACAGGACGCAACAGCCAGCGTGATCTTTGTGCCCGGGACCGCAGCGGCAGACTCCATCATGGAATCGGCAGATGCCGGTCTCGAACTGGTCGTCGCGATCACCGAGCATATCCCGGTGCATGATACGATGAAGGCGATGGCCTATGCAGAGATGAAGGGCTGTGCCGTGATCGGGCCCAACTGCCCGGGCCTCCTCTCACCCGGGGAAGTGAAGATGGGGATTATGCCCGCAGATCTCTTCTCGCGGGGCCATGTCGGGGTCATCTCCCGGAGCGGGACGCTCACGTATGAAGTCGTCGATGAACTCACCCGGGCAGGTATCGGGCAGAGCACGGTTGTCGGTATCGGCGGCGACCCGGTGATCGGCCAGACCTTTGCAGATGTGCTGGAGCGGTTCGCACAGGACCCGGAGACAAAGGCCGTGGTGTTGATCGGCGAGGTGGGCGGAAACCTTGAAGCAGAAGGCGCACAGAATACGGATGTGCCGCTCGTCGCCTACATTGCCGGGGTCTCAGCCCCGCCGGATAAACGAATGGGACATGCCGGCGCGATTGTTGAAGGCGGGGAGAGCGATGCCAGGTCCAAGATCGCGAAACTCAAAAAGATGGATATTCCTGTCGCTTCCCGACCTTCAGAAATTCCGGATCTGGTCCGGGAGCTGTTCCGGTGCCGCTGCTGAATGATGGCGGGATTCCGGAACATTCCCTTTTCTGGCACTGGAGAAACCGTTGATTTCTCTAAAAGAAAAATAGTACCAGAACGATCTACGGTACGGCGTCTCCTGACCTCGTGGCGAGGGACATTTAAAATTGTGGATATAATCGTTTTAATCTGATCCTTCGCATTCGTCAGGAGTATGTCATGCCTAGAACTCTGGTTCTATACCATACCGAGAGTCCGCTCGCGATGGCAAAAAGAATGACGATAACGATAGTGAGGGCGGGTTGACTGTCAGGATGCACCACCATATTGAGGTATATAACCAGTCCCTCCAGAAACGAAAGTCCGACTACCATCAAAATTAAGCTATGGTTCTTTTGCGTCATGCTATCTTCAGATTACAATCTATACTCTGATAAAAGGCAGGGATACACCGTACTTTAGCTTTTTTGGTCAGTTGTTTATTTCGGAGAACAGAGGATTTCTCAAGAGAGCCAGGGAACAGGGGACTCATTTTACTGCATCCCTCCAACTCAAAGACCCAGAGGGGGGGTACCCCCACCCGCTCAGCCACATGGGTGGGGGGGTGGCCCCCGGCCCAGAGCGGACAGAAGGGGCGGGGGTACCCCCGCCATGATCCTCATAGGGGGGACTACCCACCTGTCTGGCAAGCGTCCGGGAACCGGGGCGTCCGGCGTAACGTCCCTGAAACTCCATGCGAAGCACGGGTCATGGTGCTGGAAATAAGGGGGGGTAGTCCCCCCTCATGTGCTAGGAGGAGGGGGTGAGGGTGCGGCCCTGAAAAAAAGAGGAGGCCCCCTCCCCCCCTCCGGTTTTTTGGGAGCAGGGGGTCACCCCCTGTCTGGCAAGCGTCCGGGAACCGGGGCGTCCGGCGTAACGTCCATGAAATTCCATGCGAAGCACGGGTCATGGTGCTGGAAATAAGGGGGGTAGTCCCCCCTCATGTGCTAAGAGGAGGGGGCGGGGGTGCGGCTCTGAAAAAAAGAGGAGGCCCCCTCCCCTTTCCTGAAAGGAAGGGGGGTCCCGATTCCGGCGGACTTAATACATACCCCCGACAAGATTTCTGACAATAAGTTAGAATCTTTTTCAATCCGGGACCGTGACGCGCTTGATTACAGTCTTCCGGATCGCCCCGCCCCTACCCCTCCCCACCACACCGAGGGGAGGGCCGCGCGATCCATGAACTTCCTGAAATTACTTCATCTTCATTCGAGTATAAGGGATCGTGCAAAAAAGAAGAAGATTACAGGCCGGCCCGGTCAACAATTACATCGGCGACAGCCTTTGCACTCTTGAAGGGAAAGTCTGTAGCCTTGAGCAGTTTTCCGGCTTCTCCGGCAGTCATCTTGAGGTCCCCGACCTGACAGGTTGTAGCCGCACCGTTCGGAAACGCTGCAATAAGATCCGCGGGTGTCTTGACCGGGAACTTCGCTCCTGCGAGTGCTCCGGAAATCTGTGCATGAATTTGTTCCTTAACTGATTTTGTCATGGGACTTTCACCGGGTATGCATCGTTATGTTCTGAATATATACTTGAGCGTCATTAAAATATACTAAACGAGTTAGTATAGAAAAATGACCCGCAAGGTAATGAAGACACACCACACCACCATAATGAAAGGAAATTATTCTATGGGAGCAACACAGGGTTCGACAGAAATACGGGAGCTGAAAACCGAGATTGCAGGGCTTCGGAATGAACTGAAACGGTTCATCGAGCATGCCAACCTGCAGCATGTTGATGGGATCCTTTCGGACCTGAAGAAAAATTACGCAGACTTATTCACGAATCACCAGGTCGATTCTGCAAAAGTTGATCTCTCCTCCCATATGGTCAACGACTGCAAAATGCGGAGCAAATGCTTTGAACTGTTCATGGATTTTTTACAAAATACCGCCCGGCATATCAAAGACGGGCAGGTGTCAGACGAAATTATCCAATCCTACCGGGAACAGATGAAAGTGCTGCGGAAGAAGGGGCCTTATGACAAGTGTGATACCTGTTTTTCTGAAGTGCACCGGCTTTTTGAAAAGCAGGTTGACCTGATGCAATCACTTGGCATTTACACGAAAACAGGAGAAAACAAGGAAATTATTGCAGAAATTTCCGATGATAACTTGGTAAAGGATTTGCTGGAGCCTGTTGCGAATATTCAGCGTTTTCAAATCCTCAAAGCACTTACTGTCCAGACTCGGACATTTTCAGATATTTCACAATTGACCGGGCTGCGAGGCGGAAATCTCCTGTTCCACATCAAAAAACTGACAGATTCCGGTATGATTCTCCAGCGTCATGAACGAGGGGATTACATCATTACGGACAAAGGATTCAAGACAATGACCGCTATTTCACAGCTGCATCAGATCCTGAATCCGGCATGACTGTCACCAACCCGAACTTTTTAACCAGATTTATGCAATAGTTGTACAATTCATCGGCGCAACTATGTCCCAGACGTATACATTCATCGCACTCGGCGCCCTTATCATCGCGCTCATTCTCCTGGTCCTCTACTACCGGGCAGAGACACGTGAGGCGGGGGCGATAGGTGACCGGCGTCCGCTTCCCGGGAAATATTTTGTCGTTATCCTCCTTGCGTGCACATTTCTCGGCATGGCGATAACGGAATCGCAGGGCGTCTGCTGGCTTTCACCTTGGGGATTTATCGCGGGAATTATCTTTGGTGCAGCAGCGGAGATTGCTGTGTATCTCAATTCCGGGAAGAAGACAAAAGCCTGCCCGGTAGGATCCGGAAACTCATAGGCTGGCGAATATCCGGTATGCACGATCCTCATCTTAATGTGGCATGATGCAGACAACAAGCTGCAATGGTAACCTTCCCGAACTCAAAACAGGCGCTGGTGATCGCGGCAATTGCCGTCGTTTTATTTGTGGTTCTTGTCCTGCCGGTGCTCCAGAAAGGCCCGGTATCTGGCGAGACAAAGGCACTCGCGGCCGTCGAAGTCCGGTCCTATCAGGGAAAGCCTCTCTCGTCCATCACCGACTTCCACGAGAACTCGATCCTCGGGCCCCAGCATATCAATGAATCCGATTACCTCCTGACCGTCACGGGTCTTACAACATCGACAAAAGTCTCCACGTACCGGGAAATCCTCGATAATCACCAGCATTACTCGAAAGTCGTCACGCTCCACTGCGTGGAAGGCTGGGATGCGACAATCTTCTGGGAAGGCGTGCTCGTCCGCGACCTGATCAAGGATGCCGGGATCGACCCCCGGGCAAACACAGTGGTCCTGACTGCCCATGACTGGTATACCACATCGTTTCCCCTTTCCTACTTCATGGACAACGACATCATCATGGCATACAAGATGAACAACGTCACGATGCCTGCCGAGCGGGGCTATCCCTTCGAGCTCGTCGCTGAAGACAAGTGGGGCTACAAATGGATCAAATGGGTCGAAAAGATCGAGCTCACCAATGATCCGAATTACCGGGGATACTGGGAGAGCCGGGGATACTCGAACTCCGGCAACCTGAACAGCAGCTTTTATGGTCTCTGAATAATAATAAAAAAGATTTTTTTTACTTCACGCCCCGCTTCACCAGTTTAAGCGATGCGGAGTTCATGCAGTACCGCATGTGAGTCGGGGCCGGACCGTCGTTGAAGACATGGCCAAGGTGGGCTCCGCACCGGGCGCAGAGGATCTCGACCCGGGACATCCCGAAACTCCGGTCTTCATGCGTTTTTACATTCTCTTTTGATATCGGTGCAGTAAAACTTGGCCAGCCGGTACCGGATTCAAACTTGTCTTTCGAATCAAAGAGGTCAGTCCCGCAGCAAGCACACTGGTAGATGCCATCATCGTGGGTATTGTGATAGGCGCCGGTAAATGCAGGCTCGGTGCCCTTCCCTCGTGCAACCTCGAAAGTCTGGGGAGGAAGGATCGATCGCCATTCCGCTTCGGTCTTTTCGAAAGGTTCGACGAGCTCAACCTTTCCGGTTGCACTTGAGTAAATGGGGATTTTTCCAAGTGTCATGGTCTATTCAACACGCATCCATACGGACAGATTGAGCATAAACCTTCTGTCTGTACCCTATTTTCATTCGGGCTGGTGATTGTCTTAACCAGAATCTCATAATAATTTCCTTGAAGGATCTTTTTCATTACCACGAGCACCTTCCCGAAGTAAGAGATCTATGAGGTATTTCTCATGACAATCTGATCTGCAGACGCTCGGTCATGTTCAGCTCTACGGGCTCGCGTTCGCTCTGAGTTCGATACTCTAAAAATTGTCATCATAAACAAAAACGATTCAAATTTGACCTATTTTTGATAAATGGGCGACAATTACCCGTATTTCGCTCCGCATACCCCCGACCAGATTCGAACTGGTGTCGCCGGATCCAAAGTCCTGCATGATTGACCGCTACACTACGGGGGTGGGTCATGTCTTGGTTGAATACATTCGGCAAATTCCCGTAAAGAAAACTTGTCTTATTCCATTTCGCGCATGAGATATTAAAATCCACATCAGGTCATAAGATATGAAGAATTCGAGATGAGGACGCTCAACGGGGCACGGCCCCTTGCCGCGTGGGCTTCCCCAACATTTCTGAATCCCGTAAAAAATCAAAAACGCCGCTGTTATATGAAGACATCAAGAAATTTTTAACGCATGGATAAAAGCGACATTTCTGATATTGAAAGAGAATTGCGATACCAGGAGTTCATGATTCGTTATCTCCAAGAGGAGCAGAAAAAAAGATGGGAAGAATTGCATGAAATCGAACGAAAAATGTCAGAATTGGATATAATTAGAGAAAATCTAGAACAATTTCAAAACGATCCAAGATTCAAGAAACTGGTGGAACTCGCTGAAAAAGAGAAGCACAAAGTAAGCCGGTCCGCGGAGCAGGTGCGAGTGCGCCGAAGGTGCACGAAGCGTGCGGAGCGGGGCGGCGATCCTCTCTCAACCGAACAAGAGAGATGAAGACGCTCGGTCATGTTCACTCGTCCTCGCTGATGCTCCGGCTCGCTTCACATCACCTCGCTGCTTTTTGAGGTTGCCCTGTTGGTAGGATGACGCCCCCGGCTCGTCACTCCGTTCCAGCGCCGGCGGCTGCCCGGCTCGCTCCTCACACCATGCTTCGCATCGTGTTCGTCGCTGTTGATCGGGCATATGCGTAACGTTCGGTGACTCGTTCGCGCGACGCATCAGGGGCTCGGACTCACCGCTGATGCGGCTCGTTACCTTCGCACCCTGAAGCGGCGCTCACTCGGGCCACTGCGGCCACGACCCACCGCCCGCTTCGCTCCTCCCGCCCTTATTAAGGGCGGGCAGTATGTAGCGATAACTCCTACGGGGGTCGGTTTCCGGTCGGGGGTGGGAGGATGCGAGCCGGAACACGGCGACCATCGCCGTGTCGCGTGAGCATCGG
>NZ_PMZU01000064.1 GCF_003170075.1 Methanoregula sp.
GAATACAACTTCCTTCCTATAATGTGAGCAAATGATCCAAATCTGAAACGCGGATGAATGGGAAAAACCAGCCACCACAACGAGAACCGGACTTCTTATCCGGAACCCCTCGCTGGTCTTTCAGACACCATCCGGTTCCGGAGGAGGATCCTGTGCCTGCCGGTATGATCAAATATTATACCGGTTCCGGCATAAAATCGGTATTGTGTTTATCAGGTGAGTTGAATGGTTATGGATTCTGGAGCAATTGCATGGGTGCTCGCCTCAACGGCCCTCGTCATGATAATGACCCCGGGAGTCGGGTTCTTCTACGGGGGTCTTGTACGGAAGAAAAACTTCATCGATATNNTTGTCCGGAAGAAAAACTTCATCGATATGATCACGCTGTCGTTTGTGGCCTTTGCTCTCGTCAGCATCCAGTGGGTGCTGATCGGGTACTCGCTTGCGTTTGGTCCGGATGTCGGTGGATTTATCGGTAACCTGCAGTACCTGGGCCTGAATGGCGTAGGCATGGACCCCGGGCCGTACAGTACGCTTATTCCGGGCATGCTGTACATGGTATTCCAGCTCGTGTTTGCAACGGTCACGATGGCAATCGTCACGTCCGGTTTTGCCGAGCGTATAAAGTTCAGTGCATACCTGGTCTTTGCGCTGCTCTGGACAACGATCGTCTACGACCCGCTCGCCCACTGGGTGTGGGGCGGCGGCTGGACCGCACAGTTCGGCTCGATAGATTTCGCCGGCGGCACGGTCGTGCACATCAGTTCAGGGTTTGCCGCGCTTGCGCTGGCACTCGTGATCGGTAAACGTGTCGGGTACGGCAAGTACGGGATGGAACCGGCCAACATCCCGTGGTCGATCCTCGGTGCTGTGCTTCTCTGGTTCGGCTGGTTCGGGTTTAACTCAGGAAGCGCCATTGCAGCAAACGGCCTCGCGGTGAGCGCATTTGTCACCACCAACACGGCGGCAGCAGCCGCAGCAATGACATGGCTGCTGGTCTCATGGGCACATGGCGGCAAGCCGAGCTCGCTTGGGTTTGTCAGCGGTGCAGTGGCAGGTCTAGTCGCCATCACACCGGCTGCCGGGTTCGTAACCCCTATGGCTTCGATCGTGATCGGTGCAGTAGCCGGTGCACTCTGCTACGGTATCATGCTCTGGAGGCAGGGCAAAGGCATTGATGAAAGTCTCGATGCATGGGCAGTCCACGGTATGGGCGGCCTGTGGGGTGCACTCGCAACCGGTATCTTTGCATCCGCAGCCGTCAACGGCTACTCGGGACTTCTCGAGGGCAACGTCCACCAGTTCATTGCCCAGATTGTCGGGGCAGGGTCGGCAGTCATCTACGCCTTCGTGGTCACGTATATCCTGGCCATCATCGTGGACAAAACCATCGGGCTGCGCGTGACTGAGGAAGAGGAATATGTAGGGCTCGACATCTCCCAGCATGGGGAGCGGGCTCAAGTATAATCCAGGTGATTACCATGAAAATGATAATTGCAATCATCAAACCTGAAAGATTCGAGTTCGTGAAAAAAGCGCTTGAAGACAAAGGTTATGTCGGCATGACGATCAGCGAGGTCAAAGGCCGGGGCGAGCAGAAAGGTATCTCCCTTGAGTACCGTGGCGGCAAGATGACCGTCGATCTCCTGCCCAAAGTCAGACTCGAGATCGTTATCCGAGACAAGGATGTTGACGATCTGATTGCGACCCTGACCGGGGCCGCACGGACTGGAAAGATCGGGGATGGAAAGATCTTCATCTTCCCGGTCGAGAAATCCATACGGATCCGAACCGGGGATGTGGAGTCATAAAAGCAGCAACCGCAGATCTACCGTCCAACAGATGCAGCAATCTCAATTCAGGATAGCAGGATCCACCTCCCCCTGCTCCTGTTTAAAAAAACGTTTCAACCAGGCACACCGCTCTTCCGGCCAAAATCACGGGCCGGAATTTTTTTATTTCGGATTCCCTGCCGGCATACCAGCCCCTTTTGTTACCGGTGTCTATCCTCACCCGGGAACGTGTCCCCCGGGCCAGCCGTCTATCAAATGCAGATTGTTATTTACTCTGCCGGCTAAAAATGTAAGTAAGCAATCATGATCCCGTGGCTGAATTCAAATTTTAAAAATTTTAAACCCACTGCGGCTATAGCGCTCAACGCCACGCGGCACATGAATACGATCGAGCGCAAAAAACTTTTTTCTCCTGATATTGAGCCCATGCGAACCGCTGAAGGACGCTGGTTCGAGGCGATCGTCTACGAGATGTTCTTAGAGATTTCCCTGAAATCCGACTGCATTAGGTACATCGCCCGCAAAGGAGCGGATGCACCACACGCCGGTGCACAGGCATGCCTGGGACAAAACGGGATCTTTTACTCGAAATACGGGGACATCACGTTCCGGGGAAATGGGCAGGACCTTGCGGAATTTGACCTGATCCTCGTGGATGCAGATGATCACGTTGCCTTTGGGGAAGTCGTGACGTCTCCGGCAGACTTAAAGGAATTCGAGATCGAGATTGCGTTCAAGAAACGGCTGCTCGGGTACCTGTACGGCCAGGAGCATGTCTCATTCCTTCTCATCTCATCCTTTGACATCTCCAACTACTCTGTCGTAAAAAGGCTTGCAAAGGATCCGGACAATGCCATCATCCACACCAGTTCCTGCGAGCAGATCAAAGCGCTTGTCAAGCACTACCGGCCCCGGATCCTGTACACAAAACCCACCAACCACCCAAAACTAATCCGCGCTACCGATATCCCGCTCAAACATCCGATCGACTACCGGAAATACCACGATGAGTTCAGGAACCGGATCTTTTCCGAAATCACGCACGGCCGGGGCAGGAAGAATATAGCACCGGCAACCGATACCGAGGCGCTCGTCAAAAAGATCCTCTTCGGGGCGCTCTACCCGCATGCGATAAAGGCGGTCTGCGACCAGTACGGCCTTGTGGTCAAGGGCAGGCGTATCGAGTACAGTGAATTTTTCACCTATTTCTCAAAAGCGATCCTTGCAACAGATCTCCCCGGCTACGAGCTGATCATCTACCTCAGATCCCGGCAGAAAAAAGAGTACCTCAAGATGGTACAGACAAAGGCTGGCAATTTCCGGTTTGAACGTCCGACACCGTCCCGGGTGGGGTTTTTCCTCTGGATAGAATCGCTCCAGCCAACGCTCGGGACCAAGATCTCGTTAGAGATCCTCAAAATATTTTCCATTCCTGATCCGGCAAAAAAATAAGGAAACGACCGGGGCGGGGTAACCGGGACTTTCCCCGGCCCAGCTTTTTTCGTCGTATATGTGTTTGTTGCTGGTTAGTCCAGCAGCGCACCCATGGCCTCGTCGTACCTGGCTTCCATGACGTACGGAATGCCGGAGACCTCGGCCGCGTCCTCGGTGAGTGCCATCAGGTCGTTGCGCGATATGGTCGAGACCCGGAAGTTCCTGCTGCCTGCCATAAGCTGCTGGAGGCCGGTGCGGAACTTGGACGCGTAGGTGTAGACACCCACTGCACCCATTGGGATCTCCTTCATACGGGGACCGAATTTCTCCTTGAGTTCCTCATAGCAGACAAAGATCTCTTCAACCGTGCTGCCGTATTTCGAGACTGACTTGGGCAGATCGCCGGCCTGTAGCCATTTCTCGATGTTCTTGCCGACAAAGCCGGGGATCATGAGGCCGCGGCCCATGCAGACCGCCTTGACGTACGGGCTGCCCATCGCAAGTGCCTTGAAGACGCTGGGTTCATCAGAGAAACCTCCGGCGAATGCAAGATCCGGAACGTGCATGCCTTTCTTCTCAAGTCTGACGGCAAATTCATATGCCAGTGAATGGAGGTAGAACGACGGAATACCCCATTCGTTCATCATCGGCCACGGGCTCATGCCAGTACCGCCGGGTGCACCATCAATGGTGAGGAGATCGATCTTTGCTTCGGAGCAGTAGCGCAGCGCCATTGCGAGCTCGACCATGGAGTACGCGCCGGTCTTTAACGTGATACGCTTGAAACCGATGTCGCGGAGACGGTCGATCTCTGCGAGGAATCCTTCCTTTGCGACAAAACCGAGGCGCGAGTGGCGCTCAAATTCCTTGATCGCACCGGCTTTGTAGGCGGCTTGGTTCTCTTTTAAGGTCGGATCAGGGAGGACAATATAACCGCGCTTTTTCAGTTCGATGGCGCGTTCAAGGGACTTGACCTTGATCTCACCGCCGATGCACTTTGCGCCCTGTCCCCACTTGAGCTCGATAGTATCGAGATTATGCTTACTGGCAACGTACTCGGCAACACCAAGCCGGGTGTCCTCGACATTCATCTGGACGAGGATTTCACCGTACTTGTTGTGGAATTTCTTGTAGGTGTTGATACGGCGGTCCATCTCGGGAGATTCCTTGACCTTATGCTTGGCGTCAAGCTTGAGGCCAGGGTCGATACCGCAGACGTTCTCACCGCAGACGAGTGTGATGCCGGAGATGGCGGCGCCGACTGCGAAGTGTTCCCAGTTTGCCCGTGCAATTTCCGTAGAGCCGAGCGCCCCGGTAAAGATCGGGAGGCGCATCTTTACTTTCTTGTCCCAGCCGTACTCGGTCTCGGT
>NZ_PMZU01000003.1:0-7810 GCF_003170075.1 Methanoregula sp.
CAAAACATACCGTCAGATGCGAACAATTTTTTCGGTTATTCTTGCGATTTTTGGACCAATTTTATTTTATTTTTTCACAGATTGTAGACCCACAATCACAATAATCGGCGCTGCATGGGCATTATTATCAGAAATATTTTTGAGACACCTTGAAGCTGAATCAATAAAAAAAGCAGCAACCGTACAAGAACAATTTGATGTTGATTTGTTCGGTTTGCCCTGGAACGAAATATTAGTCGGTAAAAAAGTCACTTCAGAATTAATACATTCTGCAAACAGAAATTTTACCGGCGATCGTGAAACGCTAAAAAACTGGTACGCTGATACAAGTTCCTTCCTGTACCCATTGAGGGTCCTGATTTGCCAGAGATCAAATATTGTTTGGGACTGGCGTTTACGACGTGAGTATGGATATTTTATTTTGCTATGTACTTTTGTGTTACTAGTCGGTGGTATTATTTTCGGAATAGTTTTGAATATTGGCCTTTTTGACTATTTGATTGGTATTTTCATTCCTCAATTTGCAGCAATACATCTCGGTATTGATGTCTCTCGAAATCAAATCGCACTCGCAAGTGAAAAAGAACAGAAAGAAAATGTTGTTAATGATCTTATTGAAAAGGGAATTGAAAAACCGGATTCAATCACTCTAACTCAGTGCCGTGAAATTCAAAATTTTATTTATCATGGTAGAATTTTCGGATCACTTGTGCCTGATTTATACTATGATCGGCTAAAAAAACAATATGAGCTCGATATGCAGGCTGTTGTGGAAAGTTATCGCAAACGGCTTAAATAATTTTTTTTCTGTTCACTCATTATATTTTTACATTTTTCCGAGAAGATGGGGCCATATAAGGACCTATCTTACAACCCAGCATCCTCAATCCCGGTCACTACCCGATAATCAATTCCAATCGCCTCGAAATGCTTCTCACCGCAATCGGTCTTGGCTTTTTCAAGACCACGGAGACCTAGTGCATCTTTCGTGCCCTTCGTCTCCCGAATCATGTAGATAATTTTCCCGTTCTTTTTCAGGATGGCCCAATCCGGATTATACTGTCCCACTGGAGTCGGGACCTTGAACCACGCCGGTAATTTGATAAAATATTTGATGTCTTTTAACGATTCAAGACTCTCGGCAAATTTCTTCTCTGTGATGGAATCGTAGGTGATGTAATCATAAAGTGATTTTTTGGTCGGAACAATACGGTCGTTGATGAATTCCTTCTCATGTTCCTGCGTCCTGAACCGGCTCATTTCGAATGCGATCTCGTTCAACCGTTCGTATTGTATTCCCTCAATGATTATCCGGTTCAGCTCGTCCTGGATACATTTTACCGATGCGTCCATGAATACCTGAGGATTTTTGACAAAATCGTCGAGGCGTCCTGACTTTTTGAGAATTGCGTAGATGGTGTGCCGGGTCAGCTCGACCCTGCTCTGGATGTACGAAAGGATATCTGGGACATGGGTCCTCTGCGTGAAGTACTCCTGATCGGGGGTTCTTACTTCCTGCGCTTTTATCCCGCTCGTTTCGAACGTGATATCGGCGATCCTGGTGGTAATTTTCAGCGGCTCGATCTTCTCCACCTTTTTTATTGCGGCGGAAGTTCGTTTTACAAGGTCGTCGGTATCGTAGTTAACAGAGTAAATTGTCTTCTGGCTGATGGCATTCCAGAACTTTTCGAATTCCGGATCATGCAGTACATCCTCTCTGATTTTACTCTTCTTCGGACTGTACCGGGTGACGTGATTCTCGATCTTATGCCGGTCGATGATCTCAATGATCTGATTGGTTACAGGCCTGAATTTTTCCGGGACAACGAAAGTATGGTTTTCAACCGCCTGGCTGAATGCATCGTTAATTTTCCCGTCGTCTTCGATCCAACCGTTCTCCTGGATGTGAGTCCGGAGTTCTTGTGTTTCTTCCGCTGTGAGGGATCTTTCTTCTCCGGGCTTTCCGATACGAAGTCCCTGGAATGCTTCCACGGGCAGGCGTCCGAAGACAATGCCTTCTTCCTCAAATTCGCTCTGGAGTGCGGCGACAAAGTCCGTATAACTCTCATTCGCTACTACGACGAGATTGTTTATTTCTGCATTGAAGATCCGTTCACCGTCTTTGTTCACCGGCAGCCTCATGCCCCGGCCGATCTCCTGGCGTTTTTTCAGGGAAGAGACGGATTCATTGAGAGTGCAGATTTGGAAGACGTTCGGATTATCCCATCCTTCCCGTAGGGCGGAGTGCGAGAAGATGAATTTCAGGGGGTTCTCCGGGTCAAGCAGTTTTTCCTTGTCCTTCATGATGAGACTGTACGTATCCTCGTCAAGTTTTGAGCGGCCTTCGGTATCTTTGAAGTGCCCTTTGGGGTCCTTCGAGAAATAACCGTTATGAACTCCTTCAGGGGGCAGGATGGTGAGACCGGCGTTCGTATACTCCTTTGCAAGCTCGCAATATGCTTTCTCGAACCATTCGGCGTAGATCCCTTTCAGCAGCCCGGTGTCGGTATATTTCCGGTAATTCTCCACGCGGTCGATGAAGAAGAGCGAGAGTACCTTGATGCCCTTGTCCTTCAACTGCCATTCCTTTTCAAAATGCGTTTTGATAGTTTCTTTAATCTGTTTTTTAACGATATCCTGCCGGGACCCGCCTTGTTCCTGCCCGGGTCTCATTCTGATACCATTGGCAAATTTGATAAATTCCCTGCCGGGCTGGGCGTTGATTTCTGCAACAGTGAACCCGTTTTCGTAGATGGTGTTCTCACCCGATTTCTGGTAGAGATCATCATCTTTTTTAACCGTGATCGATGTGAGTTTCGGGCCGGCAGTGCCCATCTTATAGAATTGGATCTTGGCTTTGAGCGGCGTTTTGTCGAGATGGATTTCTTCAATTCTGATGTAGGATTGCGTGGGATCATTCTCCGCGAGGACGGAGGCAACCGAGATCTTTTTGACGAGATTCATTTGGAATGCCTGGACCGGGCCGAGGTTATAGACGGGGTTGTAGAGATCGCGGTGCGTAGCCGAATACCGGAGCGTGCAGAGCGGGTTTAACGATGCGATAGCTTCCTTTGACTTCCCGCTCTCCATATTCTGGGGTTCATCGAGGATGACGACCGGGTTGGTGGTCTGGATAAATTCAATCGGTCGCCTTCCGCCCATCTGGTCCCGGGTGTCGTGGATGATGTTGTTCTCTTTTTTGTTGAAGGCGTCGATATTGATGATCATGATCTGCAGATCGTTGCCTGCTGCATAGCTCCTGAGCTGGCTGACCCTCTTCGAGTCGTACACAAAATAGGTGAAGGGGACGTTGTTGTATAAATCCCGGAAATGGTCGAGGGTCATCTCGATGGATTTGAGTACGCCTTCGCGTATGGCGATGGACGGGACGACGATGATGAACTTCCTGAACCCATACTTTTTGTTCAACTCGAAGATGGTCCGGAGATAGACATACGTTTTACCGGTCCCGGTCTCCATTTCGACGGTGAAATTCTTTCCTTTGCCGGGGATGTCGTCGGCAGAGAAGATGTCGTTCTTTTTCTGGATTGCTTTTAAGTTTTTACTGAGGGTTATATCGTCAATGACGAGCCGGTTGCCGTACCCGAGTTCGTTCTGGATGAGTACCTGGCCTGAAGATTCGAGGAGAGGATTGAGCGAGACTTCATAGTCGCCGGCGCTCAGCGTCTGGCTCTCAAAGAGTCCGGTTACGGCATCGATTGCATCCCGCTGGTATTGCTGGTGGGGATCGAACCTGAACTTCATCATGAGTTATGTTGCCTCCGGTGTGTCGGGACCGATTTCTGACCATTCAATCAGTTTCTTTTTCAGTTCTTCCTTCGAGGGTAGGTAGAGCTGGTATTGCGGAGCATAGATGTTGGCGTTCTCTGGCAGCGTTAGATTGACGAGAGCGTCGTTCTTTGTCTTGCAGAGGATAATACCGATGGTCGGGTTCTCATCGTCGAGTTTCACCTTACGGTTATAATAATTGACGTACATCTGCATCTGGCCGAGGTTCTCGTGAGTTAATTTTCCGATCTTGAGGTCGATCAGGACATAGCACCTGAGGATACGGTTATAGAAGACGAGGTCCACAAAAAAATTGTCGGCATCAAACGTGAATCGTTTCTGCCGTGCTTCGAAGAGGAAACCTTTGCCGAGTTCCAGGAGAAAGGCTTCCAGTTTGTCGATGATGGCGGATTCGAGATCGCTTTCGGAGTAGTCTGTTTCCTCATTGAGTCCGAGAAATTCAAGAATGTAGGGATCTTTAAGCAGATCTCCGGGTCTCTCGACGATCTGACCTTTTTGGGCGAGAGCCTTGACACCCTTTTTATCCCGGCTGAGTGCGAGGCGTTCGTAGATTCCGGAGTTAAATTGTCGTTTGAGCTCAGAAAGCGACCATTGGTTCTCCTTCGATTCGATCTCATAAAATTTTCTCTCATCCCGGTTGCCGATATTCAGGAGGAAGACGTAGTGCGACCAGCTGAGGGTGAACTGCTTTGTCAATTTAGCAGACACTGTCTGCTGAATTGGTACTTCCGGTTGGACAATGGTCATAGATTTAGCAGACACTGTCTGCTGAATTTGAGGAGGTGAATCATTGTATTCGAGGTAGAAACGACGCATATATCTGAGATTTGTTGATGAAAATCCACGTCCGAATTCTTCCGTCAAACGTTGTGAGATTTCGTCCAGGATCTGCTCCCCATATCCTGCCCGGCGGCTCCCCTTCTGTTCATATTCCACGAGTCGGCGTCCGATCTCGAAGTTGGTGATGACCTGCAGGGTATTAACATTCTGTGCCGCTGCCCGCCGTGCGCTCTGCACCAGGTCCCGGATCTCCTGAACGAGCGGGAGGATGGGTTCAGCGGGTATAGCGGTTTTGGATTTCACCGGTTTTTTTGCCATCATTCACTCCGTTCAAACGGTCCTGAAATCAGTAACGCCGTGCGATTTCATGATCTCCATTGCGTTGGTCCTGAGCTGGTCATTGCCTTTGAATCCTGCGTCAAGGCAGATGGCCCGCGCCGGTTTGATCTCGGCCATCTTCACGATGAGGTCTTTCGTGAGATCGTGTTCGAGACAGATGAGGAGTGCATTGTCGTCAATGGAGAACACTTTTTTGCCGGCGATCTTCTTTTCCGCCACCGGTGTTGTGAGTGCAAAGCCCGATTTAAGGAGGAGTTCGTAAAGAATCTCCTCATCGGTGCTGTGCGGGTCGATATGATCGATGAAGAGTTCGATCTGTTTTTCGACCTTACCATTCGCCGGAACTCTCCCGTCCCAGACGGTAAAGTTCGAGGTGTCGAGGCGGAAGGCACGGAAGCCAAGGTCTGCTACCGTCTCCGGCTCATTCGAGAGATTTTTCTGTTCTGCTGCGTCCTTTCGCGTGTCACCAATTTTCTTGATTACGTGCCGGACTCGTTCCCTTCCGATATCCACGATTGATTTCAATTTTGATTCCGGAATCGGTAACAATTCAGGAAGCTGAACCATTATGAAGGACCGGTTACCACCATCCAATTGATTCTGTGAGAGGACTGCATGAGCTGTCGTGGCGCTGCCTGCGAAAAAATCCAGGATGATCTCGTTCTCGGTCCCGTCCGTCGCAATCTGGAGAATACGTTGTAACAGCCGGGTCGGTTTGACGGTATTCAGAACATTCTCATTTTGTTCAAAGGTTACGAATTCCAGTAACTCTTTTTTCGCTTCTTGAGTATGACCGACGTCCTCGTATTTCCATAATGTTTGCGGAACAAAACCTTGTTTTACTTCTGATAAAAACCGCTTTCCAGCTGGCATATTACTTCCTGTTTGACCCCACCAGATCCTGTTATCTTTATCGAGCTCAAGAAATCGCTCATAAGAAGAACGCCAGTATCTCCCTACACCGGATTTGAATTTTTTTCCGGATGGACTTGTTACTTCATACTGACCTTTACTGTAATAATTTCGTGCGGTTAAATCGCTGGGTTTCCAAGGTCCACGAGGGTCATTATCCGGGTTAATATATCGAGAATTAGCCTCATCACTTCTTGGTAGAGATTCAGGACGCCAGATCTCCGCATTTTTCGAATAAATTATGATGTAGTCATGATCTTCGGAGAAATATTTTGCTGTATTTTTTGGCGAGTAGACTTTTTGCCATATGATCGACGCAATGAAATTTTCCTCCCCGAAAATCTCGTTCATCATCTCGCGAAGATTGTGGACCTCATGGTCGTCAATTGAGACAAAGATGGCGCCATCATCCCTCAGCAGGTTTCGGGCCAGAAAGAGCCGGGGATACATCATATCCAGCCAGTTCGAGTGATACCTCCCCGTTGTCTCGGTGTTTGTCGAGAACTTTTTCCCCTCGGCATTTACCTGACCGGTGTAAGCCAGATAAGTATCAAGCGATTCGGAAAATTTATCGGGGTAGATGAACTCGTTGCCCGTGTTGTACGGAGGATCGATATAGATCATCTTGACCTTGCCATAGTAGGACTTCTGGAGAAGTTTCAGAGTTTCGAGATTGTCGCCTTCGATGAAGAGATTCTCTGTTGTATCCCAATCGACCGACTCTCCCTTGACCGGTTTGAGTGTCCCGATGCTCGGCTCCTGAATGATCCTGAAGCACTCCGCCTTGCCCCGCCACGTCAACCCGAACCGCTCCTTTCCGGTCTCAACATCAGCGCCAAGCGTGAGCTGAAGTCGTTCCCAGTCGATTTTTCCTTCGGTAAATACTTCCGGGAAAAGTTGTCGCAGTTTTTCCTTCTGCTCTTCAGAGATGGATTTGGATTTAAGATCGACCTTCGGGTTTGACACAGGCATGGGACACCTTTCTTAGTGTTATGTGGTGCGGTTTAATTGCTTAAATGATCGGATTTTATTGAACGCATACTTGACCTGCTAACGCAGTTACTTGAATAGTGAACGAATTCAACTAAAAAAGCAAGGTTATTTTTATGGAATGGGTTGTGCAGCTCAGCGGGGATTCAAGCGATCTCGAAGAATTATCAAAAGTATTTACAACGCCGGAATTATGCATCTCGCAAGACAAAGATAATTTCCTGTTGAAATCAGAAGAATTCCGATCGTGTTCCTCCCCAGATGAAGTAAGGAAAATTTCTGCCGACATTTTGACATCGATGAATGCGGGAATCCTGTTATCTTTGGATGCCCGGAAAAAACTCGAAAATGACGGCATTTTACAGATTGACGACGCTGGTCACCGGCACTATTTTCTAGAAGGATCGGCATCAGTTCACATGCGGTGTTCGGCGAGCCTGTCTATACTCCATGCAGACGGGACCGAAGAAGTGTTTCACCCGGCGGATCCAGTTCAGGCATGGATCAAAATTGCCGCCACGGATGCGAAAGTTACGAAAGCGTTCTCGTTTATCAATAACGATTTTAATTCATGGTATGGACTTTACAAAGTGCTCGAAGTCCTGGAAGAAGATCATTTTGGACCCGTCATGAGAGGCGGTAAGTACAAAAAAATGGCGGATGAATTCACAAAAACTGCAAATTCTTTCACGACAACGGGAATTGATGCTCGCCATGCAACGGAAAGAGCTCATCCTATTCCGACGAAACCAATGACTCTGTCCGAGGCAAAATCCTTTTTCAAAATGCTCCTTCAGGAATGGTTGCGGGAAAAGGAGTCGAGATTGTTATAGTGTTTTTTTTTAATTTTCCACGAGCCTCATTTTTTACCCGTCGGAAAATTATTTTGGTCTTCCCTCGTCTCCCTTCATAAAAACCTAAATTCCCCGTCCTACAGAGTACTATTTTAGCCCAAGGGCCCAAGGGCGGGAGCCAGAGA
>NZ_PMZU01000003.1:7833-10130 GCF_003170075.1 Methanoregula sp.
ATCACCGACAACCCGTTTGCATGCGTAGCCTATATGACCGCCGGGCTGAACCATGACCCGGTAGAAAAGACCAAGGAAGGGTACACGGTGAAGATCGTCTACCAGGACTCCGATGCAAAGGTTGTCGGCAGCCTGTCGGACAAGTTCAACACCATCGCCGGGTTCAATGCAGGGGCAACGGCTCTTGTCGCCAGTGCAGCCCTCAGTGCAGCCCATGGCGGCACTGCGGTCCGCGACACCGAGAACGAAGCGTTCAGCGCGACCCTCAAGTGCCACGACACCAACGGCGAATTGTACCAGGTGACCTTCAGCCGCGACCGGGTAACCCTCACGTCCTACTCGGATGAAGCCATCCGGACCCGGGTCGAGACCTGGGCGGACACCGTGGCGGCACTCGCCTAGAATCGCCAGACGAACAAAACCCGGGGGAGAGGAGACCTCCCGGTCACCTCTCTTTTTGGTTCGCTCGTCACGTGCGGAGGACCGCTATGGAAACGGAAATTTTAGCAATTGTGCTCGGNNTATGATGAGGTCGTCGAGGAGTTCAAGAAACTCCGGGATGAGCATGAACATATCAAGGAGGAGTGTCATGGTAGCTGAGAACATACAGCCGGTCGCAACCGTGACCGGCCTGTACCGGGGAAAGTTCGACGGGCTTGAGCCGCTGACGATTAACACCCCGCTCACCCGGGACGAGGTGCGGCGCAATCCAATCTTCTATGAACTGGATCTGCACCCGGAGCAGGCTGATGAGAATTTGATCATCGATGTGATTTATGACAACCTCTCACCCATGAGGTTGCAGGACCTGTACCGGGGGACCGACATCCCGCGAGGTATCCGGTTCTGGCCGGACTGGTTTGACATTCCTCCCTATGAGGAGATGCACGACATCGATGGCCGCCGGGTTTACCCGCGTGCTCCTGGTATCCACACCGTCCAGATCTGGACCGGTCGGCGCAAGTTTGCCCAGATGGGCCGGGTCCGGGATTTCAGCCCGGCGAATGGCGGATACACAAGCCCGGTGTTTGAGATCCGGATTGCGGAGAGTCCTGATGTTCGAGAATGAGGTGCAGACCCGGGCCGCCATCTGCGGGACCGGGTGTCTGCTCGGGCTGGTCCTGGTGCTGGCTCATCTTCCTCTTCTTCTTCTGATTGTACCGATCGCGGTGCTGTTCCTCGGTCTCGTTGCGGACCCGGAGGAGACACACGCGGTCTGGTACGGGATGCTGAATACGCTCGGTATCTTTGATCTCACAGCGCTCACGAATGAAGAGCGATTGAACTATTCTGATAAACGGCATTACTTCTGGTTTGGCGAGGTCGGGATGGCCGCGATGATGGCCGGTGTGTTTGCGGTCCCGGTCGGGATCTTCCTTGCAGGCCGGGCGGAGATCACGCTTGCGTTCATCGGTGCTGCGGTTCTGTTCCTGCCGCTGTTTGTGTTTTTGCCAAAAATTATGCAGCAGGCGATGAAGGCGGATGCGGATGCAGCGATCGAAGCGTTCGGGAAGAATGAGCAAGTGAAGAGAGTGTTCTGGACCTTGTTCGTTGCGATGGCGGGGCTGGTGCTGACCCGGGTGGTGGACCCGGTGACAGCTCAGCAGGTGGTGGGGTTGATTACGGGGATGGGGGGGTGAAAGGAGGAGATAATCTCCCCCATCACCTATCCTCCGTCGGAGAACCCTGGAATAAGGGGTCAGGATCCTAAATGCGAGTCACCGGGAAATCCCGTTAATTCCTTCTTTTCGTTTCCTGTGGAAAATACGCCTTTAAATCGCTCTGTTTGCCAAAATAAGGGAGAAATGCACCTCACTCAAAGCCCGCCAAAGGGTATTTAATCGAGGCATTTTTCGCCACCTATTTTAGCCCATCCGGGCCTAGAAAACCCAACCAGGATACCACTATGAGGGTCATTTTTTCCGGGGAGGGGATCAAAAATTGGGTTTTGAGCGGTTTTACGAGGTAAGCCGGTCCGCGTAGCAAGTGTGAGTGCACCGAAGGTGCACGAAGCGTGCGGAGCGGGGCGGCGATCTGCACAATAATTACGGAGAGGTTACGCTCAACGGGGCTCCGCCCCTCGCCGCGTGGGCTTCCCCCACGGAAACGGTTTTGCTGAGATGAAGATCGGTCGGTCATGTTCACTCATCTGCGTTCCGCTCGCTTCTCGCTCACTGCACTCCGATTCGCTTTACATCACCGCCCTTGTTTCCCCGTTCGGTTTCCGGTTGAGATGCAGTACGCCCCTGGCTTGTCGCGTTGCTCCGGCACCAGCGGCTGCTCTCGCCCGCTCCTCA
>NZ_PMZU01000003.1:10151-10790 GCF_003170075.1 Methanoregula sp.
TCGGGCCGCTGGGCCGGGTCAGGATAGCCCCCTGATGGGGGCACGGGATCGGTGTACGGGTGGGAAAACAAAGCGACGGTTACCGGACGCATCAGCGGACGGTCGCTCGCTTTGTCGGGTGGGCCCAGCCGCGACAAGATGCAGTTCCCCGATCAACCGAAACCAAGCCTCGGTCCGGGGGGGAGGGCGCGAGCCGGAACACGGCGATCTTCGCCGTGTCGCGTGAGCGCCGGGCGGGTACTGTTTTTACCGGTCGCATGCCAACAGGACAACGTAAAATTTCCTGCAGCGTGGGCGGGTAATGGCTACACGGCGCGGTTACGGGGCGCATCAGCGACCTGTCGCGCTGTGTGCCTGGGCGGGCCAAGCGTGAACAAAATTCTACGCAAAATCTTTATTTCGTAAATCGGACAGCGCACCGCTTTCACTTTCACCCTGCGCACGGCGGAGAGTTATAAGGGCTAACGTCGATAGATGTATGGTGAAAAACACCATGAGTCCAACAACAAACACAGATGTGAAGTTCGAGCACATAGGGGCCGCGCGTCTCTATAACGGCTCGGTCCGTATCGATGTCAAGACTATGCAAGCAGTGATCCCAGCCGGGGAAGTCCGAAGGCTCGAAGACCACTGGCCCGC
>NZ_PMZU01000003.1:10801-12497 GCF_003170075.1 Methanoregula sp.
ATGATAACGATCAACGATGTGCAGTACGTCTCCCCACTCGCACAGCTAAAAGGGATGCTCAAGGGGGAGCGGAAATATGCGAATGTCTCGACTATGCGCCCGGTACAGCCTCTCGCAGCAACCACCCAGCCCGCCGGGGTGCACGCATGAAAGCCGCTGATGTAAAAGCGCAGATCAACGAGCGGATCATCAAAGCATTATCAGAGGGAAAAATCCCCTGGTTGAAACCGTGGACCGAGAACGGCCCGCGAAATCTTTTCAGCGGCAGAGCATACACCGGGCTGAACCGGTTAATTCTCGGGCTCGGTCCCTATCCCCTCCCTTTTTGGGCAACCTACCGGCAGTATCTCGCCGCAGGGCTTCAGGTCCAGAAGGGCGAGCACGGCCACGGGATTATCTACGCGGGCCGGACTGTCAAGACCGAGACAAAGAAGGATGAGAACGGTAAGGAGACCGAAAATAAAAAACAAATCCGGTTTCTAAAAGCCTTCGTTGTCTTCAACGTCGCACAAACCGATTACATAGAGCAGGGGTACAAACTCCCCGATGTAAAAGAGAATCTCCACCTTCTCGGATGCGATGCGGTCATTCATGACTACACAGGCCGAGAGAATATAACAATCACCGCAGGAGACCGGGCCGCATTCCTCCCGCAGATGGATAGGATCACCATCCCGGATATCTGCCAGTTCAGAACGTCGGAACACTATTACGCGACGATGTTTCATGAGTGCGTCCACTCCACCGGGCCACGGCTCGAACGGTTCAAGCGGACCGATCCGGTCTGCTTCGGTTCCGACACCTACGGACGCGAGGAACTGGTCGCCGAGATCGGGAGTGCTTACCTGGCAGCTCTCACCGGCATTGATTCATCGGCGATTGTTCAGAATCAGGCAGCCTATCTCCAGAACTGGGCAACGGCGATCAAAGCCGATGCAGATCTCGTGATGTATGCAGCGGGCAGAGCAGAGAAGGCAGCGGATTTTATGATCGGGGTTTCGGCCCCTGTCCCCACCGGTGCCAGCGGGACCGATGCAGCGGAAGGGGTGACAGCATGAACACAATTTTTGATGCCATGCCGGTAAAGGTCCTCGAAGAACTCGAACGCATCGAAACCACCCTGCCCGAGCTAGAGAGCCGGGCATTCCGGTTACTGGCCCAAGCGCAGGATCTCCGCAGCAGGCACGATGAGATCATCGCATCATGGAAAGCGAAGGCAGCATGGGAAGGCTTAGATAATCTGGTTGCCGAGAGACAGCGGCTGGATGCGATCGCATGGATATCAGATCCACTCCCGAGCGGGATTACATCGGAATAGAGAGGCCTCCGTGATCAGCAGGCGTGAATTCTGGGAGCACCGCAAAAACCGGATCACCATCTGGGGACTGTGGAAATTTTTTGTATGGCGGTTGCACCGGATGAAGAAAAAAATCCTTTTTTATTGCGGATAAACGGTGGCCCGGACAGGGACACCATGAGTCCAATCAAGAGCCCTGCCGGGTTGGTACACTATACGTCGTCCGGCATTATCTTTTTTGTTCATGCTGGCCCACCCAGGCACACAGCGCGACAGGTCGCTGATGCGCCCCGTAACCGCGCCGTGTAGCCATGACCCGCCCGGACCGCTGCCGTGTGCCTGTCCTGTTGAGCAGGCCTGATCTTACCTGGCCCGCCCGATGCTCACGCGACACGGCGA
>NZ_PMZU01000002.1 GCF_003170075.1 Methanoregula sp.
TAACGATTGTAAGCGGATTGTTGTCTTGTTCACAAGATCTGTATTGCAAATGTTGATTAGCTTCATTTAACTATATTAAAGTTTTTCATTTAATGATTCTATGGAGGGAGCAAATACGAGCCAGTATCGCTCATAGTATAATGTTTTGTTCTAACTTTTGGATTAGAGTTAGTGAATTATGTATACCCCTCATGTGAATTCAGATAACTATAATTAACTGGCTCAATAACATAGAAAATATCGACTACAAAGTAGGCGTGATTGGTATGGCGTTTTCAGTACACGTAAATATAGAAAAATGCACCGGTTGTGGCCAATGCGTCGTCGCATGTCCGGTTGATGCACTTGAACTTCATACGGTGGACCCGGTGACGAACGAGAAGATTTACGCAGTTAAGAACGGGAAGTCAATACACCTTGACGTGAAAGCCGAGCTCTGCGCGGGCTGCGGCGTCTGTGTCCTTGCCTGCCCATTCGATGTGATCCGGCTTTCTGGAAAGGGAGAGATGATCCCGAGCGAGGCCTGAAACAGAAGCCCTGATACCTGATTCCGTTTTAGCGTTTTCTGAGGATTACCATGACAAAGAACATCAGTTTAAACCTGATCTCGGGACGCACCATCCAGCAGGGTGTTGCTATCGAAGGTGGCAAAGAGAAGCCCTTGTACCGCACTGCCGCCGGCATTATTGAGATGGACGAGTCCGACTTTAAAAAACTCGGCGTATGGAAGAACACCAATGTCAGGGTCACCAGCCCTTATGGCAGCGTTGTCGTCAAAGCGATAGAGACCTCCCAGGGACCGCACCCGGGTGTTGCTTTTATCCCGATGGGACCATGGGCAAACTCCATCATTGATCCGAACACCTACTCAACGGGGATGCCAACGTTTAAAGGAACTCCTGTGACACTGGAAGTCGCCGCGAACGAGCCGATCCTACTCGGTATCGAACTTGTACAGAAACTCTGTGGGGTGAAAACAGCATGACCAAGACTATAACCGATGTGGTCTGCCCTTTCTGTGGAACACTCTGTGATGATATTGAAGTGATTGTTTCCGATGACGGTAAGAAACTCATCGAAGTCGACAATGCCTGCGTGATTGGGACAGAAAAATTCCTGCACTCCCAATCATCGGACCGAATCACCCGTCCGCGGATGCACCAGGAAGACGGGTCATGGAAGGAGATCTCCTATGACGAGGCTGTTGAATACACCGCCCAGATGCTCGCAAAGGCGAAAAAACCGCTCATGTTCGGCTGGTCTTCTACTAACTGCGAGGCCCAGAGCGTGGGTAATGAGATTGCCGAAATGAGCCGGGCATGCTGTGACAATACCGCGGCAACATGCCACGGCACTTCCCTGATTGCAATTCAGGATGTCGGTCTTCCTTCCTGTACCCTCGGGGAAATCAAGAACCGTGCGGATAGGATTATCTTCTGGGGCTGCAACCCGGCACATGCCCACCCCCGGCACATGTCCCGATATTCCATCTTCCCCCGCGGTTTCTTTACCGGCAAGGGACAGATGAGCCGCAAGCTGATTGTTGTTGATCCCCGTGTCACCGACACCGCCAAGATGGCCGACATCCACCTCCAGGTGGAACAGGGTCAGGACTACGAACTCCTGGACGCACTTCGTGTTGCCTTTAAGGGTGAATGGCTCCCTGATGTCGTTGCCGGCATACCCAGTGAGAAGATCCGCGAGGCTGCTGATGTCCTGAAAAGCGGCCGGTTCGGCATCATCTTCTTCGGTATGGGTGTCACCCAGTCTCTTGGTAAGAACCACAACATCGATGAGGCAATTGCCGTCACTAAAGATCTCAACGAGTACACGAAATTCTCGATCATGCCGATGCGGGGCCACTACAATGTTACCGGCTCCGGAGAAGTCTTCGCATGGCAGTTCGGGTTCCCCTACGCAGTCGACCTTACCCGCGGCTTTGCTCGTTACAACCCGGGTGACACAAGTACGATCGACCTCCTCACCCGCGGAGAAATTGACGCCATGTTAACCATCGGCAGCGACCCGGGTGCACACTTCCCGATAAGCGCTGTCAAGCCAATCGCCAACATGCCGTCAGTCTGCATTGACCCTCACCTGACCCCGACATCCGGTGTTTCAAAACTCCATGTCCCGGTTGCCTTCAATGGCGTCGAGACCGGTGGTAACTGCTACCGCATGGACAACGTACCAATTGACTGCCGCAAAGTAGTCGAGCCCCCGGAGGGGATGCTCACCGATGAAGAGTTCCTGATAAAAGTCCGCGACCGCTTAAAACAGCTCAAGGGGGCGGCATAACCATGTCAGAATACATCATCAAAAACGGTCATGTCTTTGACCCGGTCCAGGGCATCAAAGGCGACAAGAAAGATATCTCAATCAAGGACGGAAAGATAGTCGACAAGGTCAGCTCCTCGGCAAAAGTTATCGATGCCAGGGACAAGACCGTTATGGCAGGCGCCGTGGAGATCCATGCCCACATCGCAGGGCCCAAGGTCAATCTCGGCCGCATCTACCGGCCCGAGGACAAGCTCTTCAGCTGTACGCCAACCCATGGCATGGAGAGGATGGGTGGCGGGGCATCGATCCCGACCACGTTCAAGACCGGCTACGAGTACGCAAAGATGGGCTACACCACCGCGATGGAAGCCGCGATGCCCCCGCTCTTTTCGCGCCACGTCCACGAAGAGATCCGCGACACACCCATTATCGATGAGGGTGCATTCCCGGTCTTCGGGAACAACTGGTTCGTGCTTGAGTACCTCAAGAACCACGAAGTTGAGAACACCGCCGCCTACATCGCCTGGCTCCTCCGCGTAACGAAAGGTTACGCAGTCAAGGTCGTCAACCCCGGCGGGACTGAAGCTTGGGCATGGGGCCTAAACTGTCTCTCCGTTAACGACCCGGTTCCGTATTTCGACATTACTCCCGCAGAGATCATCAAGGGACTCATCGAGGCCAACGAGTACCTCGGCCTCCCGCACTCGATGCACATCCACCCGAACAACCTCGGGAACCCGGGATGCTACGAGACCACGCTCGAAACAATGAAACTCGCAGAAGGCTTCAAGGCCAAAAACAAGTTCGGCCGCGAGCAGGTCATGCATCTCACCCACACCCAGTTCCACTCGTATAAGGGAACTAATTGGGGAGACTTCGAGTCTGGTGCCAAGGAAGTCACGGACTACGTGAACAAGAACAAGAACATTACCATCGACACCGGTAATGTAACTCTTGACGAGACCACCACAATGACGGCGGACGGCCCGTTCGAGCACCACCTCTGCGGCCTCAACCACCTTAAATGGGCGAATGTTGACGTGGAGCTTGAGACAGCAGCCGGAGTCGTACCGTACATCTACAGCCCGAACATCTCGGTCTGTGCGATCCAATGGGCAATCGGCCTTGAGATCCCTCTGATGATGAAGGACCCGATGCGCTGTTACATCACTACCGATCATCCGAACGCAGGTCCGTTTACCCGATACCCGCGTGTCATCAAGTGGCTGATGTCCGAGAAGGCCCGTGAGACCCAGATCAACGCCTTCAAGCACAAGGATAAGGTCCTTTCCCAGACCAGTATCGGCAGCCTTGACCGCGAGATCTCGCTGTACGAGCTTGCCCAGATGACCCGAGCCGGCCCGGCAAAATCTCTTGGTCTTTCAGCCATGTGCGGCGGTCTGAAACCAGGCATGGACGCTGACGTTGCAGTCTATAACTTCAACCCGGACAAACCCGTTGCAAACCCCGATGATATTGAGACAGCGTTCTCGCGCTGTGCAGCCGTCTTCAAGAGCGGCGTGCTGGTAGTCCAGAACGGCGAGATCATCAGCACCGGCCATAAACGCACGCTCTGGGTTAATGCGAAGGTCAATGATAACCCGCAGGTCATGCGCGATATCAGTGAAAAGTTTGTGAAGTTCTACAGTATGACGCAGAACAACTACGAAGCACTCGGGCACACATTCGTCCCGAACCCGTACGCGGTCGAAGTCGATGCAACGCATGCGTAGGTGAGCGAGATGGAAACCGTAACCATTACCATGAAAAATGCGCCTGCACTGTATCTTGAGGCCGACAACGTGTCTCCCGATGCATTTGCCGGCAAAACTGCAGCACAGATCGCAGAACTCTCTGTCCACGAGGGCAACACTACCTCGACTCTTGGGACATATTTCGAGGTCAACGGCAATGCAGGTGCAACTGCAGCTGACACGAAGATCGTTGTCAAAGGCGATGTTAAGAAAGTGAAGTACCTCGGTTTCAAGATGACCGCCGGGGAGCTTGTTATCGAAGGCAACACCGATCTGTACGTCGGCGCGTGGATGACGGGTGGCAAGATCCTCGCGAAGGGTAATATCGAGGCATTCGCCGCGACCGCTATGAAGGGGGGCGAATTGATCGTTGAGGGTAATGCCGGCAATTACCTCGGCGCTGCCTACCGCGGAGACTGGAGAGGCATGTCCGGCGGCAAGATCCTCGTCAAGGGCAATGCCGGCTCAGATATCGGCATGTACATGACCGGCGGCGAGATCGTCGNNAAGTTTGCCCACTTCATCGGTGACATGGGAGAGCGCCACAAGAAGAAAAAGGGACAGGTTATCTACGGGAACCTGTATACCAGGGTATAACTTTTTTTCTTTGAAGTTCGCTTTATTGTGCTCTAGATAAAAATCTCGTTTTTCCTAATCCGGCAAACAATTTTTTTAGCACGTTAAAAAAAATCCGGTTTCGCACAGATTACTTTACCATACCGTTCAACGGTAATGTTACAAACAGCATCACGTCAGGGCGGAGCTTAAAAAAAGACCGAAAATACGGGAACCCGCCATCGGGCGTGATCGTGCAGAACCGGAATTGCCGGCACGGCACAGTACCAGATCCATGGGTGGGGCACCCCCACCCTTCAGCGCATGATGACACCCCCCTCCATCAGGTAAAGAGGGGGGATCCTCCCCCTCGGTTCCACCAATCCAACCACCGTTTCCCATGGACTTACGGCGGTTACCAAAAAATTCCGGAACGATGGCAAGAGGGGTATCCCCCGCTCAAAAAAAATTGGGATCCCCCTCCCCCCCTCCTC
>NZ_PMZU01000061.1:0-2125 GCF_003170075.1 Methanoregula sp.
CTGGAACTCACGCCCCAGCTTCTACCCATGCAGAGCGCCTCCCTACCAGATCACCTTTCGGTGCTCCGTGGTCTCTGTAGTAGGTTTTAGCCCCGTCCATTTTCACCGCCCTAAATCTTGACTGGTAAGCTGTTACGCACTTTTTAAAGGATAGCTGCTTCTGAGCTCACCTTCCAGTTGTCTTTGACCTAGGACCAATTTCAGTGTTGACACTGAGCCTACATTGAGGGACATTAACCACGGTCTGGGTTGTCTCCCTTACGCATTACAAGCTTATCCCGTAATGCGGACTTCCAACCATCTAGGATGTTGGGGAGTTTGGAGTTTGACAGGAGAGTGAGCAGTTTCCCGCCCAGCTTCCCCAATCAGTGCTCTACCTCACCAACTATCTCCGGTTAGGTCATGCTGCGACATGTTTAGGGGGGAACCAGCTGATGCCAGGTTCGATTAATCTTTCACTCCTATACGTAGGTCACACGAATGATTTGCATATCAATACCGCTTGCGGTCCTCCACGCAACTTTCGTCACGCTTCAACCTGCCAACGCATAGATCACCCGGCTTCGGGTCTTATCCTGCTGACTCCACGCACTTTTAATACGTCGTCCCACGCATTGCTGCTACGGACTTGTTGGTTTCCCTTCGGCTCCCCTTGTGGGTTAACCTTCGCCAANNTCTTCAAAACGTACGTTGCGACACTGGCAGGCATGCCCGTACTACCGCCTCGCGACGGGTTCCTTCACATGCAAGATCCTTTCATGCCGCAACTCGCGATCACCTACCAATTTCAGGCACTTTTAACCACCTTTTCAGGGTTACTTTTCAGCTTTCGCTCACGCTACTATTTCGCTATCGGTTTCAAGGTGTATTTAGCTTTAGGGGTTGATGACCCCTGAATTCCCGCGAGAATTCCGACCCGCGGTACTCAAGACACCACCTAATGCAGTCTGCTTCTGCGTACGGGACTTTCACCCTCTGTAGTGTGCCCTTCCAGGCAACTTCCGCTTCACATCCTGCACCGTAACGGTGGGCTTATAACACCACATCTCCCTTGCGGGATTCGGTTTGAGCTCTGTCGTGTTCGATCGCCTCTACTAACGACATCTCGGTTGATTTCTTTTCCTGCCCCTACTAAGATGTTTCAATTCGGGGCGTTCCCTATCCTTACGGATAAACGCATAAAGCGTTAGGATGTCCTATTAGGGTATCTCCGGATCACAGATTCCTTGCGTCTACCCGGAGCTTATCGCAGCTTGGCACGCCCTTCTTCGGCACTTGAACCGAGCCATTCACTGGTAGGTTTAAACTAATGCTCCGCTAAACCCATATAACGTCCTGAATGCAAACCTTTACACGGCCTCGCAAAGTCATTGGTTTGACTTTCAGCCCTTCCCTCGTGATTCACATCTCGAGGTGCATCTAAACAGCCCCCTGGGATTCGAACCCAGATTGTGTGTTACCTTATTTGACACCTGAGCCTTCTCTTGTCAACACCGGCAATTTTACAGTTTGTCTAGCAACCGCATTTATACCCGAAATAAAATTCGTTAGGAGGTGATCCAGCCGCAGATTCCCCTACGGCTACCTTGTTACGACTTAACCCCCCTTGCAAAACCTAGATTCAACCGCCGCAGAAAACGACGGCTTCATCAAGACCTCACTCGGGTGGTTTGACGGGCGGTGTGTGCAAGGAGCAGGGACATATTCACCGTGCTATTTTGAAACACGATTACTACGGATTCCAGCTTCATGTGGGCGAGTTGCAGCCCACAATCCGAACTAAGGATGGGTTTAGGAGATTGCCTTCACCTTTCGGTGTCGAAACCCATTGTCCCACCCATTGTAGCCCGCGTGTAGCCCGGACAATTCGGGGCATGCTGACCTACCGTTGCCCATTCCTTCCTCCTCTTTAGCAGAGGCGGTCCCAACAGTGTCCTCTCCATCCCTGAGGACGAGCTAGCAACTGTTGGCGTGGGTCTCGCTCGTTGCCTGACTTAACAGGATGCTTCACAGTACGAACTGACGACGGCCATGCACCTCCTCTCAGCTAGTCAAGTAGAGTCTTCAGCCCGACTATCATTCAGCTGTCTTGTCCGGTGAGGTTCCCGGCGTTGAGTCCGATTAA
>NZ_PMZU01000061.1:2304-62139 GCF_003170075.1 Methanoregula sp.
CCGGTCCCTAGTCTGCCAGTATCCCTGAGACGCCTTCCGGTTAAGCCGGAAGATTTCCCCAGAGACTTAACAGACCAGCTACGAACGCTTTAAGCCCAGTAATAGTGGCCACCACTCGAGCCGCCGGTATTACCGCGGCGGCTGGCACCGGTCTTGCCCGGCCCTTTCTTCACCNNGCATTGTAAAGTTTTCGCGCCTGCTGCGCCCCGTAGGGCCTGGATTCGTGTCTCAGAATCCATCTCCGGGCTCTTGCTCCCACAACCCGTACCGATTACAGGCTTGTTGGGCCGTTACCCCAACAACAACCTAATCGGCCGCAGACCCATCCTGAAGCGGCGGACCTTTCAACTACAAAGCATTCCAGCATCTATAGTCTATGGGGTATTATCCCCAGTTTCCCGGGGTTATCCCCCTCTTCAGGTTAGGTTGTCCACGTGTTACTGAGCAGTATGCCGAGGTCTTACACCTCTCGACTCGCATGGCTTAATCGAACTCCGATAGCAGTGGCCTCTGGCAGGATCAACCAGAATTCAAATTGTACATCTGTACGCACACTAATATCTGAACCTTAATTTCGAGGAATTAGCGGTTACTAAACAAATTTCCGCATTGCCAGTATCAACGTCAGAACCAACTCCGGTCAAGCCGGGTCTTGTTGGATCTCCATCAAAGAATGCTTGTGTTCGTCGTGTTTGTTCACTTGAACACGGGCTCATAATGTATGTCTCAAGGATATTTATACCTTGTTACATGCAGTGTTTGTATTCGGAACCGAGCCCCGGGATCTGCCGGTTTTGTTGGTTCTTCATCACACGCCTTTCGTCGTGTTTTTGATGTAAACACGGGCTTACAATGTAGGTTACAGGATTATTTATACCTTGTTGCCTGCATCGTGCCCACTTCGGACCCGATACGTCCCTTGCGGGCAGTTTTCGTCGGGTCTTCATCAGAAATTGTGGATTACATTATACCACACTCTAGCATTTAAGGATTACTCCCCTTTTACCTCATTTTCAAACCCTGTAACAATTGCCGGGATTATATCTGAGGGCCAGATACCACTTCAAAACGGCAAGAATTGCATTTCAAATCCGTACATCCCGATTTCAGGTTTGAGGGACCGTCCCGGCCGGATCATACGGCGCGACTGCCACCGGGTCCCCAGGATCGATTCCGAAACACCGCTGAAATCAGGAGCCAATGCAGGAAATGACGCACATTTGCACGGGAACGATACCCTTGAGAACTACCGGCCGGAACGGGTCGCGCAGGAAATACCATGAACCCGGCCCCACCCTGCCGCATCTTACACATGAGCATGCGCCCCTTCCCCTGCACCGTTTTGCAGTACCGGGTGCCCAATAATATCTGTCCTGCCGCGCACCATTCTCTATCCTGATGCCCACAACTCTGCACAATCGCACAAACTCCGGAAATGAGATCCCAAGGCTGGTTTGATCTATAATACTGGGATCAGGTCCACACTATCGCACATGGTTTTCTGGGCCGGGGCGCTCTAAACCAGGGCGGATACGCCACAACCCTTCTGCGATGTAGTTGTACCCATGCAACCCGCTTCCACCCATAAGCTCAGCTGAATTGCCTTTTATCGGGAATATACCGTCATAAAATTGTATTTTTTATACGCAAAACCTGGGCGGGCATGAAGGATGTTTGAGGGGGTCGCATGGGTACAAATGAAATCCTGGCAATCCGGCGCATGTGCCCCGGACCTGTAAAGACCGGGTCAGATCATTTCCATCGCGAGGGTAAATCAGACAATACCGAAGCGGGACAAGGAACACGGTGTAGCAGGTATCAGAACAAATGTACCTGCATGACCCCTCTGCAACCAATAAGGATTTCTCCGTCCCCCGCATTCTCCTTGATTAAGATCCTTACCTTCCCCATGCCTTTGGCGCTGTGCAACGGGATGGGGCGGTGCAGGGGATTCTGTCGCAGGTACTCCTGCGGCAGATCCCCCTTGAGGTTACCCATGACACAATTTCGCCAGAGACCAGGAACCAAGAGTGCAGTCCGCATTCTTCCAGACCCGTTTCCGGATATAACTGCATTTGACGCAATCATCCGGTCGTTGATCCTGAAAAATGCGCTCGGATGCACACCCTACAGGAGTGCAAAGGTCAACCACCCGCCGGTCCAGAGAGTAAGGGAAATGTACACGGCAAAATTCGTTTATAGGGATACGAACGGAAAACAGATCGGGAGAGGGTCTGAGGTGTACAACACTATAGAAGGCTACCAGAACGGTATTGCCGCGGTGATCTCGAACATGGCAAACAGAGCAGCGCATGGCGGGAAGGTCAAACACTTACTAAGTGCCGATTTATTTTCCGTGACCCTGAAGTGCCATGATCCCAATGGCGAACTGTATTTCCTGAGTGTCGCACGGGACCGGCTGACCCTTTCATCCTTTAGCGATGACGAAATCCGGAAACGTGTCGAGATATGGGCAGATGGTGTGTCGGGATAAGACATTTTAGGTAATGCGGGAGAGGATCAAGCTGAATTACTTCTAATAATAGTATGATCCTGGTCCAGGCATACCTCAATGAATGCCGGACAGTGATATCCCTTCGTGAACTCTACCCCTATCCTCGATTCGTCCGCTCACTTCTTCCCATGCTGGTGTCCGGATGTATCGGGATCACTCAACCGATACATCACTCCCCGTCCACTTTCACAACATGAACGTACACGTCCCCAAAGAACTCCTCCTGCCTGAGCGAACACTGGCCGTCCAGTGCTAAAAAGAGCAGCGGGATATAGACATCCGGGAGTCCCCACCCGAGGTCCTTGCAGAGCTCGTCGAGCGTGATCTCGGTGTCCGGGTCGGCATTTGCGAGGCACTCTTCGATGACCTGCCGGGCCGCGTCCTGGTACCCCTCCTCGTGGGCGATGCCCACGACATCATCGACCTCAATCAGGTAATCATCTGCGGGGGGAAGCCGGCGGCGCCTCCGCTCCTCTTTTTCGAGGTTCTTGAGCTCGATGATCAGCTCAAAGAGGGTGACCGGACTCTTTCGCAGGCTCTTCCTGTCGAGCCGGCGCTGGATCTCCCGTTCCAGCCGTTCGATGGGCCCGAACCGGCTCTCGGCCTCGAAATCCAGGTCGCCCGCAAGATCGAAGTCTTCCCCTGTATCGCCTTCACTGTTGCTGTCGTCCTCATCTGACGCGAGATCCAGATGTTCGGACTTCATGCGCAGGAGCGTGGCCGCAAAAAAGAGTGTGCGCCCCGAGATCTGGAGGTTGAGCTGCCGGCACCGCTCCAGTTCGGAGAGGAACCGGTCGGTCACTTCGATGATGTCGATATTCCACGGGTCAATCTCGCCCCGTTCCGCAAGGCCAACGAGGATCTCGACCGGGTCCTCGACGATCCCCGGCTCCGGTTCTCCTGGAGTGTCTCCTGCCGCAGGAGAGACTACATGGGCGGCAGCATCAGGAACTTCGGTGGGCCCTGCAGCGTCGGTATTTTCGGTTCCGGACCGCTCCCCGTCCGGGGCCTCTGTCAGGGCAGGTTCACCGGCCCTGCCTGCCTTTGCGCCCTTATCAGCCCGTCGCTTCCCGTTCCCGCCCGGTTCAGCCATGGACCTTGACTCCGGTAACGAGCGTGCTCTTGTCCGGCCGGCTCGTCACGCCCATGATCCGTTGCGCCGCGTCGATCATCGGTTTGCGCAGCGAGACGATAACAAACTGCGACGAGGGGGCGAGCTCCTGTATCATCGCCGCGATCCGTTCCACGTTCGAACCGTCAAGCGACATATCCACCTCATCGAACGCGTAGAAGGGCGCCGGAATGTAGTGCTGGATGGAGAAGATAAACGCGAGCGTGGTCAGCGACTTCTCCCCCCCCGAGAGGGATGAGAGAAGGTGGACTTTCTTGTCCCGGGGCTTGACCGCAAACGTGAGCCCGCCGGTGAAGGGGTCCTCCTCATTTTCGAGCACCAGGTTCCCGCTCCCGCTCGTAAGCCGGGCAAAGATCTCCCGGAAGTTGGTATCAATCGCCTTGAATGCGGTCATGAACGCCTCGAACTTCATCTGCTCGTACTGCTCGATGCGCTCGATTAAGCTCGCCCGCTCCTTGGAGAGGGTGTCTTTCCTGTCCGTCCGCTCCTCTACCTGTCGCTGAATCTTTTCGTATTCCTCAATGGCGAGCATGTTGACGGCGCCTATTTTATGGAGCGCGAGTTCGGCATCGGCGATCTTCCCCTCAATCTCCGATATGGTGAGATCGGTCTTTGTCTCGCCGACCAGAGTCGTGAGTGCGGCGATCTCGGTCGCAAGTACCTGTGCCCGCTCCTCAAGGGCGGTCAGCTGGATCGTGAATCGTTCCTTGTCGGCATCGAACTTCATCAGTTTCGATTCCGAAGCGTGGATGTTCCCGGACACGTCAGTCCGCTTTTTCCGCAGCTCTTCAAGTTCCCCGGAAAACTCCTTCTGCTTCTCTTCGAGCTCGGCAATTACGTTCTTGTGGGCAGCGATCTGTTCGTTTGACCCGGCAATCTCCGCATCGATCTGCCGGTTGCGCTCGTCCAGCCGGGCGCGTTCCTCGCCCAGTTCCCCGATCCGGGCCGTGAAATGCTGGCGTTCGCGGGAGGCGTCGTTCATGTCTGCCTCCTTGTTGCGCAGGCGCCGTTCCGCCTCTTCAATCTCCTTTTTCTTCTTCTCCATCTGGTCGGTGAGCGCCGGGATATTGGTGTCGTCCAGCTTCTTTTTTATCCCGTCGATTTGGGCCGTGATCGCGTTCACCGCTTCGGTGACCTTGTCGAGTTCACCTTCGAGTGCGGATAGTTCCGCCGCACTGTTGCCGGTCTCCTCTTCCTGTCGGGCAACCGCGGCCTCGATGGTCTGTTTCTCGACCGTGATCGCCTCGAACCGGCGGGTGAATTCCTCGGTGAGCACCCCGGCCCGGGCCATATTCTGGTCGATCTCGTTACGGAGCGCCCGTTTCTGGTCGACCTCTTCGGTCATGCGCCTGACACCTGCTTCAAGCGTCGCGGCCTCTCCCGCGAGTTCGGCAAGGTGCGATCGGATCCGGACGATCTCGTCGTCCACGGCAGCACCGAATCCCCGCACAGGCTTCTTTGCCGAACCACCGGTCATCGCCCCACTCTTTTCGAGCAGTTCGCCTTCGAGAGTGACCATCCGGTACTTCCCGATCAGTTTCCGTGCCCGTTCGAGCGTATCGACAACGACCGTCGCCCCGAGCGCCACGGCAAACGCCCGGTCGTACACGGGGTCGTAGTCGAGGAGGTTGACCGCATAATCAATGACGCCGGGCTCCTTGACAGGGGGGAGCGTGGGCGGCCTGAGTTTGTTTAACGGGAGAAATGTCACTCTGCCCAGCCGCTCGTCCTTTAAGTACCGGATTGCATCGGCGGCGATCTGGTCTGTGTCGCAGATCACAAAATGGACTTTGTTTCCCGCAGCGACATTGAGCGCCGTCGCGTATTCCGGGGGGGCCCGGCCCTGGTCCGCGATCGTGCCGTGGACGCCGTCCATGGCCCTGACCGCCTCGATCGCTTTTCCCCCGGACTCGCCCCGGGCCTGTTGTGCGGCTTCGAGCCGGATCGCATCCTGCTCGGCATCCTTCATCTCCCCGCGCAGGTGTTCGAGTGACGAGCGCTGGGCAAACATGCCGCCTTCCAGTTCCGAGAGGTTGCGGTCGAGTTCCTGTTTCTGGCCGGCGAGCGCTGCGACCGTCTTTTCGTTCCCGGACAACTGCTCCTGCTTTGCCGCGTACTCCTCGTCAAGCTGCTTCTGGAGCGCGGTGAGGCGTTCGAGCTCGCTTGTACGCATCCGGCTCTTTTCGATGAGCATGTCCTGCTGGTGGAGGATGGTGGATCGTTCACCTTTTTTTACCTCGACCTCCTCCATCAGGGCAAATAGTTTCTGCCGGGACTCCTCCGTGTCTGATGAGTGATGCCGGATCTCGGTCTCAACCTTCTCAAGCTGCGCCTTTGAGGTCGCCACTTCCATGGCAATGTTCGTGCGGTCGATGGTGAGCGTGCGGATCTTGTCGGAAAGCTCTGCGACCCGTGCCTCGGCACGTTTGGTGTCCGCAAAGACCCGGTTGATCGCTTCGAGATTTGCCTCCTTGTCTTTTCTGAGCCGGGCGATCGTCTGCTCCGCAAGCTTGATCCCGCTCTTTGCCTCTTCGAGATCCGCAATCAGCTTCAGGTAATCGGGCCCGCTTTTTTTGTTGATAAGCTCGTCCACATCTTTGAGATCGGCCTTGAGGTAGGAGAGTTCGTTCTCCTCCAATCCCCGGTCTGCCTCGACCCGGGAGATCTTAATCTTCTGCTCTTCAGCGGACGCTAAAAGCGTGGCCCGTTCCTTCTCCTTGTCGTGGAGCCGGGCGGCCGACCGGCATCCCTGGTAGAAACCGAGCTCTTTTTGCCATTTCTGGTATTCGAGCGCATGTTCGCGCTCTTTTTTGAGATCATTCGCCCGTTTGGTGAGCTCGATAAGCAGAAGTTCCTCGCGCTCGATCCGCTCCCGGACCACGTCAAGCTCGGAGAGCGACTGCTGCTTTTTCGTATCGAACTCGGAGACCCCGGCGATCTCATCGATGATCTTCCGGCGCTCGTTGTCGCTCATCTCCATGATCCGGGTCACGTCACCCTGCATCACAACGTTGTAACCGTGCGGGATAATACCGAACTTTGCAAGGTGGTCGACAATGTCGCTCTGTTTGCAGAGCCGGTCGTTTAAGTAATTATAACTATAATAGCCATTCCCCGTTCTTTTTATCCGGCGGCGGATCTTCGTCCCGTCGGAAAATTCGATGGCGACCTCGGCGGTGTTCTTCCCGGAGTTGAGGTTGATGAGATCGGTGAGTTTCTCGGCACGCAGGTTGCGGGAACTCGAAAGGGCGAGAACAAAAAGAACAGAATCGATGATATTACTCTTCCCGGAGCCGTTCGGGCCGGATATTACGGTGAAACCCTCTAAAAAGGGGATTTTTGTCTTTTTTGAAAAAGACTTGAAATTATCTATCTCCAGCTCTGTGATGTGCAAAGATCCGGCTCCCGATACAGCTTACTTCTTTGCAGAATCAGATGACTTGGACTTGTCTTCTTCAACAGCGTAGATGAGATCGCTCTGCTTGGGCTTGACCGAGATTCCTTTCTTGTTCCTGCCATAGCCGGCTGAAGCGACAATATAATCCTTTTCCCCGCGCCGGGGCTCAAGTTTCATCGTCCCGTCGGTCTGCATGATCATGTCCATCGCGGGCTCTGCCGGGGCCTCCGGTTCGGCATCCGCAGCCCGGGAACCTTTGCGGATAACAACCGTGCTTCCACCCTGCTGCGGCGCCGCACTGCCGGCGACTGAACCAGGAACCTGAGATCCCTGGACAATCGGCTGCATGCGTTTAAGTTCCTGACGGCTGCGTTCCTCGGTCTGCTTGGACATCTTCATCGCAATGGACTTGAGGTCGAGGAGCTCCTGGGTGAGCCCCTTGACGAGTGCTTCCATCTCGTTGACCTTCTTTTCGAGCGCTGCAACGCGGTCCTCGCCTGCACCGCTTCCTGAACTTTCCATCATTTTGATCATTTTCTCCTTTTCATCGAGTTCGAACTCTAAGTACCTGATCTTTGCATCCGGTTACACCATGCCATACCTGTATATCTTGTGATATATACTGGTGCGGCGCACTCCTTATTAATAACAGTAGTGATCTGCAGATGAGGAAAAAAAGGTTTGTGCTTCTTTTTCTCTAAAAACAGGGGAAGGATCCGTGTAACCCGTCCGATCCGGGCCTCACGCGCTTTCTGCGGCACGGCGTATTGCCGTGATAACCAGCATTTCTGCCTGACGGCACCTGTATTCCATTATCCCTGCGCTCATTTTTAAGAAAAGGTATTACCTGATCCAAGCCAACCTTTGTGCATATGTCGTATCTTTCCCAAACTGATCCAGAGATAGCAGATATCATTGAGAAGGAACGGCTCCGCCAGACAAACGGTCTCGAACTGATCGCGTCCGAGAATATTGTCAGCCGTGCGGTGCTCGAGGCAATGGGGTCGATCATGACCAATAAGTATGCCGAGGGTTACCCGGGAAAGCGGTACTATGGCGGCTGCGAGTTCCATGATATGGCCGAAAATCTTGCCCGCAACCGGTTGAAAAAACTTTTTGGCGCGGAGCACGCAAATGTCCAGCCCCACTCGGGCACCCAGGCAAACATGGCGGTTTATTTTGCGTACATGAAACTGGGAGAGAAGATCCTGAGCATGAAGCTCAACCAGGGTGGCCACCTCTCGCATGGGTCGCCGGTCAGCTTCACTGGCAAGTTCTACCAGATCGCCCAGTATGGCGTCGACCCGAAGACCGAGATGCTCGATTACGGTGTTATCGGTGAGATGGCAAAGAAGGAGAAACCGCAGATCATCGTCTGCGGTGCGTCCGCCTACCCCCGTACGATCGAGTTTAAGGCGTTCCAGGAGATCGCCGATGATGTCGGTGCCTACTGTATGGCCGATATCGCACACATCGCCGGGCTCGTCGCATCGGGCATCCACCCGACATCTGTTGGCGTAACAAACTTCACCACCACAACTACCCACAAGACCCTCCGTGGACCACGCGGTGGCGCGATCATGTGCAACAGCGAATACGCGCAGGCGATCGACAAGGCAGTCTTCCCGGGTATGCAGGGCGGCCCCCTGATGCACACGATCACGGCAAAGGCGGTCTGTTTCAAGGAGGCCCTCCAGCCCTCGTTCAAAGAATACAACAAGCAGATCGTGAAAAACGCAAAAGTGCTCGCAGAAACCCTGATGAACAACGACATCCGGCTCGTCTCGGGCGGCACGGACAACCACCTGATGCTCATTGACCTCACCAACCAGCACCTCACCGGCCTTGAAGCGGAAGTAGCGCTGGGTAAAGCCGCTATCACGGTGAACAAGAACACGATCCCGAACGAGACCAAGAGCCCGTTTGTCACGAGCGGACTCCGGGTCGGCACTCCGGCTGTCACCTCACGGGGCATGAAAGAGGCCGAGATGCGCCGGATCGGGAACTGGATCTCTGCGGTGGTAAAAGACATCAAGAACGAAACACTGATCCAGAAGGTCAACCGGGAAGTCACCGAGATGGCGCAGAAGTTCCCGATTTACCCGACAGTATAATCTTACTCTCATTTTTTCGGGGTGCGGCAATGGGTATCATTCTTGACGGGAAAGCGGTATCGGAAAAGCGGCTCGAACTCCTCAAGGAAGCGATCGGCGAATCCGGCCTGTATCCCCGGCTTGCCACCGTGATTGCAGGGAGCGACCCGGCCTCGCAGATGTACGTCCGTATGAAGCACCGGGCCTGCGAGCGGGTCGGCATCGGGTCGGTCGGGATCGAGTGCCCGGGCGACGCCACCACGCAGAAGGTGCTTGAAACAATAACACGGCTCAATGAGGACACGGAGATCAATGGTATCCTTGTCCAGCTCCCGCTCCCCAGACAGATCGATACCGACAAAGTCATCTCCTCATTGAAGATCGAGAAAGATGTGGACGGGTTCCACCCGACCAGCCTTGGCCTCCTGATGAGCGGGAAACCCCGGTTTTCCCCCTGCACACCCAAAGGGATCATGACCCTGCTTGAGGAATACAAGATCCTCGTCGCCGGTGCCCGTGCAGTTGTTGTCGGGCGGAGCATCGATGTCGGGCGTCCGATGGCGGCGCTCCTCACCAATGCCGATGCGACAGTGACCATCTGCCACAGTAAAACCCGTGACCTTCCGGCTGAACTCAAGCGGGCAGATATTCTGGTCTCCGCGATAGGAAAAGCCCATTTCATCACGTCGGAGATGGTAAAACCCGGCGCAGTTGTTATCGATGTCGGGATCAACCAGTTGAACGGGAAACTGGTCGGCGATGTGGACTTTGCTGCAGTAAAAGGTATCGCGTCGGCGATCACCCCGGTCCCCGGCGGAGTCGGACCCATGACCATTGCAACACTCATGGAGAACACCTTCGCGGCAGCGACGAGGATGCAATGAAGACCTGCCGGGTGAACAAACTGGACATCGGGGGGGACGCCCCGCCCCGGCTGATGGGCGTCATCAACTGCAGCAATGAATCCTTTTATTCAGGTTCGTACGTCCCACTTGAAGAGGTACATGCCACCGCAGTGGCGATGATCGAGCAGGGCGCCGACATGATCGATATCGGGGCACGGAGCACGGCGCCGAACGTACAGGCGATCAGCGGCAAGACCGAGGCGGAGCGGATCGATGCCGCCTTAAAGGAACTGGACGGGAGCGGGATTACCCTCTCGGTCGATACGATGCACCCGGGTGTGCTCGACGTATGCCTGAAGCATGACATCCACGCGGCCAACGACATCAGCGGATTTATCTATCCCGCATATGCACGAAAGGTCGCGGATGCCGGGATACCGGCATTTGTGATGGCGGCAAACCAGCAGCCCGGGGACCCGGTGGGCGTGGATGCGACCCTTGCCTCGCTTGAGGGTGTCATGAAGCGATGCGAAACGGTCGGTGTAAAAGACTTCGTGCTTGACCCCGGGGTTGGCAGCTGGACACCTCTGCGCTCGCTTGAGGACGACTGGGAACTCTGTCGGCACTTCGACAAATTCCTGCGCTTTGACCGCCCGGTACTTGCTGCGGTATCGAGGAAAACGTTTATCGGGATGCTTCTTGACCGCGAACCGGAAGACCGGCTGCCGGGCACCCTTGCCGTGACCATGGAACTCCTGAAAAAAGGCGCATCGATTGTCAGGGCACATGATGTGGCAGCCACCCGTGACCTCATGAAAGTGTACGAGCACATGGTGAAAGCGTAAATGAACAGTTCCTACACTGTTTTCGGTCTCTCCACCGGGATCATCAAGCCCCACGATCCGTTCGCTGACAGGATCATCGCAGCGGCAACGACGGCCTGCGGGGGATTTAAAGACGGGGATATCCTTATCCTTGCCGAGACCGCGGTGGCGACGGCCGAGGGAAACATAGTCCAACTCGATACGGTCACCCCGTCCCCGCATGCAAAGGAACTGGCCGCCAGGTACCACATGGACCCCCGCACCGTTGAGGTTGTCTTAAGAGAGAGTGATTCGGTGGTCGGAGGTATCCCCGGTTTTCTGCTCTGCATGAAACATGGCACGCTCCTGCCGAATGCGGGTGTAGACGCCTCAAACGCCCCGCCGGGCTGCATCGTGCCCCTGCCTGCCGATCCCAACAAAAGCGCGATTCGTATCCGTAACGAGATCGAACAACAGTGCGGGATAAAAATCGGGGTGCTTGTCATTGACAGCCGTACTCACGCGATGCGCCTCGGGTGTTCCGGGGTGGCCATCGGCAGTACCGGCATCACTTCGGTTATCGATGACCGGGGACGAAGCGACCTGTTCGGCCGCAAACTGGAAGTGACAAAAAGGGCGGTGGCGGACAATATTGCATCCGCCGCCGAACTCGTCATGGGCGAGGCAGACGAGTGTACTCCTGCGGTCATCGTCCGGGGCCTCGGAATGCCAATCGGGGATCAGGTCGGTGTCGATACCATTGATGCGGACGAGTGCCTCTTCATGGGCGTGTTCCGGAAGAGCCGGCAGAAATAAACGCATGCAGCCGTAAACAGACGCCAACCCTGCTTTTTTAAACAACCAGAAGAACGACAGCTGCGGTATTCCCTGGCTTTGAATCCGGAACCCGGATGATCGCAACCTGTCAGTACCACTCCTGATCCGAAGTCACGGAAAAGGTGAAGTTATATGCGCAGTCCATGTCGGCAAACTCAGAGAACGATATCTGCTCGGTCTTTTTTTCTTTGGGGGCAAGGGAAGGGATCTCGAATGTTGCAGACTGCGCATGGCAGAACGCCGTCAACGGGTTCAAGGTGACATGCACCTCGATATTCTCAAACGTCCAGTTGGAGGGGTTCTCGATCCGGAAGTCGGTGGTGTAAAAATCGACCGAACCGGTGTTAACAGGGGTAAAAGAGTCGAGATCATCGCTCGTGACGGTGATTGCAGTATTCGGGGCTTTGGAGACGCAGCCGACACCAAGCATACACAAGCATAACGCCAGCACGATCCAGCCATACCATCTCATACCGTCAGTCCCCTGTATTTTTTTGGTTAAAATTCTCTTGAAGTATTGTAGCTGCAAACAGAGAAAAAGCAGACGATTCCGGCGAATTCTAGGCATCCCGTTGGATCAGGATCGTGGTGAGGCTTGGCTTAACCCGCAAGGGAATGCCGTGGTTTTTCCTAGAGGGACTCGCCATTTTCCTGACGCAGGACGCAGGGCAACAGACATAACGCTCCACACACTAAAAAAAGATTGGGAAGACACCGTGAAGATCGCATTTGTTCTCTATGATGGCGTCACGCTCCTTGACTTTGCCGGGGCATATGACCCGCTCAGCCGGCTTAAAACCATGGGGTTTGTACCGGATCTGGAGTGCCAGACTTGTGCCCAAAAGGAGTGGATACTATCATCAGAAGGCACTGCACTGAAAGCGAATTTAGTCAGCCCAAACCTTTCGGAGTATGATTACGTGGTAATTCCGGGAGGAGACGGTGTCATGGGCCTTATGAGGGACAACGTGTTCCTTTCCTGGATTGCGGTTCGCCCGGGAAGGACAACCGTTGCTGCTGTGTGCGGGGGCACGCTCCTGATCGGGGCAACAGGGATGCTCCGCGACCGACGGGCAACCACGCATCCCGGTTTACAGGAAGTCCTGAAGCGTTTCGCACGAGAAGTATCCCGCGATAGGATCGTTGAGGATGACTATGTCATCACGGCAGGGGGAGTTACCGCCGCCATCGATATGGGGCTATACCTCTGCGAGAAGATCGCCGGCCACGAAGTCCGGGAGAAGATTCAGAAACAGATGGACTACCCGTATTATCCGCCGACAGATGGGCCGACGCCGACACGGTGATCACGATGGCAACCCCGCGTATCCGGACAGAACGGCTCGACCTGATCCCGGCAACCGTGGAGATCCTGAAAAGCGATCTCCACGACCATGCAGCGCTCGCCCGGCTGCTGGATGCCACGGTCCCCGCCGCATGGCCACCCGATGAGATGAACGACGAGATGCTCACTGAGTTTATCCGGATGGCATCTGATACGGCCGATCCGTTCTTTGCCTGCTGGTACTGGGTGAGGGATACGCCAAACAAGGTTGGGCGTGTCCTTATCGGATGTGGCGGGATCGCCTCGGCCTCATACACATCGGACACTGTTCTCGTTGGGTATTCGGTGCTGGACGAGTACCAGGGTCAGGGCTATGCAACCGAGGCGGTCCGGCACCTGATCCCGGTGATCTTTGCAGACCATCATATCACACGGATCATGGCAACGACCTACCCGGAGCTCGGGGCATCTATCCGGGTCCTTGAGAAAACCGGGTTTGTCTGCACCGGTACGACCCTCCCCGGAGAGGGTCTTCTTGAGGGGACGCTCGGGTACGTGCTGAAGAGAAATGATACAGGGCACCGGTGAACGGTTGTTTCATCTGGTGCGTGAACAATTTTGTAAGGAAGACCCATGGGAACTCCTCCACCCGAACCACGAAAAGACCCCGACAAGCCATTTCTCACCGGCCCGCCATTCTATCTCAAGGAGTTCGAGCAGTCCTACCGGTACATCATCGACGAGTACGAGGTGCAGCCAAAGGACATTGCGATCTTCATGCCCTGCGCCGTGCGGAAACCCTACAGCACGAGCCCGAGCCACCAGATCATCAGGATGATCATCTCGCAGGTGTTTGACGAATCCCAGTACCATATCGTTATCTTTGGTACCTGCGGGATCGTCCCGTCCGAGCTCGAAACGATGTACCCCTATGCGCACTATAAGTACATGCTCGGGAAATGCAACGATGACAAGGTGATGGAGGATTTTCTCACCATCGAGACCGACCGGGTGGCTGGGTACCTGGAGAAGACCCGGCATGTGTATAACTATCGGATCGCATACTGCATCGGCCTCTTCCGCGAAGCCCTGATCCGGGGTTCGGAGAAATCCGGGGTAAAGATCGATCTCCTGCTTCCCACAAAGGACATGATCAACCGGGTGATCGAAGAAGAAGAGTGCCGGTTCCAGGAGGGGAGCCTCTCGATGGACGAGTACCTCGGCGAGTTCTGCGACGGGTTGATCCGGTTCCGAAATGCGCATTCCGATCTTATGAAAGATGCATAGGGGGAGTTTTAAGGGATCCGGCTGGCCCGATATATGTTTTCCGGCCTGACGGGAGTTCCTCCTGGACAAAACTTCCCTGACCGACACAGATGGAATCAAACCATCATACTATACGTTGGGACAACCAATATCTGGTACACAAACGGTTTTGGGCATACCTACGATCGCGCCCGTTCTTGATCAAACGTAACGGCGATCCATCACCTCCCTTAAGAAACCATTTTTGTAGTATCGAACGATTAAAATCCAGAGACCGTTATTTTTCGCTCTGGTCTACCAACAATTAAAGAATGAAACAATGGCGAAGCAATCCTTAAAATCGGTGATTATGGGAACACGCTCCGGGTACGTTATCCGGTGGACCTGTCCTGACTGTTATTCGGAAAATGTGATTATCAACAGAACCCCGTCGGAGTTCTTCAAGGCATCCCGGGATTCCTCATGCCGGCACTGCAGGAAACGTTCAACCATTTCGACGCCCGGCCTTCATCATTAACCGGTATTCCCCTTTTTTATTTTACATCCTTTGAATGCAAAACCTGGATAAACCCGCGATGGCGCATTCATTATGCTTTTTCATTCCGCCTTAACAGGGAGACCGGCACTTGGCCGGTATCCCTATCGCTTCCAGAAAGGGGTGGGATCACTTCCCTCATGACGGTAGTGATTTCACGAGCAGGTAAAAGGCGCAGAGCGCTGATGCAAGACCTGCCACAGAAATGACCAGCGCGAGCACAGGGGGCAGAGTTATCCCGTTGTACGGCAGCACCTCTTTTACGCCAAATAAAAAGAACGCAAGCGCAAGGAACCAGCCATAGGTTTTTTTCTCCGTGACAGCCACCCGGAGGCCGTAGATCACCACCAGCACATCAATCCCGATAAGAACCGGGGTAAACCACTCAGGCAGGATCATCACGTACTGATTAACGCCGTACGTTTAAAGGAGTGCGCTGCATGCCGCATTCATTTATCACCGGCCAGATCTGTAGCACCGGGCGAAAAAAAAGTCCAAGGCAAAAAAGGATAATGGTTTCCTAAAAGGGGAGGGCCGGGCGCAGACCGCCATCATGATCCCGTCACTTCACTACAAGCACTTTACAGGGTGCTGATCGTATGATCTCTTCTGCAACGCTCCCGAGAAGCAGGCGCTCCAGCCCCTTTTTTCCCTGCGTGCCGATCACGATCATATCAATCTTTTTTGCGAGAGCAAACTTCACAATCTCGGCCGCTGGATGCCCCTCAAGGATCGAGGTCTCAACCTTCACATCACCAGCCTGGGATTTTATCCGGGCAAATGCCTGTTCTGCCTCGGTATGGAAGACAGTGTAGGTATCCCCGAGCGGGATGTCCCCTGACATCGATGAGAACGTACCCGTATCGATCACATATACCGCATACACAATCGACCCGAACGCACGGGCAATTATTATTCCCTCATCAAGGGCAGCACGGTTCTTCTCCGAACCGTCCGTGGCAATCAGGATCCTGCCGAGCAATATTTCTGTCATTGTACGATTCCTCCCCACTTTTTGTATGGACAGTTCCTACTTCACATTCTCCACTGATACCTGTTGCGGACCGGCGCTACTGTCGTCATCCCGGCCGGTCCCGTCGATCTCCTCCACGTACTTGTCTCCCCGCATCGCACAGAGCAGTGCGGCGATAAATGAGATGGCTGCCCCGATGTAGAATGACAGGGCAAGCGAGGGCATGAATGCCTGAGCAAGCGTCGTCGGGAACCAGACCACACCGGTGATGGTTGCAATGGTTGCAGGTGCGACTGTTGCAAGCAACGCAGGGGAGAGCCCGGCAAGGATCATCTGGACCGGGTTGTAGCCAAGGAACGCCGCGAACAATGCGCCGGTCGGGGGTATCGCACTCATCGCGGGGATAAGCTGCGTCGCATTGGCAGCCGACAACGCCGCAGATAAATCCGGGGGAAACGCACTCGTAAGTCCCACGACGATGATTGTAAAGAACATCCCCATAGAGAGGACAAAACCAGAGTTGAACAGAGTCGACATCATGCCGGAGGAAACACCCCGCTCTTCAGGGGGAACAGCGTTCATGATCGCCGCAGCGTTGGGCGAGGAAAACATCCCGTTTCCGAGACCCATAATCAGGAGCGCCAGTGCGAAGGGCAGGTAATCGAAGCTGTACGGCAGGACGGCGAGGATCAAAAACGAGATCCCGACGAGCACCATGCCAAGCGTACTGATCCACCGGGCACCGTACTTGTCGGAGATGATGCCAGAGATGGGGCCCATCACCACAAAGCCGATGGTGAGCGGCAGCATGTAGACACCGGCCCAGAACGGTGTCGATTCGAAACTATAGCCGTGCAGGGGCAGCCAGATCCCCTGGAGCAGGATGATCAAAATGATCATCACGCCGCCCCGGGCAAGGGCGGAGAGGAAGCCGGCTGCATTCCCGAACGCAAAGTTGCGGATCTTAAAGAGATCCAGACGGAACATTGGATCCTTCACCCGTGTCTCAATAATGGGGAAGGCAATAAGGAGCAGGATACCACAAAAGAGCGTAGCGATGACCCACGGGTTTCCCCAGCCCATGGATGCGCTCCCATACGGGAGCAGCGCGTAGGTGATGCCGACAAGAAAGAGGGTCAGGCCGCAGATAAAGGAGAGGTTCCCCCAGATATCGATTTTCTGGGACCGTTTCTGGTAGGCCGGCTCTTTGAGTTTCATAAATGCCCAGATGGTCCCGATAACCCCGAACGGCACGCTGATCAAAAAGACATACCGCCAGTGGAAGACTGCAAGGATCCCTCCGATGATGAGACCGACAAACTGGCCCGAGAGCGCCGCTACCTGGTTGAGGCCGAGCGCCTTCCCCCGCTCATCGGGAGGGAATGCATCGGTAAGGATCGCGGCACTGTTGGAGAAGATGAACGCTGCGCCGACCGCTTGTATGAGCCGGAAGACAATGAGTTCGATTGCACCGGCATCACCGGTACTGGGTGTTAAAAAGAGGAGGATGGAACCGGCCGTAAAAATTGCAAACCCGACATTATAGAGGCGGACTCTGCCATAGATATCCGAAAGCCGTCCGAAACTGAGGAGGAGGGTGGCGGTCACGATCCCGTATCCCATCAGGATCCAGAGAAGATACTGGAACGAGGTGAGCGGGTCGATGTTAATGCCGTTGAAGATGGCGGGAAGGGAGATTAAAATAATGCTCCCGTTGACCGTGGCCATGAACGTGGCAATGGTCGTGTTCGAGAGGGCCACCCATTTGTAATGGGGGTCCCGGACAGGGGCTGCCGGTTCACCGGCAGGTGTCCCGGGTGCTGGTACCGGTTGTGGTGCTGTATCCAAGGTTTTCACCGGATCTGCGGGGTATCCCGGATTATTTCTTCTGATACTCCATTTATAGGAAACACTGGGCATTTTAGCATATGTATCTTCGGGCACAGCGATGCATGATGACGAACAGAACGTCATTGGGCAATTAATAATACGGCCAGGCGTAGCAGGAACACCGGATCAGGGCACGTGGGAGAGGCGCCTCTGAAAAATAATCTGACCTTATTGAGGGGGGGCAGCCTTCCGCTCCACCCCGACCCGCCCGTTCTCTGCGGAGAGTGCAAAGCCGAGCTGTTCGAGATACGCCCGGCTCTTCCCTGTCCCGTGGGTCAGGAGTTCCACCAGATCGTCTTTCTCATCGATGTCCGTATGGAGCAAAAACGAGTCGATCACCTCGCAGGAGAGCCCGGCCTTCTCTGCGATCTTCATGTGCTTTAAGAAACTCATCCCGTAATAATCGACGTGGAACTTTGCCGGTTCCTTAAGGAATATCGCGTTCGTCCCCCCGCCCCGGCCAGGGACGATGGCCATATCGCTATTTGTGGAGATCACCCGTTTTATTGCGGCGCCGGTGGCAAGCGGGAGATCGGCCATAAGGATCAGGATCGACCCCACTGACTGGGGGAGCACCTCGTTCAAGGTGCCGCTCAGATCCTTATCGGCGATGGTGATCTGGATGTCCTCGCTGTCAAAGAGCTCGGTCGCGACGATCACCGGGCTGCAGTTCGCATCCTTTGCAGCAGCGATCACATCCTCGAGCATCGCACGGGCAAACGCCTCCCGTTCCTCAGGTGAAAGTATCCCGGCAAGCCGGCTCTTGGGACTCGCGGGCTTAAAGGGAATCATTGCATGGGGACACATGTGATACGCTCATACGCAGGACAATTTTAAAAAAGGTACTGATTTCTCTTTTTAAGGCAACACGAAAGAAACAGGGTTTAACAAGGGTGGCCGGCAAACAGAATAGGTAATGGACGATCTTCCGTACACGGTAGAGAAGATCCCGGCACGGATCGCCGTCGGGATCGAGCGGCGCACCTGCAATGCTGACGGGCGGAGCCTTCAGGATATCCCTGCCTGCTGGCAGGAGTATCTTTCAACAAAAGCGGCGGCACGTACCCCCAACCGGGCCAGGCCCACGGTCATGTATGCCATATATGCAGACTATGAGACCGACTGGACCGGGGAATACTCGTACCTCCTCGGCTGCGGTGTGACGAAAGCGGACAAACTCCCAAAAGGCCTTGTGACCCGGCACATCCCGGCCCAGACGTATGCACATTTCAGGGCACAGGGTCCGATGCCGGACGCAGTGGTCGGTGTCTGGGCAGGGATCTGGGGATCTGACCTGCCCCGGACGTACCTGTGCGATTTTGAAGTATACGATGCCAGGTTTACCGACAAGAAGAACCCGGAAGTGGACGTTTACGTCGGCATAAAGGACGAATAAAAAAAATTGCTGCCCTGTTTTTTGGCAACCGGAGAAACCGCGATACGGCGTTGCTCTTTTCAGGAGCACTCTTTCCTATAAGATTCGGCGGGGACATGGATCTCGAACCGTGCACCCTTCCCCGGCTCCCCGGACTCGGCAATGATCATGCCGGTAATCGCAAGAATCTCACGGACCAGAAAAAGTCCCCAGCCGGTATGCTTGCCAAATCCGCGCTCGAAGATCCGCTCCTTGTCGGCAGCAGGAATACCGATGCCGTTATCCTCAACAATGAGTACCACCCCGTTCTCACCGTCATGAACGGAGATGCCGATACGCGAGACGCTGTGGCCGTGGCGGATCGCATTGTCCAGCAGCTGAGCCACGGCCTTTTCAAGCAACGGATCTGCGTACACGGAGGCGTTCCCGCAGGTCTCCGCGATCGTGACCCCTTTTAAGGTAACCGTATCCCCGGCACGGCGGATCACGGAAACCAGCGGCTGCCAGCAGGGTGGTTCGGTCGCGAGGTTCTGGTAGTCCTTCGCAAACTGGAACTGCCGCCGGATTTTATCCAGAGCAAACCTTTCCTTTTCAATATACGATTTCATTTGCGGGTCTTCGACCACCATCTCCAGCAGTTCGGTATAACCGCTGACCGCCGTAAGCTGGTTGAGCACATCATGGCGGGTGGCGCTTCCCACAAGGTTGAGTTTCTTGTTGAGGAACATCACTCCATCCTTTGCCCGCCGGATCGCCGATACCTTCTCAATCAGCTGCACGAGCACCGGGTACCAGGTATCCGCAGGCCCTGCCATGACAAGGTACTCCGCACGGTTTGCCACCGCATCGCGGAAAACGTCCGGATCATACCCTGCGGCAAGAATAATCACCGGGAGATCGATCTCCCGTTCCCGTAGTTTCTTTAAAAACAAAAGACCGTTCTGATCTACTTCATGCACGGCAATAACAACCGCCGGCGATTCAATCAGGTTCCGGCTGAACGTTACCTCTGATGATGCGGAAGCCATCACACGGTAGGCACCGGTACCGGTAAGGTATCGCCCAAGCACGGTACAGCGGTCTGTCTTTTCATCGATAACAATGAGGGGGATCATACCGTATCACAGGAGGCTTTCGTTTCCCAGTACCATTCTATTTCCTCCGGATCCTATAAAGGCCATTCAACGAAGTACCAACGCTGGCAGCCCGCCAGATCTGCCGCCAGAGTTTAACATGTACAAAAAGGAACTGTACTTTATGGAGCCACGGGTGATCACCTTCTCGAAAAACGTCTTCCTGCCACTCACCAGCGTATGCCGGAACCGTTGCGGGTACTGCTCGTTCCGCACGCCGGTGCAGGATGGGTGTGTCATGCTGCCGGATGAGGTCGAGATGATCCTGCGACGTGGAAAAGAGTTTGGGTGTACAGAGGCGCTCTTTACTTTCGGCGAGCACCCGGAGGAAGAGCCCGGGTTTTCTATGTACCTGAAAAAAACCGGTTACGATACTATCCTCGATTACTGCGAGGCGATGTGTAAGCTGAGCATCAGGATCGGGATCCTGCCCCACACGAATGCCGGCATCCTCACGTACGATGAGATGAAACGGCTGCGTAAAGTGAATGCAAGCATGGGGCTGATGCTCGAAACCACTGCACGTATACCGGCGCATAACAGGTCCAAGGGGAAGGCCCCTGAGGTGCGCCTCGCTATGATGAAGGACGCGGGAAAACTCAAAATCCCGTTTACCACCGGCCTGCTCCTTGGCATCGGCGAGACGGTGACCGATCGGGAGGAGTCTCTTGAGGCTATCCGGGACATCCACCGTAAGTACGGGCACATCCAGGAGATCATCCTCCAGAACTTCTGCCCCAAGGACAACACCCCCATGGCCGCGTTCCGGGTGCCAGAAACAGAGGAGATCTGCGACACGATCCGCATGGCGCGCCGGATCCTGCCCGCGGAGATCGCGATCCAGATAGCCCCGAACCTCATCGACGCGTCCCGGTTTATCGGGTGCGGGGTTGACGACCTGGGAGGCGTATCACCGGTCACCATTGACTACGTGAACCCCGAGCACCCGTGGCCGGCGATCACGGAGCTCAAAAATATCACCGGCAACGCGACGCTGCGCGAGCGCCTCTGCATCTACCCCAGGTTTATCCGCATGGGCTGGTACGACCCCGGCCTGCAACCCCTAATAAACCGGCTCGATCAACGTATTACCACAGGGAGCAGGGAACCGTGAAGCAGAAAAAACTCCTGTATACCGGCAAGGCCAAATCGGTCTACCGTACCGATGTGAAAGGAAAACTGATCGTCGAGTTCCGCGATGACATCACCGCGTTTGACGGCGGCAAGAAAGATACGCTCAAGAACAAGGGCAGTTACAATGCCGGCGTTTCCGCATTCATCTTTTCCTGCCTCGAAAAGAACGGAGTGAAAACGCATTTCCTCGAGATGCTGGACGAAAAGAGAATGGTCGTCCGTGAACTTTCCATGATCCCGCTCGAAGTGATCGTAAGAAACCTCGCGGCCGGCTCGATCGTCCGAAATTACCCGTTTAAAGAGGGCACCCCCTTAAAACCTCCGGTGATCGTGATCGACTACAAGGACGATTCCCGGCACGATCCGATGATCAATGACGATCTCATCGTTGCGCTCAGGATTGCAACACCGGCGGGACTTAAGAAAATAAAAACAATCGCGCTCCGGGTTAATGCGCTCCTTTCTGGCCTGCTCGCCAAACAGGGCATTGCGCTCGTGGATTTCAAGATGGAGTTTGGCTGGCAGGGGAAAACGATCTATCTCGGCGATGAGATCAGCATGGATTCGATGCGCCTCTGGGACAAAAAGACCGGTGAGTCCCTTGATAAGGATGTATACCGGTTCAACAAGGGCGATGTGATGGCGACCTACAACCAGGTGGCAGCACGGATCACAAAAACACTCGGCGTTGCAAAAAAGACAGTGGCAACCCCAAAGAAGACCAGAATGCAGGCCCGGTAACGGCCAGCCGGTCATACCGGTTTTTCATCACCGGACACAAAACATAAGGTATCAGAGAAAAATACTCGTACCACCGAAGTTTGGCGGACTATCATGGCACAGGACTCCCAGGATGAAGCGGATATGCTCAAATGGGCGCAGGGTATCGCCCGCAAGAACGGATGGGTGCTCAATCCCGATGAAAAACACCTGAGTACCGTGATCCGGGGGCTTGTCCGGAACAAGGAGAAGTTTGGGAGACCCTTCTGCCCCTGCCGGATCAGGAGCGGCGACGAGGAGCGCGACCGCGCTATCGAATGCCCGTGCATCTACCACAAGGACGAGATCGCGCACGACGGGCACTGCCACTGCCTGCTTTACTATAAAAAACCATAAAGAAAAGCACCTTTTTTAGCCCGAACGCCCCGTATGACCACGACGGTATGTAATCTCCCAGAAAAACCCGGTCTTGCACCGATCGCCGGCAGTGATCCGGAGATCCTCATTCTCGGTAGTTGCCCCAGCCGCCAGTCGCTTCTTAAGGGCGAGTATTACGGCAACCCGCAGAACCAGTTCTGGAAGATTGTGGAGATGATTTTTGGGATCGACCGCACCCTTCCCTATACCGCCCGCACCTCCCTGCTTGTGGAGCACCGGATCGCCCTCTGGGACGTTCTTGCGACCTGTACACGCGACGGGAGCGCGGATACCGCGATCAGGGACCCGGTCCCAAACGATATCAGGGAATTTCTTACTGCACACCCGACAATCCGTTGCATTGCGCTCAACGGGAACACCGCCGGCCGTTACTATGCCCGGATGAACATTGGTGTTTCCTGTACGATCCTGCCATCGACAAGTCCTGCATATGCTAGCATGACACTTGCAAAAAAAGCGCAGACATGGGCGTGCATCCGCACGCGGCACATTCAATAAAAAGAGAGAGAAAATCGACCCCGGGGCTTACCGTTCGAGCCGCATTTTCAGGAAAACGACGTGGTAGATCGCATAGAACCCGCAGAGCACCGCAGCGGTGTACCCGAGCACGGCAACCCACATAACTTCCTTTGGCATGCTGACAGGCGAGGCCTGTAGCACCAGGGACGACCCGACCACGAGCGCGGCTACAATGAGGCCCACAATGATCTTGTCGCTTGCCCGGTCAAGTGCCATCTCGAATTTTTTTAAATCACTTTCGACAATACCCAACCTGATTGTCCCCGTCGAGACGTGCTTTAACATGAGATTGATATTGCGCGGCAGGTCAAACGCTGCGTCGACCGCCTCCAGCAGGGAGTTTGAAGCCCTCTTTGCGTACCCGGCCGAGAGGATGCTCGAATCGGAGAGTTTGCGCAGGTAGGGAGTGATCTCCGAGCCGAAGCTGAACTTCGGGTCGAGACGGACAGCATCATCCAGTACCATCACGAGCGTCTTCAACAGGAGCATCAGGCTCATCGGCACCTTGAGACTGTACCGGCGCATCACCTCCGTGAGCTCGTTGATCATGAGGCCGAAATTGAACTGAATGATCTCGTCCCCTCCGCCGAAATCATGCAGCATGATGTAGAGGTCGTCCCTGAGCGCCTCACGGTTTTCCTCGGCGACAACTATGCCAAAGCCCTCAAGTGCCTTGAGGATCATGTCGACATCATCGGTTGTCAGGGCGATGAGCAGGGTGATGAAGAGCTGCTTTTTCTCCGGGCGCAATAATCCGACGATACCGAAGTCAAGGAAGACCAGATCCCCCATGTCTGAAACGAGAAGGTTGCCCGGATGGGGATCTCCGTGGAAAAACCCGTCCTCGAAGATCATCTTCAGGTACGCATAGAATCCCCGGACCGCGATATCGTGCGGGTCACATCCCTGTGCGGTGATCGCTTCGACATTGTCGATCCTGACCCCTTTTACAAATTCCATGACGAGCAGATTGGGGGATGAATATTCCCAGTAAATTTTCGGGAAATGAATGCCGGGCACGTTTTGGAAGTTGCGTGCCATCCGTTCCGCGTTCCTGCCGTCGCGGGTGAAGTCCAGTTCTTTTCGGATCTGGGTGGCAAAGTCCTGCACGAGACCAGTCGGATTGTACATCCGGCTCTCGGGAAAGACTGCCTCGATCCTCTCTGCCATGGACTGGAGGATGGCAAGATCGTTCTCAATGAGATCCGGGATGCCGGGGCGCTGGACCTTGAGGGCGACAACCGTCCCGTCTTTGAGCACTGCGCGGTGGACCTGTCCGATTGATGCTGATGCGACCGGAGTCTCGTCGACCTCACAGAACCAGTCTTCCAGTTTCGGGCAGGTCTGCTGGATCACCCCGAGAACTTCTGAGAACGGCAGCGGTTTTGCATGATCCTGAAGTTTCTTGAGCTGCACGATCAATTCGGGAGGGAAGATCTCCGTCCTCGTGCTCATGATCTGGCCGAACTTAACAAACGTGGGCCCGAGTTCTTCGAGGGCAAGCCGCACCCGTTCGTACACGGTGGACTGATCCGGCGCCTGTTCTGTACCCGGAAGACGGAACCGGGTCTTACCCGGGAATGCCTGCTCCAGTACAATACCAAAACCGTACTTCCCCAAAATATCGATGATCTGCGCATACCGCCCGATACGGGTGACCATGGATACAGTTTGGCACTGGGGATACTTAACACTGGCTTTTTCTGCTCAAAGTCGGCCCGTCTGATAAGGAAATCTGAGCCGCAAAACGGCAGGAGACAAAGGAGATTAAAAAAGAGGGAGTTACTCTCATTCAGACTTGGAAAAGACTACGATCCGGTTCGTGTTGGTGCCGGATTCGTTATTTCCGATCCCCCATATGTTGGAGGTTTTCGAAAAGACCTGCTGGTTGATGATGATACTCTCACAGGTAAACCCGGCGGCAAGACCGAGAGGGACGACATGTTCTTCAAGTCTGACGGTTTTTTTTCGTACCTCACCCACCTCAAAGGCAACCCAGCCTCCGGGGGCGGTGATCCGGAACAGTTCCCGGAATACCGCACCCATCACCGTCTCCCATTCCGCGATCGTCCTCGCCATCGTGATGGTGTGACCGATGGCGTCCCCGTCAAGGCCACAGAACCAGCACCGAAGCCAGTTGTCCTCCCGGTACTGGACGATATCCAGAAACGGCGGCGAAGTCACGGTGAGTCGCACCGTATTGGATTCAATCCCCGGTGTCGCCCGTGCGTCACCGGTGAAAAAACGGGCACCTGCGCCGGCGCGGTTCAGGTCTGCCCGTTCAGCAGAGGACAGGCCGGCAAGTAAGCTCTTTGTCTTGCGCATGATGAGCCGGTGGGTATCCCGGTATTCCGGTACCTGGTGGCGTTTGCGGTTGATCCGTTCCTGGCTTTTCTGAGATACTGCCTGGTTAGGGGGAAGGGTGTACACCGAGAAAAACCCGCTTGAATGCCCGGTCAGCCGGTTTGTCGCCACCATCCGGATCCAACGATCAACAGCATCGGAGGTACCGTCTTCCCATCGTCCTAAAAGGTACCGGCGCAGGGCGATGATCTCGCGTTCGGTGTCGGGATAATAGAACATGGAGAGATCGCGATCTGCCCGGTCACCGTCCCGGGGGATGATCTCAAGCCGTGTGGCCGCCTCCTCCGCTGTGGGCGGGAAGAACCGTGGTTCGGTGAGGATCCAGGAGAGCGGGTTGGCGTCGTTTGCGATCACCTGCCGGCCGCGAAGCCCGGCCTCAATCGCAGTCGTTCCCCTTCCGCTGAACGGATCATACACGATATCGCCTGCCTGCGTCAGGAGATCGATAAAAAACCCGGGCAGCTGCGGCTTGAAGCAGGCGCGGTAGGAGATCTCGTGGAGTGACGATGCCTGACGCTGGCGGGACGTCCAGAACTCGTTAATGTATCTGGGCAGAGAGGCAGTACCACTTTCTACCGTATCCACAATAGTTGCCTGACCGGCCGGTCCTGAAAACGTCTTCAGGTACCTGTCGAGATTATTGCCGTCCCGGTCTGGTGTCATCAATGGCGCCTCCATACTAAAATGTTGGGAGAGGCCGGGTAATATGCTCTTTTCTTCCGCATTTTTACGACAATGACGAGAACGCTTAACCGGCGTGTGCCCCTTCCGCATCAAACGCCGGGGGATACCGGACGGTGCCATGGATACCGTCAAGCGCCCCGGGAACAAGGGGACATACCATGAACACTTCATTTTTGCAGGGAAACGGCGCGTTGATCCCCAGTGCCGGCGCAGTGGTGAACCCGAACCGGGGGTAATAAGTGGGGTGCCCGACCACGATCACAATCCGGTGCCCCAGCTGGCGGCAGGCCCTGAGCCCTTCCTCAACAAGGCTCGAACCCACACCCTGGCATTGATGCTCCTGACATACGGAAAGCGGTGCAAGAGCAATAGCAGGTACGTGGGCATGATCGGATTCAATCGTTATTGGGACAAAGAGTATATGCCCGATAATCTTGTTTTCATACACGGCAACGAGCGAGAGCCCGGGGATATAATCTCCATCATTTCTGAGGGCGCGGACAAGCCGGGCTTCACCGTCCTCGCCGAATGCCTGAAGATTGACAGCAAAAATTGCGGGAATATCAGCAGGAATTTCAGATCGGATAAAAAAAGAATCCATCCTGTTCTATAGGATGCCGAAGTAAAAGAAGGAGACTATTACAGATACCGCCATAGACCGGGATGGATTTGCCCCGGGCTTACCTTAAAAAATTATGTGTGCGTGAAATATGCAAGAACGCCGGATTCGCTGACCGTATCGATCCGGACAAACCCGATCCGCTCGAACTGCACGACTTTTCCCTGCTCTTTTGCCACGGCAGGTTCGCACACGCCCTGCATCTTCCCATCCATCGTAAGGAGCGTGCAGGGCAGGGTCTGCCGTGCCGGCAGCCACTGGATGATGTGCGCCTTTGCTGTGCGGGCATCGGCAAGTGAGTCCCCACCGTAGGAGAACGAAGGTGAAGAACCGGCCCACGCAATCTTCACGTTGAAGAGATCCTTCAAGCGGACCATCGCCGCATCCGGCACAATCTCGGATTTTGGCAGCACGACTGTCCCTTCAAACGGAAGCTCCCGGTTCCCTTTCGACGGATCGCCGGGATGGAGCATCGCATGCGCCATGCGGCGCGGGGCTCCCTCAACCACCGCGGTGACAGGTTCCGGCACGAAGAAGTACCGGTTTGCGACCGGGTCGACCAATTTCTTGTTCTCCGCATAGAGGTTGTCCCACGAGAACGAGATGTCCACGTCGCCAATCCCGATCGCGACCATCGCGTTCTTCACGGCATCGGGGCTGATCCCCCGGCGGGCAAGCGCCCGAAGCGTCCCGAGACGGATGTCATCCCAGCCGGTATACTTCCCCTCATTTATCCCCAGACGCATCTGGGAGGTGGAGAGCACAACACCCTCGATACCCATCCTTCCGTAGTGCCGGTACACCGGCACCTTCCAGCCGAAATGGTCATAGATATACCGCTGGCGCCGGGTATTGGCGATATGATCCTTGCCCCGGATCACGTGCGTTACACCGAGAAGGTGGTCATCGGCCACCACCGAGAAGTTCATGAGCGGGTAGATGCGTGCCTCGACTTTCGGGTGCGGGGGGGCATCGAGGATCCGGAAGATCGGGAAGTCACGCATCGCCGGGTCGGGGTGCAGGAGATCGGTCTTGACCCGAACCGAGGCCTCGCCTTCCGCGAAGCCGCCGTCAAGCATCTTCTCCCAGAGGGACAGTGCCGTCTCTACCGGCTGATCGCGGCAGGGGCAGGCTTTCTTCGCATCCTTGAGCGCCTTGAAGTGCTCGTTCTCGCACGTGCAGATGTATGCCCCACCACGTTCGATCAGCTGTTTGCAGAGATCGTAGTAGAGAGGAAGCCGGTCGCTCTGGGTCACGGTCTCGGTGATCCCGAGGCGCAACCATTCGATATCCTCCTTTACCATCTCGTATGCGTCAGGGTCGACCCGTTTTGGATCAGTGTCCTCGATCCGGAGGATATACCGCCCACCGTACTGCTTCACGTAGGCATCGTTGAGCGCTGCGGCCCGGGCGTGCCCGATGTGGAGAGGACCCGAGGGATTCGGTGCAAACCGCATGACCACGCCGTGCTCCGCTCCTTCGAGATCGGGGAGCACCTTTTTGTGCTCGTGCTTCTCGTGGAGCGCCGCAAACATCTCCGGGGAAAGAGACTGGAGTTTTACGACCCGCTCCTCCGGGGAAAGTGCCGCCACATCGGCAATCGCTTCCTTTGCCGCAGCAGAGACTTCCTTTGCCTGCTTGCGCAGCCCGGGGTGCGCTCCCATCACCATACCAATAACCGCCCCGCTCTGCGGTACCCCGCCATGCTTTACCGCGTTCTGGAGTGCGCACAAAAACAGGGCTGACTTAATGTCGTCCCCTGCCATCCTAGAAGCTCCGTGTCACAAAAAATTCGCCGACATCCATGAGGAGCTGGCGCTCCTTTGTGGCCGGGAGGACCGAGAGCAGCCGATTGCTGTCCGCAACCAGCCCCAGAGCCTTGTTCTTCACCTCATCGATGACACCCGCATCGGTGAGTTCCTGTATTGCCGCTTTGATATCAGCAGGAGAAAGTTTGCGCCGGTACTTCAGGAGATCGACGCCTTTTTTGCGCGCCATGATCATAATCAGGGTCTGCTTTCCTTCCCGAAGATCCGAACCCTGGTCCTTACCGCTCTTGTCGGCCGGTGTCAGGAGATCGATGAGATCGTCCTGGATCTGGAACGCGATGCCGGTATTGAGCCCGAACTGGTAGAGCGCCTGCACCTGCCGCTCATTCCCACCTGCAAGAGTGCCGCCGATCGCAGCTGCCGCCGCGTAGAGCACGCCGGTCTTCTTCTCCACCATCTGCAGGTATTCCTCTTCGGTCACATCGGTCCGGTGCTCAAATGACATATCCATGTGCTGGCCTTCGCAGATGTCGGCGCAGGCACGGGCAAGCAGGGATGTCGCCCGCACCTTCGCTGCATCTCCGGCCTTTGCCTGCGAGATGAACTCAAACGCCCGGGCGTACAGGACATCGCCGGCAAGGATGCCGGTCGGCATATCCCACTTCGTATGAACCGTCGGAACCCCGCGCCGCAGCGAGTCGCCGTCCATGATATCGTCATGGATGAGGGTGAACGTATGGGTCACTTCGAGCGCGAGTGCCGCTGGCATAACATCGGAGGAACTCCCGTGTCTTACCGATTCTGCCGCGAGCATGACGACCGCAGGCCGGAGTCGTTTCCCACCGGCATTGAGCAGGTGGGCAGACGCCTCGTTAAGTTCCCCGGGCATGTGGTTGAAATACCGGTCGATCATGCCATCAATCTGGTGCGCAACCGATTTCAGGTACGGTGACAGTTCCGACATCGTGATTCCTCGTTTAATTTAATTTGAGCCGCTGGCCGTTCTGCATGAGATGCACGTCATTACCCAGCGTGTACCCGAGCTCGCCGGCAAACTCCGCGTATGAGGCAGTCATTTTGACGTTCCCGTGGGCCGGGATAATGTGTTGTGGATGTAAGAGGCTGACAAACTCGTAATGATCCTCGCGGAACGCGTGCCCGCTCACGTGGAGATCCTCAAAGAGCCGGGCGCCTGCCATTTTCAGGTGCGCCTCGACCATGTACCGCTGACCGAAGTTCATGGGGTTGGGGATCACGTTTGCGGAGAAGAGCATCTTGTCGCCCTTTGCAAGCTGGTACGGGGTGTCGCCGAGGGCCATCCGGGTCAGGATGGAACCCGGCTCTCCCTGGTGACCGGTGATGATGGGGAGGAACTTTTCTTTTCCCGCCTTCATTATCCGACGCAGGGTACGGTCGACCGTCCGCCGGTTCCCAAAGACACTTGTGTCCTGGGGAAACGAGACGAGTTTCATCTGCTCGGCGGTAACCGAGTACTTCTCCATCGAGCGGCCGAGAAGCACCGGCTTACGGCCGATCTCGTGCGCACACTCCGCGATGGTCTTGACACGGGCGATATGGGACGAGAACGTCGAGACCATAATGGCACTCTTGTCATCCTCGTAACTGGTCATAACGTCCCGGACAAGGTCCCGTGCGATCCGCTCGCTCGGGCACCGGCCGGGCCGGTCAATGTACGTGCTCTCCACGATAAGCGCGAGCACGCCTTCCTTTCCGATCTGGCGGAACCGGGCAAAGTCCGGGGGTTCGCCGATGACCGGGGTCCGGTCGAGCTTGAAATCGCAGGCATAGACGATTGCACCATGCGGGGTGTGGAGCACCGGCGTCACGGTATCGATGATCGAGTGCTGGGTCCGGACAAATTCGAGCACCAGGTGCTGCGAGATCGTGTACCGCTGCCCGGGTTTGAGCGCGAAGATCTTGTTATTAACCCCGAACTTCTGCTCGCCCGAGATCTGCTGCCGGATCAGTTCCGCCGCGTAGGGCGCGGCGATGATCGGCGCATTGTACCGGTGCGCGAGCTTCGGGATCGCCCCGATATGGTCGAGGTGCCCGTGGGAGCAGACGATCGCCTTTACGGTTCCCTCGACCGAGTTCATCATGGTGTCATCAGGTATCGCCCCGATCTTGATCAGATCGAGGGAGTGCATATTCTCGAGTTCTGCATCCTCGTGGATCATCATCTGATCCAGGCGGAGTCCCATGTCAAAAATGACAATCTCTTTTCCGCAGCGGACAGCGGTCATATTTCGCCCGACCTCGTTATATCCGCCCACTGCAATAATTTCTATATCCATGTTTTTTCTCCTGTTTGGTGTTGTCGTACAGGTATTTTTTTAGAAAAACCTGTTGTTGTTTTCCACATTTTTCGTGGTCTGTCAAGGTTTGTCCTGCATCACGCGAGGATTCCCGTCATCCATCATCTGCCGGGTCTTCCCTGTAATAAAGAGCCGGGCCCTGCGCAGATCGCATACCCGTGCAGCGCCGCACAGGAACATCGAACCCACCAGTTCGCGGTGGATCGTCTCGACCTTGCAGGCAAGCGCCTCGTCGCTCTCAAGGGCCGGCTTTAACAGCGGAAGCGCCATACCGCAGAGATCGGCCCCGAGGGCAAGGCACTTTGCGATGTCAATGCCGTTCCTGATGCCCCCCGATGCGATCACCGGGCTTCCGGTACCTGCCACTTCAGCAAGGCTCACGGCCGTGGGGATACCCCAGCCGGCAAAGTCCTCGCCAAGTGTTTTGAGACGCTTGTCCTGTGCATTCCTGCTCTCGTCGGCGCGGACGCTCTCGACTGCTGCCCACGAGGTGCCGCCCCAGCCACCGATATCGATGGCCCGGGCGCCTGCTCCCCAGCACTGGCGGGCGACCTCTTTTGAGATCCCACATCCGGTCTCCTTTACGATCACCGGGGTTTTTATCTCCGCACAGAGCGTGGCAATCGCAGCAAAGCAGCCGGTCGCGTTATGGTCGCCCTCCGGCTGGATGGCCTCCTGCAGGAAATTGAGGTGGATTGCAATCGCGTCCGCCCCGATCATCCTGACAGCCTCTTTGGCCCACTCCACCCCGTGATCACGGAGCTGTACGGCGCCGAGGTTTGCAACAAGAAACGCGTGAGGCGCCTCGTCACGGACGACCGAAAACGTATCCGCAAGTTCAGGGTTCTCAAGGGCAGCCCTCTGGGAGCCGACGCCCATCCCCAGACCAAATCGTTCGGCGATCCGGGCAAGACGGGCGTTTACTTCCTTTGTTCCCGGATGACCACCGGTCATTGCCGAGATAAAGAGGGGGGATGAGAGGGTGTGGCCGAGGAAGCGGGTGGACAGGTCAATCGTGCGCATGTCGCATTCCGGCAGCGCATTATGGACCAGCCTGACATCACCAAACCCTGTGTCACCGGACTCGACATCCTTTTCCGCGCAGATGCGCAGGTGGTCGAGCTTGCGCGATGACGTGAACCGTTTCTTATCGGCCATACCCTTTACTCTCCCCTTACTTTTGTCCCGCCATGGTCGTTTCCGGCAAGGAAATCCCCAAGACGCGAGACCTGAAATATATCTGCCCCGATACCTGCCGTGGCAAGCCCGAGCAGTTCATCAATTTTCCCTTTCATTCCACCGGTTACATCGGTATGTGACGAGTTGCCGATCTGGAGTGTATGCGCTGTCTCCGGAGTAATCTCCGGAACAACACGTCCCCCATCCAGCACTCCCGGTACATCGGTGGCGAGTCCCACGCGGGTACATTTCAGTGCAACCGCGAGATACCGCACGAGCTGGTCGCCCGATACGATGCAGGCTCCGCGTGAAAGGTCCATCACCACGTCGCCATGGATCACAGGAACCATGCCGAGCCCGAGCATCTGTTCGAGATGCCTGCTCTCGAACGCGACAAGCCTGCCGTTGTCGGCGACTCCGACATGGAGCGGGTGGACGCCCAGCGCCGGCACGCCGGCTTCCCGCAGGGTACTGACAACCGCTTCGTTTAAGGCGCTGACGGCACGGTGGGTGACATAGATCCCTTCTGTCTGGCCGGCCGCTGCACCCTTGTCAAGGTGGTATCGGTGCGCTTCCGGATGCCCGCAGGAACCGGCACCGTGGACAACGACGATCTGATCTGTGGGTGCCCCGGCAATGGCCGTTGCAATCCCGACAAGCGCTGCCCGGTTGACGGTGCAGTCTGTACCCTTGTCCGTGATCACGCTGCCGCCCAGCTTGAGAATGACGCGGTCAGACATTCTTCTCCTTCCGTACTCCCTCGGTATCAATACCGGTCACAATCGCCCTTGCATCGCAGGCCTGGATCGCGTGGGCGACACGGTGCAGGATCGGCTTTGCGCAGAGTGCCACCATGCAGCCCCCCCCGCCGGCACCCGTGATCTTTGCACCAAACGCCCCGGCCGAACGGGCAGCGAGCACAAGCCGGGAGAGCTGCGGGTGCCCGACGCCCAGAGCATCAAGCAGTGCGTGGTTCATGTTCATGTACCTGCCCAGTTCCTTCGGGTTATTCAGGTGGTGGATGGCCGCAAGGCTCACCCCCTCTATCGCGTCCAGGATCGGGTCGACAATCTTCGGATTGCTCTTTTTGAGGTCCGCAACCTGCTCGACCATCTTTGACGTGCTGTGCGAGACCATCGAGTCGCCGATCACCAGATGCATGCTCTGGGGAGGGAGACGCCGGCGCGATCCGCCGGTGATGAGCACGATCCCCCCGAATGCGGAGACCGTGGTATCCGTTGGGCTCGCCCGCCCTTTTTGCACCGTTTTCTCGATCTCAAATGCCATGTTTGCAATATCTTCCCGGCTTTTGCCGACGGCGAACTCGTCGTTTATGGCCGACAGCGTTGCGACCGTTACCGCCGCAGATGACCCGAGACCCGAGGAACTGGGGATCTGCGAGTTGATGTACACGCTCCCGATGACGCCCATCGCGTCAAAGCACCCGTCGATATAGGGGGATTTTGCCCGCTGGGGGCGCCGGGTCTTCCTGACCGTCACAAAGACACGGGGCTTGATTGCCATGGCGATGCCGGGCTTTCCGTACACCACTGCATGCTCGCCGAACAGAAATACCTTGCCCGGCGCACTCCACGTTGCCAACCTACATCACCGCAATGGCTGCGTACCCCACGACCTGACTATGGTCGCCCGAAACATCGCCGCTGGTCCCATAGCGAATCAGGCTCCCTGATCGTGCACCCATACACATGCATGCTGAGACCATGGCGCTGATCGGGCCGTACCCGCAGGCTGTGACGTGCTTCTCCCGGATCCGCCGGTAGAATTCCTTCACGTCGAGCGTTGTAAGCGCATCGATCGCGTAGAGATCGCCGTCCTTTGCCTGTGCCTCGGGTACGTAGTGCGAGAAATCACTGGATGCGACGATCCGGATCTCCCGTTTCGTCAGCCGCTGTGCAGCGACAATCTTTTCTGCGACGGCCGCGGCATGAGCGGGATCCTGCTCCCCCATCATCACGGGCACGACCCTTGATCTCGGGAACCGGTACTTGATAAACGGCATCTGCACTTCGATCGAATGCTCATCCACATGGGAGCGCTCATCGATCCCGATATCCAGCGCCCCGATAAACTCCGTATCTGTATCGACAATCCCAAGAGGGGTCTCCCACGGGATTGCGGATACGCTCGTGAGATACCCGTGATGGGATGGGCCAATCACAACAAACGTGCCGGAAAAATCAGGGGCAATGGTGGAAAATGCGTGGGCTGCGACCTGCCCGGAGTAGACGTACCCGGCATGCGGACAGACAATCCCAAGGGAGTTCCCCCCCCCAGGGACGGTTCTGGAAAAGAAGCTTTCCAGCAGCTGCCCGAGATGGGAGGGATCCTCCGGATAGAACATCCCTGCAACTGCGCATGAACGCGTCTTCATCGGATCAACCCTCTGGTCGTTCTGTTATATTTAACGATCGATCCAAAAAGGGGATCGAAGGGTATCGCATCAGATCTCGGATTCGAAATCTTCCAGGGTAAGAGCCGTCGAGATTCCACGCAGGTGGAGCATCTCACGGGTCAGGAGGAAGTATATCATCGAGAGCGCTTTCCGGCCCTTGTTGTTTGTCGGGATCACGAGATCGACGAACTTGGTCATGTTGTTCGTGTCGCAGAGCGCGACAACCGGGATACCGCACTGGACGGCCTCGTTGATGACCTGTGCGTCCCCGATCGGGTCGGTCACGACAATGACCTTCGGCTCGATATAGCCGTCAAGGACAGGGTTTGTTAAGAGGCCCGGGATGAACCGGCCGGTCGCGGACATCGCGCCGATAGTGTCGGCAAACTTCTTTGCCGGGTACTGGCCGTACTGCCGGGAGGTGACGATAAGGACATCGGGTGCCTCGTACTGGTTTAAGAATTTTGCAACGGTCTTGATCCGGGCGTCGGTCTCGCGGATATCAAGGATATAGAGCCCGTCACCGCGGACGCGGTAGATGAACTTCTTCATGTCCTCGCTTTTCTGCTGGGTGCCGATGTGGATACCGGCTGCCAGGTACTCCTCAACGGGGACGAGCGGTTCCTTTAATTCGATTTCCATCTCGTTTACTGGGGTCATAGTTGTTCCTCTATGCGAATGAGTTCGTTTAATTTGGCAATGCGTTCGCCGCCTACCACTCCGCATTTTAAGAATACGCAGGAAAACGCGGTGGCGAGGTGTGCAATGGTGGTATCCGTGGTCTCGCCGGACCGGTGACTCATCACCGTGTCCAGACCATGGGCGTGAGCGAGGCGGACCGCCTCGAAGGTGTCGGTCAGTGTCCCGACCTGGTTTGGCTTGATGAGGACGCAGTTTGCAGAGCCGGTCTCGATGCCCTTTTCGATGCGGTCGACCTGGGTAACAAAGAGGTCGTCCCCGCACAGCAGGCACCGGTCACCGATCTGGTGGTTGAGTTCTGCAAACGCATCGAAGTCGTTCTCGTGGAGTGGATCCTCGACATAGACAAGGTTGTATTTGTCGACGAGTTCGGTGATATACGCGATCTGGTCCTCGGTCGAGCGGACACGGTCGCGGTACTTGTACCCTTCTCCCGTCCACATCTGGCTCGACGCAACGTCGATACCCATATCGACCGAGACATTCATCTCGTCGGCCACACGTCCGGTTGCCTCAGCAATGAGCTCAAATGCGAGGGCATCGTCAATCTGCGGTGCCCATGCACCCTCATCACCCTTGCCGGCGGCAATTCCCTTTTTCTTCAGGAGATCCTTGACATTTTTGTGGACGGCGGCATTCGCAAAGACTGCCTCCTCGACATCCGCTGCGCCTCCCGGGACAATCAGGAATTCCTGGATCTCGGTCGCGTTTGCCGCGTGCGCACCGCCGCCGATAACGTTACCGAGCGGGAAGGGCATCTCACTCGCAAACGCCCCGCCAAGGTAGCGGAAGAGCGGAAGCCCCAGCGCCGATGCGGCGGCCTTTGCATTTGCAAGGGAGAGTGCGACTGCCACGTTTGCACCGATCCCGGAGAAATCGGCCGTTCCGTCAATATCCCGGAGCTGGTCGTCAAAACATTCCTGGTCGGCCGAGTCCATGCCGATAAGGGCAGGGATCAGGTTCTGGATGGCGTTGTCTATTGCCTTTCTGGGGGGCAGGACTTTTGCTTCCGCCGCACCGGTGCTTGCACCGCTCGGGGCTGCTGCCCGGCCAAAACCGCCTGCCGTGGAGATCTCGGCTTCAACAGTCGGGTTTCCCCGGCTGTCAAGGATCGTCCGCAGCTCGATTGCCTCAATGATCGTCATAAAGCCGTTCCTCTCATTTTCTCTTTACGGTAATGGGGATAATGTTCGCGTTGAATTCCTCGATTGCGATCTCAAGGGGATCGATTCGGGAAGTAGTGATAAGTAAGGGAGCACCCATTGATATCTGCAGAGCCCTTGCTCCAATAATCCTCGCCCGTTCATACCGGGTGTAAACCTGCGTCTGCATTCCTGTCCTCGAAAATTGTTCCATTGCGTACAATTGGAAAATGGGGTCGCTGAGATTCGAACTCAGGTCACTGCGTCCCGAACGCAATAGGATAGACCAGGCTACCCCACGACCCCTCGGTCATATTACTGGTACGGGTTGAGCTCATCAATGATCTCTTTATGAGTCAGAAGCATACGCCGGCAGCAGTATCTGGTGATACCGAGATCGTCGAGGATCTTTTTAGGATCCTCGCCTTTCTCCCGACGCGCCTTAAATTCTTCCCACGCTGTGGAAATTGGTTTTCCACAGGTGAAACATCGTACTGGTATCAAGATTTTCGACCTCTCATATATCTTTTGGTTTAACGATAAGACTTTTGGAACTTCTTGCGTGCGCCACGGCCGTGGGGCTTCTTGGCTTCTTTCTGACGGGAATCGTTGACAAGAAGCGTCCTGTCGTACGCCAGGTAGACATCCTTGATCGCGGGATCGTTTGTCCACTCAAGGATCCCTCTGGCGAGCGCGGTGCGCACTGCCTCTGCCTGTCCCATGACCCCGCCGCCGGAGACGTCGATGGTCACGTCAATTTCACTCGTCGCGCTGGGGACAAGGAGGAGCGGTTCGGCGATCTTCATCCGGGTTGTCTCGGTGCCGTACTTCTCTAACGGCACGGAGTTGACCCGGATCACGCCTTTCCCGGCCTTTATGGTCGCCCGTGCGATCGCCGTCTTGCGTTTTCCGCTTGTGTTTATGATCTTTGCCATAGTGACCACCTTAGAACTTGGCTCCGAGGGCCGTGCAGACCGCTGCAAGCGTGACAAACTGCGGGTTGTTGAGCCGATCCATGTGGACTTCCTCGGGGACTTCCATCGTTGCGCCGACAAACTCCACCGGGACACCGACGTAGCATTTGATACGCTTCATCGCATCGACGCCACGGGGGCGCTTGTAGGGGAGCATGCCACGGATGGTCCGCTTCATGAGATGGTCCGGCCGGCGCGGGACGAACGGTCCCCAGCGGTCGCCGGAGGCGCCGCGGACGCGCTTGTGGAAGTAGTTGGCAAGAACACGTGCTCGGCTGCCGGAGATAATGGTCTTTTCGACGTTCACGATCGCGATCTCTTCACCGGCAATGGCACGCCGGGCTGTAATGCTTGCAAGCCTGCCAAGGATGAGCCCGTCTCCGTTGATTACGGTAACCATGTTATGTTCACCTCAGGATCCGGACACCGCTTCCCTTGGGGTTGTCCTTTAACAGTTGCTCGATAGTCATGCACTGCCCGTTTGCGTCCCTGATCTTGCACGTTGCTGATTCGGAAAAATTCAGCGCTGCAATCTTCACGGACTGCTCCAGCATACCGCTGCCCAGTACCTTTCCCGGGACGAGAATTGTCTCGCCGTTCTGGGCGTAGCGGTTGATCTTGGACAGGTTGACCTCAGCGTAGTTCCGGTTGGGGGTCTCCAGCCTGCCTGCAATTTCGCGCCAGATCTTTGCCTCATTCTCTCGTGATGTGTTCTTTAAGAGTAAAATGAGGTTGGTAAGACGGGGGTTCGTCTTCTCCACTTGTCGTGTCATTTCTTTTCCTCCCCTGAAATCTCGCTTGTCTGTCTCTCCAGCTCGTTTGCCCGCTCTTTTATAACGGAAAGCGCCTGGACCATGATCTCTTTTGTCGGTAGCGACCCGTCTCCCTCGACCACAAAAATATACCGGTCGGGCGCGGCGGTAATCTTGATCGCGGGCTCGTCCCCGATGCCGCTCGCAATGCAGGCCTTTTCACAGAGCTTGCACATGGAGCAGTCGGGAAGCTTGCCCTCGATAACCTCGACCTTTTTACCCTTTACAGCAAGGATGCTGCGGGGGCATTCGTCCACGCAGTTCCCGCACGCGTCGCAGGTGGTGCTGATCGTGATTTCCGGGTGGTTCTTGTACCCGCACACGAGAGTCGGCTGCCATTTTGCGTGCACTTTGCCCGTGTTGAGGACGGCACGCGCTTCGATAACCAGTTTCTGTCCCTTCGTGAGTTTCACGATGGGGATGTTGTCGTACACGGGCGCAGCCTTGGGATCCTGCGGGATGAGGTCGCTTGAGGTGACCAGTTTGGGGCCCTCAACGCTGAGCGTGTAGGTTGACGTGCAGGACGGGCAGCCTGCCCCTCCGCACGTACAGGTTTCATGAGTCGAATAACTGGAAAGATCGGTCCTGATGGGTATAAGCCCAAGGCGGTGCGCCAGCATTTCGTCGAAAAGTGCGCTCGTGTTGTCGTAGATGCGCACGTCTTCAATGGCAAGGGTCGGCACCTCGCCGATCATTGCCCGCCGAAACGCGTTTGCAAAGCCGGGCTTCGCTCCTGAGAGCGTGAATCGTGCAAGGTTGTCGTCCAGACTCGCGAATTCGATCTCCATCACACTCTCCTTCCCCGTCTGCCACCCTTTGGACGGCATGAGTCGTGCGGGACAGGTGTGACGTCTTCGATCCGTCCGATACGCATGCCAGCCCGGGCGAGCGCACGGATTGCTGCCTGTGCACCGGGTCCGGGGCTGCGCTGTTTGGCCTGGCCGGGTGCACGTACCTTCACATGGACACCGACGATACCCTTTTCGCGGGCGATGGCGGCGACGTTTCCGGCCATCTGCATAGCCGCGTACGGGGAACTCTCGTTCCGGTCCTGCTTGACGACCATGCCGCCGCTGCTCTTGGTGATGGTCTCGGCACCGGAGAGATCAGTGACGGTGATGATCGTGTTGTTAAAGGAGGCAAAGATGTGTGCGATGCCCCACTTTTCCTTGTCGTTTGCCGCCATCTTAATTCACTCCTGAGCCTGCACCGGCAGGCTTGGTAATCCGGGTGCGCTCTGCATGAGCGGCATCCACGAACGGAGAGTTGCCATAGTAGGCGATATCATGCTCCTCATTGCTGTGTACAAGATATCCCGGGATGGTGACACGCCGGCCGGCAATTGCGATATGACCGTGCGTGACGAGCTGGCGTGCCTGCTTCGGTGAGCGGGCGAGTCCCTTCCTGTAGACAATGGTCTGGAGCCGGCGTTCGAGATGTGCCTGAATCTTGAGCGCAAGCACGTTGTCGATGTCCGCATCGGGGCCGAGAAGGCCGATACGCTGCATGTGGCTGATGAGTTCGGTCTTTTTTGCGTCAAAAACCGCCTGATCGGCGCTGTTGGACATGAGAACGAGCAGTTCCCGGGCAGCCTTGCGGTACTTCCTTAAGTGGCTCTGGGCCTTCCAGACCTCGCGCTTGTTGCGCAGGCCATATTCGATAACAAGCCGGGTCTCTTCCTCGATCCGGGTCTTCTCCCACGGGCGCTTGGGCGTCTGGTAGGACTTGTGATTCTTCCCTGGGTATCCCATGGCTTACTGGCTCCCTTCCTTGGTCTTCTTGACGCCGACCGTCATGCCGGTCCTGCCGGTTGACTTGGTGCGCTGCCCACGGACTTTCTGGCCGGTTTCGTGCCGTATGCCCTTGTAGCAGCGGATCTTCCGCATCGTGTTGACGTCTTCGTCGCGGGCGAGCGCGACGTCCCCGCCAACAAGGTGCTTAGTCTCGCCGGTGTAGAGGTCTTTTGGCCGGTTTGCCATCCACATCGGGATGTTCCCGGAGTATTTCTCAACTGCGGCGCGAATCCGGTTGACGGACACCTCGTCCATGAGGCCGAGTTTTGCGTACTCGTCAACTTCGGCCATACGAGATATAACCATGGCGGTATGCTTACCGACACCAGTGATGCCGGTCAGTGCTACCCGCACTGACTTCGTGCCGTCCAGATCGGTTGTGCCAATCCGTACAAAGTATTTTATTTCTTGTTCCTGTGCCATCCAATCCCCTCGATTTTGAGATTGTCTCTTTGAAGCGCTGAGGGAGGGATTTGAACCCTCGAGTCCCAAGGGGACACAGGTTTAGCAAACCTGCGCCATACCAAGCTTGGCTACCTCAACAGAGGAATCTCGCATCTTCTCAGACACTCGCAACGGATATTCCGCTGCTCCATGAATGGTGCTTTATACTATGGTAGGGTTGGGGTAATAAGTGTTTGGGGGGATGAAACCCCCATGACCTGATCGCGATGGGGTGTGTGAGACCTGGGTTGTATATTATATATGTGCGAACCCGGGAGCTTGTCACTCTCAGTATAGGTTCTGTACTATATCATGTTAGAGTGCGGGGGGCAAGGGTTACGACCTGATTGCAGTAACCCACAGGGTACCCGGATCCCCACCTTCCCTTTTTCGGCACCGGTTCATGGAACATGTGTCGCAATTTCATGATTGCATTTCGGCGTAAGGGGGGGGTCGGACAGGTACATCCACTCTATAAAAAACAGGGGATTCGTAGCAGGTTCCGTCGTAATTTTTCATTGCAGCCACGCTTCCATACCCCGTATCCGCACGAAAAAAGGAGCCCGACCCCCTCCGACCCTCCATGTGTCTGGCCCGGTTCCGGATGCGGAATTTGACATTTTTCTAACAGTAAAATACCATTACCGGGAGGGGAAGTACCCCTCATAGAGGTTGGGGGGGTCACATGGGTACAACATGTGACCCCCCGCATCCACCCTGTTCCCGGCCAGCACACAATCCTTATTACCGCATCACCTTCTGTATTAGATGATCATCCATGGAACATCCCGCACTGCTGATCATCGATATGCAGAACGATTTTGTCCGTGAAGGGGCCCGGCTCAGCGTGGCCCAGGCACGGGCTGTCATCCCGAAAATCCAGGACGTTCTCGGGTACTTCCGGGAAAAGAACCTCCCGGTTTTCCATATCCTGCGGATCCACCGCAGGGACGGGGCTGACGTCGAGATCACCCGCAGGGTTCTCTTTTTTCAGCACCCGTTTGCCGTTGAGGGCACACCGGGCGCACAAGAGATCGAAAAACTTGCACCGCTTCCGGGGGAGTACGTGATCGAAAAGACCCGGATGAGTGCGTTTATCGGCACCGAACTCGATCTCATGCTCCGGAGCTTGGGCATCACGGAGCTTGTCGTCACCGGGGTCCAGACCCCCAACTGCATCCGCACCACGGTCTTTGACGCCATCGCGTACAACTACCCGGTGATCCTTGTGGACGATGCGACCGGCGCACAATCGGATGAGATTCACCGGGCAAACGTCCGCGACATGGCAAACATCGGGGTCCAGATCATGACTGCACAGGCATTCATCACGCTGCAGCAATAACACATATCTGCCGGGGTACACCGCAGGAAATCACACAGGACTCTAAAAGCATGCTGCCCGGATCGGAACTTGCACTTGCAGGACTTGCCGCTGCTGCCGCAGGGATGGTAAACGCCCTTGCCGGTGGGGGAACCCTTATCTCGTTTCCTGCCCTCGTGGCGCTCGGGGTGCCCGAGGTCGCTGCAAATATTACCAATACCGTGGCGCTCTGCCCGGGCTATCTCGGCGGTGCGCTCGCCCAGAAAAAAGATCTTGCGGGACAGAAAAAACGCCTGCTGCTGCTTGTCCCGGCCGGTATCATCGGCGGTATTGTCGGGGGCATCCTGCTGCTGTGCATCAGCGAACAGGTCTTCCACCTTCTCGTCCCCGTATTAATCCTGCTTGCCGCCGTCCTGCTGGCAGTCCAGGACCGGATCCGGGACTGGATCCGCCGGCACACCGGACCTGACGGGGCCGATGACAGGAGGAGCAGGATCGCGGCCCTTCCGGTCGGCCTGTCTGCCGTCTACGGGGGGTATTTCGGGCCGGGGCTTTCCGTGATCGTCCTTGCCGTGCTCGGGCTCTTCTTTGACGACTCCTTAACCCGGCTCAATGCGCTCAAGCAGTGCATATCGCTTGGCGCCAATGTCGCGGCAGCGGTATTCTTCCTCTTCTCAGGACTCGTCCTGTGGCCCTTCGCGCTGGTGATGGCGGCGAGCGCATTAATTGGGGGAGCGATCGGTGGGCGCATTGTCAGCAGGATCGATCCGGGCCGACTCCGGTGGACCATTGTCGCCATCGGAATTACGATCGGGCTGTACTTCCTGATCCGGTTGTTCATCTGATCCCCACGCAGGGAAGAGGGCACCGGGGGATACAAAGGACCCGTTCTTCTCTCTCGTACGCCAAAAAGGGATTTTTCCGGGCTGGCCGTTTAAAGGGCGTGGACAAGCGACCGGCGGGTCACAAGGCCGGCCAGTTTTCCCTTGTCGGTGATCGGCACCGTGCTGATATTCTTTGCAACCATCAGGTCGACCACTTCCTGGTAATCCGTGCCGAGCTCAAGCGAGATCAGCGGAGCGCTCATGATATCCCTGACGAGCAGGTTGCGGATCCGGTGATCCTGGTGCTGGTCTTTTACTGTCTCCCGGAACTTCCGCATCGCAACCGCCACGTCAGTCTCGGTCACGATGCCGGTGATCTTGTCGTTGGTGGTCACGACAAACCGGGAGATCGCATCGTCCAGCATCCGGCGCCGGAGGTGGACGACACGCTCATCCGCTTCGATGGTGACCGCCCGTTCCATCGCTCCGTTGATGCTGCCCTCGTGCGGGTACTTCTTTAACAGGTCAATCGCCGTCACCTGCCCGATGAGATTGTGGTCGCTGTCGTACACGACCACCAGTTTATACCGCTGGAGCAGGGGGACGAGCACGTTCGTGCTCTCGTCGGGATAGACACTCGTGAAATCCTCCTCGACGACGCTTGCCACGTGGATGGCGGTCGGTGCAAGGGCGGTATTCTGCTTGCTGCCCAGTTTCTCCGCGATGGCCTGCCGGGATACCGTGCCGACAACCGACGCATTGTTGAGCGCGATGAGGGGATCGATTCCCTCATCAAGCATCTTATCGAGCGCCTCGGTAATCTTTGCCGATTTGGATATAGTCGTTGGTTTTGCCATGATATCTTTAACAAACAGTTCTTTTGTCATTTCGCCACTTCCTTTAGGATATCATCACGTCTTATTATCCCCACGATGGTGTCGTTTTCGACGACAACCAGGTTGTTGACCTGTTCTTTTTGCATGAGTCCGACTGCATACGGGAGCGATCTTTCCGGGGCAACAGTGATCACCGGGCTGGTCATCACGTCACCTGCGGTCACCGGGACATTCTCCGGAGAATCCGATCCGCTCCCGATACTGGTATTTTCATGTCTTCTGAGAGGTACGTCTTCCTGTATCACCCCGGATCGTTTCCGGTCTTCATCATGGAACGCCAGGTTGGTCTCCGTGATGATACCGGCCATAGATCCATCGTTATTGATCACCACCAGTTTCTCGTCCCGCTCCTTCATGAGTGTGATCACGTGGGCGAGCGAGTGCCAGCGGTTGACTGTCACTGCATCCTCCATCACGTCATGGACCGTGCCTTTGAGGCTCGCGGCCAGGGCGGACTTCATCAGATCGGTTCTCGTGACGATACCGGCAACTGTGCCGTGATCCACCACTGGCACGCAGCCGATGTTTTTTGCGAGGAAGATCCCGGCGATAGTCCGAAGCAGGGTTTCAGGCGCGACGACCACCGGGCCGGGTGTCGCATATTCGGATACCGGGATCTGATCGGGCGGGCGCCTCCGCCACGCCGCTCCCTGCTGCTGCAGGTGGTACCCGATATCTTTTTTCGTGAGTATCCCGGTGAGTTTTTTCGCATCTATGACAAGAACCCTCGAAATCCCGTGCCGCACCATCAGGTTCCGGGCATGGGCCACGGTGTCCCCGGGGGTAACGGCAAAGACCGGCGTACTCATCACGTCGCGTGCGGTAAGGAAACTGGCTGACATAACAGTTACTCCTCTGAAAACGCACGCACGAGGTCGAATTCTGTTACAAGACCGACAAGGTGAGAGTTCTCGATGACCGGCAGTGCCCCGATATTTTTCTTCAGCATCTCCCGTGCAGCCTCGTTAACCGGTGTCCCGGGGGTGGTGGTGAACAGGCCACCGGCCATGAGTGTCCGCACCGGGAGGGCCATGACCTCTGCGATGTTTCCGGTGGTGAGGCGGGCAAATACCTCCCTGCTTCCCAGGTACCGCATGATGTCAGTCGCGGTGATGATGCCAAAGAGCACGTCGTTACTTACGACGGGCAACCGGCGGAACCGGAACTTTGTCATGTCCCGTGTCGCGACCGCGATTGGACTGTCGGGAGCAGTCACCTGCAGGGAGGAACTCATTACGTTCTCGACAAAGAGCGGGCTGTGCTCTGCTGCAAGCATCCTGAGCACGTCCCGCTCGGTCACGATACCGGCGAGCACACCATTATCGTCCACAATCGGGAGCCCCCCGATCTTTTTACCCACGATAATTTTCAGTGCATCAATGATATGGGCATCGCAAGGGAGTGTCTCGGGTTTCGCGGTCATGATCGTGCGAACGCTTTCGTTGACCGCTGCGGAAAGGTTCCCCTGGTGCCGGATCCTGACCAGCTGGTACTTGTCACCCCCGCCCATGAAGTTGATCACATCGCCTGAGGTAACGATTCCCTGAAGTTTCTTTGTACCGGCATCGGTAACCGGCAGCCGGCGGAACCCACATTCCGTCATCGTGGCCACCGCACTGATGATGCTCTGGGTGGGCGGCACGGAAATGACGTCCCGTGTCGCGAATGCCAGAACCTCCCCCTCTTTCTGTACGATATGGGATTTGAACTCGACCGGGCCCCGATCGAATTTCCCCTGCATTTTTAAGAGCCGGTCACCCTGCTTGGTGGCCCGCCCGTTCTGGTGCGTCAACGTTCCTCCGTTTTTTTTCGTCGTCTGCGCCGACCCAGTGCCGCACCCGTCATCCGTACGGATTATACAGGTGCTGCATCATGGCCGGCTTTTTTTACCCTGTTCGTTTCCGGCCCGTTTGATTCTGGGATTGGTTGTCCAAATGGTTTCTTGTGCATCGTGCCTTTTCGTGATTTTTGTATCGTGCCTTCGTCACGTGCCGATCCCGGTTGCATCGTTATCTCCTTATCCGGGAATATCGCATGTATTACGCGAGCCCGACAAGGACATCGTGCCTGTCGAGGATTCCAACAAGGGTCAGACCGTCAAGGACAGGAAGCCGGCTTACATCGTTGTCAACCATGAGCCGGGCCGCATCGGACAGCGGCGCCCCCCCCGAGATCGTAACGACCTCCTGTGCCATCACATCCTCAACCGTCATGGTACTGCTCTGGGCAATCGCCGACCGCACCCCGCCCGACCGGATCAGGTCGCGGCGGGAGATCAGGCCGACAAGCCGCTTCTTTTTGATGACCGGGAATGCCGTAAACCCACTTTCCACGATCTTCATGTAAACCTGCTGGAGCGTGTCCGCCGGCTTTACGGTCGTGATCTGCTTTGACATGTGGGTGCTGACCCGGCCCGAAAGTTCGTTCCGCGAGATGATGACCGGGAACAGGTCGGAGAGAAGCACCCCGCCAAGGATATGGCGGCCGGGATCGATGATCGCGGCGCTGTCGGTCCGGAACTCCCGCATGGCCTTTGCCACGCTCTCAATGGAGGCTTCCGGGCCGGCGCATGCCGCATCCTTCACGAACCCTTCGACGGTCACGTTCGATTTCGTGGCGGTCACCCGCAGGGCATCCGTGATATCGACATATCCCAGCAGATCCTTTCTGGTGCCGGTAACGTAGACTTCGCGGAACCGGTCATCTCGTAAGATCTGCCGTGCTTTTGTTATCCCGTCATGACAGTTGAGCACAGGAATCTCGAGCATGAAATCCCGTGCTGTTTTCATGTAAGGGTGTCCTCCTCACGGCAGCGGGGGCAGAGCAGGAGGCTGTCCACACGCTTAAGATCATCAGACATCTGACTGCATCGACTGCACACGCCCACCTCGATATGCTCCTCCCGGTTGATCTCGATGAGATCGGTGAGGATCTCGTTTTGTTCGTTTGATACGGTCAGGAGATCCCGGACGGTCACAATACCAATGACCTTGCCGCTCTTGTCGACCACGGGAAGTCTCCGGACCTTATGCTTGACCATCATCTGGGCTGCGTCGATTACCGTCTTGTCCGCACTCACCGTAATGAGTGGCGTACTCATGATTGTACTTACCTGAACTGTACTTGGCTTGAGATCTTTTGCCACCACCTTGCAGTTGATATCCTCCTCGGTAACAATGCCGATGGGCTTGTTCCTCTGGAGGATGATGACGCTCCCGACTTCTTCACAGCACATGGCTTTTGCTGCCTTTGCGACATTTGCCTCCATGCTGATCATGGTCGGGTTGCGTTTCATCACTTCGCTCAACGGGACACGGGTCTCAAACCGGATCGTGTTAGTTGTCTTTTTCATGAGTCACCTCCTAAAAAGTGCCTGGCTGATGATTACAATTAGCATCCTTTCCACCCTTTGTATAAATACAATTTGGCTGCGGCGAAAACCGATGCGGCCGGGTAATAGGAAAAATATCCCGGAAGAATATCATGGGAGCACCCAGACGGGCGGTACAAGAAACATAATAAAGAACCGTCTCTAAACATTACTAACGATTGATGGTGAATCGATTGTACCAGCATACCATACAGACAAAACGAGGGGCCCTATGACGACATTTTCCAAGAGATTAGGGAATGCAAAAAAGAAATTATCCGTATTTCTCAAGCGGTTTTTCAAGAAGAAGCGGACCCGGATCGGGATCTACGGGCCGCCAAACGCCGGCAAGACAACACTTGCAAACCGGATCGCCCGGGACTGGACCGGAGATGCGGTCGGGCCGGTGAGCGAGATCCCGCACGAGACCCGGAGGGCACGCAAGCGCGAAGATATCGTGATCTCGGGGGCTAACGGTCATACGGTAACGATCGATATCGTAGATACCCCGGGAGTTACGACGAAGATCGATTACCACGAGTTTCTGGAATTCGGGATGGAGAAAGATGAGGCGATCATCCGGGCCCGGGAAGCGACCGAGGGAGTTGCCGAAGCGATGCACTGGCTGCGCGAGGATATCGACGGGGTCATCTACATGCTGGACGCGACGCTTGATCCCTTCATGCAGGTCAATATCATGATGGTGGGGATCATCGAGAGCCGGGATCTGCCGGTGATCATTGTTGCAAACAAGATCGACCTGCCCGAGGCTGCCCCGTCACGGATCCGGAGCGCCTTCCCCCAGCACCCGGTCGTTGCGATCTCAGGCCTTGAGGGCCGGAACACGGAAGAGCTGTACGAGAAGATGATCCATAACTTCTCCTGATTGCTGGAGGAATCATGCCACACAAGTGTACGAAATGCGGCAGGGAATATAAGGACGGGTCAACCGAGATCCTCAAAGGCTGCGCGAGCTGCGGCGGCAAAAAATTCCTCTACGTCAAGGAGTCCGAGATCAACAAAGACGTACTCGAAGAGAAGTCGATTGACGAGATCGCAGGCGAGTCAAAGGAAGAAGTCCTCGAAGTTGTCGAACCCAGAGTTAAGGGCAAGGCAAAAAAGGAAGTGGAGATGTTTGACCGGGTCGAGACGATCCGGATCGTGGGACCCGGTTCCTACGAGCTCAACATCGATAAGATGGCAAAGAGCGACGAGCGGATCGTGAGCGTCGGCGGCGAAGAGGGCAATTACATCATCGATCTGATGTCAATGGCAAAGGACACACCAAAGAAGAAGAGGGCAAAAAAGCGGTAAGGACCCCGGGCATGGCAGCGGGGGACTCTTTTTTTTAATAGTTTTTGATCAGCCTTCATGCAGATTTTCCCGTACACAATGATTACCTGATGTATCAGTTGTCTGGAACGCATCTCACAATAGGGGACTCCCGACAGGGAGAGCCTGCAAAGATCCGGTATCCCTGCACGGTCACCGTGTCAGCAGTTCGTTTTTTATCCCGTCGTACGGGGCGGGCAGGTCAAGGTTTTTAAAAAACCGGTCCGTGAACGAAAGACTGGTGGTTACCGCCCATTCAGCACACCCGTGACCGAGACACCGGTCCGGGAAGAACGGGAGGTTTTTGGGGGCGAATGGGTTCTCGGCAAACCGGTTTTTAAGAAGATGTTCAAATTTTTCCGCATGGGTCTCCGTGTGGGCACCGGGAGTCTGGCCCGCCTTTATGACCACCCATTCGCGGCGGTAATGCATCAGGTAATTGCGGATCCCGATCAGGTCCTTTATACCGGAGAAGACCGGGTCGTCCTCATCGAACAGGGATTTGTTACCGGTTTCAAGAATCTTCTGGTACTTAACCGGTAACGGGGTGCGGTCAAAATAATTCTCGTTGTTCCATTTCTCCCCGATCGCCTGCAATAGTGTCTCACTATCTTTATCGGAAAAGAAATACGCGTTGTCTGCTGCGTCGGACCAGAGCTCGTTGATGGTGGATTCAAGGAATGCAACCGAAGAGAAGAGCGCGTTGAGGATGAACGCTTCGTGCCTGAGCCGCTGCTCTGCATAGAGGGTGCCGGTTACGGCATAGTCTTGTTCTATCCGGTATCCCAGCCGGCTGAAGAGGGCGGCGGACTGGATGTATTTCACCGAGAAACAGTCCCGGAACCGGATAAGATCCTCATCCTCCTGAAGATCCCGGGCAGGGTCGTCCATCGTACCATCCCGTTTTGTTTCGTAGAGTAAAAAGATGAGGGAACCGTGCGGGAATCCGGCAACCTACACCACTGATGCTGCAGCCGGATCACAGATACCCTTAATATTTGTGGCCGTCAATAGTAAGACAGCACTTTTAAATTGGTGCTGACAGATGTAAGTCCGACGTGCCTTTTTTGGCACGGCCTCAAAACTTGGCTTTGGGATTACAGAGAGTCAGTAAGCATACTGCACTTTTCTGGACTTACATATTAACCGGAGGTATAACTATGGCACGAATGCACACCAGAAGAAGAGGACAGTCATGCTCTGTGCGGCCTGCGCGGAATGAGGCGCCTTCATGGTCCAACACGGACAAGGCAGCGATCGAGAAACTTATTGTCGATCTCCGCAAGGAAGGCACATCGAGCAGCATGATCGGCCTGATCCTGCGGGACCGCCACGGCGTCCCTGATGTCAAGATGGTCACCGGCAAAAGCATCGGCGACATCTTAGTAGAGAACAAGATCAGTTCCGAGATCCCCGAGGATCTCCGCGACCTCATGGTCAAGGCGCTAGGCTTACGCAAGCACCTGGAAGACAACAAGAAGGACCTGCACAACAAGCGGCAGCTCCACCTTGTCGAGGCCAAGATCCGCCGGCTCGTGAAGTACTACGTAGGCACAAAGAAACTGCCCGCAGGTTTCACCTACAAGCCGGAGACCACCGAGATCCTGTTGTCCAGATAATTCAAGTAATATCGTCTACCGATCCCCATGTCACTTGAAGAAGCCGCAAAAACCGTCGCGGACCAGATCCGCCGCCAGCAGTACGTCGAGGTATATGCACACCACGACGCTGACGGCATCGCAGCCGGGGCTATCCTCTGCCATGCGATGTTAAGGACCGGGATCCGGTTCCGGATGAGAATCTGTGCGGAAGTCCCTTCCGCCAGCCTCTCCCACGACGCGGCCTCGCTCCTGTGCGATCTCGGGTCCGGCATGGAGAACCTGCCCCCTGAAACGATGGTGGTGGACCACCACCTCCCGCTCTTTACCGGGCAGTTCCATGCAAACCCGAGGCTCGAAAAGATCGATGGCGACCGGGAACTCTCCGCCGCCGGCATGGCGTACATTGTCGCCCAGGAAATGGGTGACAACCGCGACCTTGCCGGCCTCGTGATACCCGGCATCATCGGCGACGGCCAGGTATTTGCCGGCAGGAACCTTGAGATCTTCAACGAAGGTGTGGCAAACGGGATTATCGTCCCGGACCGGGGCATGATGCTTCCAGGGCGCGACATGGCAGAGAAGTGGCTGCTTGCCACTTGCCCGTATCTCGAAGGGATCAGCGGCGACGATTCTGCTGTCGCTGACCTGCTCACCGGGGCGCAGGGCGCAAACGGCTTTCGGCTTGATACGCTCATGAGCCTTGCGGTGCTCAAATCCGCCCCGCAGACATCCGCGGAAGGGCTTGCAAGGCTCTACGGCGACACCCTGCACCTCCAGCGCGAGGTAATAGAGGACGCCCACGCACTCACCGCCGTCATCGACGCCTGCGGTAAATCCGGGCACGGCGACCTTGCGGTTGCACTCTGTCTTCGCTCGTCAGCGGAGATCGAACGGGCGTGGGAAATTACCCGAAGGTACCACCTCGATGTGATCGGTGCCCTGAAAACGGCGCATCCCGCAAAAGAGGGCGAAGCGGTCTACGAGTGCCAGAATGCAACGCTCGCAAGCGACATCGCCGACGTGCTCTCCCGGGACCGGGTGCACCAGGTACCGGTGCTCGTGTATGCACGGTCGGGGGAAGCCTGCCGGATCTCGGCACGATCCCCCCACGGTGTCACGACCGATCTCGGGCCGCTCGTCCGGAACCTTGCCGCCGCTTGCGGCGGGAACGGCGGGGGGCACCACTCCCGTGCAGGGGCAACGATTCCCTGCGACCAGCTTGAGACATTCGTGAAAGGGTGGCAGGAGGCGCTTGCTGCATGATGCAGGTAAGCGGTCTCATCACCACCGTCCACACGGACGCCGGGAGTGTGGCATCGTCACTGGCACCGGACAACCTTAAGGGCATGATCACCATCGCAGAAGGCGACCAGGTCACGACGGTGATCAACGGCACGCAGATCCGGTCTGTCATCGCATCGGTAGACGACTACCTGATGAATCTGGCAATTGCGGACGAGACAACAACGCTCCCGCGAAAAAAGACAGGAAACAAACGAAACGAGGGAATGAAAAAATTAGAGAGTTGATACTATGGCAAAGAAAAAACAGGTTGGAAGAAGAGTTGAAGGCTGGAAAGCCAAGAGCTGGTTCAAGGTATACACCCCCGATAACCTCGGCAAGGCATATATCGGCGACACCATTGCAAACGATGCTGAGTCCGTCAGGGGCAGGATCATGCAGTCGACCCTTGGCGAGATCACCAATGACTACGCCAAGCAGCACATCAAGATGAGCTTCAAGATCGCAGAAGTCACCGGCGACGCGGCATACACCGAGTTTGTCGGCCACGAAGTGACCCGTGACTATCTGAGGTCCCTTGTCAAGCGCCGCAGCACCCGCGTTGACTGCCACACGCTTGTTGTCACAAAAGATAACAAGAAAGTCCGGCTCACGATCAGCTGCTACACCTTTGCACGGGCAAATATCGCACAGGAGCACGCGCTCAGAAACGCGATCCTCTCAAGCCTTGCAACCCAGACACAGGCATGGGACTTAACGACGCTGGTGAACGCGATTGTCTCGGGTGAGCTCTCCCGCGACCTCTTTAAAGTCATAAAGACCCTCTACCCCACCCGCCGGGTCGAGATCACCAAGTCCAAGGTCGAGCAGGTCGCAGCACCTGTCTCTACAAAGTAAATTTTTTTGTTTTTTCGTGATTATTATCGGGTTATTATTCGTCCGGACGACGCCGGTTCATAGTTATGGGTTTATTCCGCCCGCGGATTTTTTTACCCGGGCCGGTTACGACGTACTGTTTCCCGAACCGTAACCAAGAAACATAATTAATCCGCGCGTCCAACAATCCATAAGAATGACCGCTCATAAGATCCTGTTTCTCGTTATTGATGGTCTGTCCGACCGGCCCTGTCCGGAACTCGGAAATCTTACACCCCTTGAAGCGGCGCACCGCCCCACGCTCAACCGGCTTGCAGCAGAAGGCGTATGCGGGATCATGGATACGATAGCGACCGGTATCCGGCCCGGGTCAGACACCGCACATCTCGCCCTTCTGGGCTACGATCCTCATACCTATTACACCGGCCGGGGCCCGCTCGAATGCGAGGGCTCGGGCATCCACATGGAGCCGGGCATGATCGGCTTCCGGTGCAACTACGCGACACTTTCACCCGAAGGTCTCGTAACCGACCGGCGGGCCGGGCGGATCCATGACACGGCTGCTCTTTCGAGGGCGATCCAGAACGGGGTCGACCTCTCGAAGTTCGGTGTGGAGTTCGTGTTCCGGTCCGGGGCAGGACACCGGGCGGCACTCGCTCTCAAAGGCGAAGGACTCGGCCACTGCGTCTCCTCGAACGATCCGAAAAAGGATCATGTGGCACCCCTCACTATCACCCCGGTCAGGGAACTCGAAAAAGACAAAAAGACCGCAGAGGTCTGCAACGAGTTCGTGCGGCAGTCAAAAAAGATCCTCTTTGACCAGCCGGTGAACAGAGATCGCCTCAAACAGGGTCTCAACCCGGCAAACATCGTGCTGATGCGGGGCGCCGGTGAGATGGGCCACTTCGAGCCGTTCGATAAAAAATACGGACTGTCAGGAAGCGTGATTGCCGCTGCAAGTCTCATCACCGGCATCGGGAGCGCAGTCGGGCTTACCCGGGTGCCGGTCGAGGGGATCACCGGGTCGCAGGACAGCAATATCAAGGGGAAGATCACCGCAGCGGTCAATGAACTGAAAACGAAGGACTTCGTCCTCGTGAATATCAAGGGAGCGGACGAGTCAGGCCACGACGGGCTTGCATCACAGAAAAAAGCCTTTATCGAGAAGGTTGATGTCGTGCTTGAACCGTTCCTTGATCTCAAAGACTGCATCATTGTCATCTGCGCCGACCACTCCACACCCTGCTGCATCAAGGATCACAGCGCCGACCCGGTACCGGTGCTGATCCACGGGGAGGGTGTCCGGGTGGACGATGTCACCGAATTCGGGGAACGCTCCTGTGCGAAAGGCGGCCTCTGCCGGATCACGGGCGCCGGGCTCCTGCCGACAGCAATCGACCTCATAAACCAGGCACACAAGTACGGGGCATGACACGGATGCTGGCGTGGATGGCGGATCGATGAGCGGGGACTCGGTAAAGAACTGGCACAAGCACTGTATCCTTCCCGACGGGACGGAACTCCAGGAGCACAGCATCAAGACCGATCGGGACATCGTAGTCGGTGAGTTCTGCCAGATCGATTACGGGCTGCGGGGTGCGGACATCTACGTGGGCGAATCGACAAAGATCCATGAGTATGTCTGGGCAAGCGGCGATGCACGGATAGGAAACCTCTGCGAGATCGGAAGCGACGTGATTGCAAAACAGGACGCGTATATTGGCGAGGGCGTGAAGATCAACGGCAAACTGGTGGTGAGCGGGACACTCGATATCGGCGAGAAGGTGGAGATTGCAGAGGGTTTCGAGGCGACCGGCGAGATCGCGGTGAGAAACCCGATGCCGGTGCTCGTCTTCATCCTCATCTACCTCATGACGATGCTCAGGATCGAGAATGAGAAGGATCTCGACCAGATCCTTGACGACCTCTTTACCGAAGACGAGGAGGCTGTGGAAGTCCCGCTCATGATCCCTGCCCGTTCCCGGCTGAACATGAAGGTTTTCTCGGTTCCTTCCTCGATGAAGATCGGGAGAAAATGCCGGCTGCACGGCAACATCCGGGCCGGTTCGATCGATGTCCTTGAAGATACCGTGATCTTCGGCAGCCTCCGGGCACGGAGCAGGATCAGTGTCTCAGGCGGGGTCACCGTGCACGGGAACGTCGAAGGCGGCGGCAAGGTGTTCGTGAAATGTGGCGCCCATATCCTCGGCGATGTGATCGCAAAGGAGATCTTCCTGCACGAGGATGCAAAGATTGACGGTACCATCGAGGCCCCCCACGGGATGCACATCGAGCGGGGGGAGTAACACCCATGAAGGCCGCTACAATCCTCGAAGTGGACGCTCTCGCGTTTATCGAACCATCATTTGCTGCTCTTACCGACCCGTTATACACAGACCTGCTTGCCACCGACAACGGTGACGAGGGCCGGATGCTCGTGGACGAACACGATGACCCGATCGCGGTCGCCTTCCACGAGAAGTCCGGCTGGATAGCGGGCTCGTTTCTCTGCCGGCATCCCAGTGTTGCCCTGATCGATGCGTTCGAGCAGGTCAACGGCGAGATCTACCAGGAGGACCGGGCCGTGTGGGCGGCGGCAGTCAGGGAATATTTCTTCCTGCTGCTCGCAAAGGAGGTGCCCCCGGCCATGGAGGACCTCAACCCGGTCCGGAAGGGTATCCTCACGGACGTGATCGAAGGGGTCTGGGGGAAGGGTTCGGGAGAGACCTGCATCGACTGCGGCTGCGGTTCGGGCGTCGGTTCGCTCGTGCTCCGGGAACTTGGGTTTACCCCGCTCTCGTACGACAACGACCCGACGCTTCTTACGCTCGGTTTTGAGAAGAGCCGGCTGCTCCCGGAGGAGACAATGTGTCTTGACGCAACGCAGGTATCCCGGTATATCGACACGGTGCCCAAAGGTATCGGGATCATGATGGGCGAGATCAACACGTTTTCCGAAGACATGTGGCACCGGATCGCGGCCGGGCTTTTCGCGGTGAGCCGTGAGACTCTAATCACGGTCGGGACCGAACCAGAGACGCACCTGATCAAGGAGTGGGGAGAGGAGGCGGGGCGGACAGTCGAGGTGCGCGAGAGTCCCGGCGATGCTTTTTACGATCACTGGGTGTGCGTGGCGCGGAAGGAATAAAAATTCCCGAAGGTGTGTGAATGGCCGGGTTGTGGCCCTGCGCCGTTTCATAGATTTATGTCCGGTCGAACGTTCCTTCCACCCTTGGTAACCCGCATTGGGATTGCCATCACCACCTCCCCCCAATCCGGGCTCGTTTTGAGCCCCGATTACCTTTTTCACATCCCAAAAGAAGCCCGTATCGGGCTCCGATTAAAAATAGCCTCAAATTAGCCGTATTTTTGGAAATTGGACAAATTTAAACGGACCCAGTAATGCGGTTCTTTTGGCAGATCTCATGTGAAATTGCCTCTTGGACGATCCGGAAAATGACCGCTGCCAGAACGCGAATATGAGGCTGTGAAGGGCATTATATGGGGCTCAATTTAGACTTTGTTTTGAGATTGGGGGGATTTCAGAGGATTTTGATGTAGAAGGTGAGCTTATGTTGCTGATCCCAGGCTGGAGGTCGGGGATCTTCCGGCGAGGGGATATGAATGTGGAAGTCAGTGTATCCCTTATGACGAGAGGGCTCGTGCCGCACCAGATCCTTGCGCCGTTTCCTGCTGAGGAGATGGAGGCGTGTGTAGTGTCGGAGCGGGGGAATAGTATGGCGGCAAATGATGAAAAGGTGATCGAGCGGGTGAGGAGGTTGTGACTTTTTATTTTCTGCGTGATGGAACCCCTCCAACAAAAACCGCAACACATAACGTTACAGCATTTATAAAACACCTATAATACCGGTCACCGGTTTGATCATCCATGACAAGCGAGAGCGAGCGGGTTACCCGTAAGAAGCGGATTGATCCCCAGCTGAAAGCCGCAGGCTGGGTCATCACACCTTACCAGACCGGGATGGATCTTTCCCGGTGTAACCGATATGCTCTCGAAGAATTCCCGACCGGGAACGGCCCGGCCGATTATGCTCTCTGTCTTGACGGGAAGATCGTTGCCGTGATCGAGGCAAAGAAGGTCACGCTCGGTCCGCAGAATGTTCTCACTCAGGCCGAACGGTACGCTACCGGGATCTCCGGTGGCCCGTTCAATTATTCCGGGTTCCGTGTCCCCTTCATTTATTCAACCAATGGCGAGATCATCTGGTACCACGATCTCCGTAACCCGTTAAACCGTTCCCGCACGGTGGCAAAGTTCCATACGCCGGATGCACTTGCCGAACGACTGAAGGAAAAATTCGAGGCTTCATGCCAGCGCCTTCTCGAATGGGAAAATACGCACCCGATGATACGCCCCTACCAGGCCGAAGCGAATGCTGCAATCGAGCAGGCCATCCGTGACCGGAAGCGCCAGATGCTTGTTGCGATGGCGACCGGGACCGGCAAGACCTACACGATGGTAAACGAGACGTTCCGGCTGATGGAATCCGGCGTGGCAAAACGGATTCTCTTTCTGGTGGATCGCCGGGCTCTTGCTGCGCAGGCAGTCAAGGCGTTTTCATCATTTGAAGCACGGCCGGGGCTGAAGTTCGACAAGTCGTATGAAGTCTACAGCCAGCGGTTCTTCCGGGAGGACTTTGAGGAGGATGAGAAGTTCGATCCAAAGGTGCTTCCCTCAAATTATCTTCTTGAACCCAAACCGGGTCTTGCGTTTGTCTATGTCTGCACCATCCAGCGGATGACGATCAACCTCTTCGGGCGCAGCGCGGTTTTTGGATCCGACGATGAACCGATTGATGAGGATGCCGAGCAGATGGATATCCCGATCCATGCGTTTGATCTCATCATCGCGGACGAATGCCACCGGGGATATACCGCTGCGGAACAGTCGGTGTGGCGCAAGACGCTCGATCATTTCGATGCGATCAAGATCGGCCTGACCGCGACACCGGCAGCACACACGATGGCATATTTCCGGGAGATCGTGTACCGGTACGATTATGCCCGGGCCGTGCGGGAAGGGTTCCTCGTCGATTACGACGCGGTTGCCCTCGATTCGAACGTGAGGATGAATGGGATCTTCCTGCAGGCCGGGGAGCAGGTCGGGGTGATTGATGCTGCAAAAGGGACGCAGTCGTTCGATACTATGGAGGACGAACGGCAGTTCGATACGGCTGAAGTTGAGCGATCGATCACCTCGCCGGATTCCAACCGGAAGATCCTCGCCGAGATCCGGAAGTACGCGGAAGTGCACGAGCAGCGGTTCGGGCGGTTCCCAAAGACCCTGATCTTTGCCGTGAATGACCTGTCGCATACCTCCCATGCTGACCAGCTCGTGGATATTGCCCGGGACGTGTTCGGGAAAGGAGATTCGTTTGTCCAGAAGATCACGGGCAAGGTGGACCGGCCGCTCCAGCATATCCGCGAGTTCAGGAACCGGCCGATGCCGGCGGTTGTGGTGACGGTGGATATGCTCTCAACCGGCGTGGATATTCCGGACCTTGAGTTTATTGTTTTCCTGCGGCCGGTGAAGTCCCGTATCCTCTTTGAGCAGATGCTCGGGCGGGGAACCCGCAAAGGCGAGCGATGCCCGGACAAATCCCACTTCGTTGTCTTCGATTGTTTTGGGGGAACGCTGCTCGACTATTTCCGGCAGGCGACCGGGATCACTGCAGAACCGCCCGAGAAAGAGACCCGTTCGATCGTCCAGGTGATCAAGGATATCTGGGACAACCGGGAACGGGATTACAATACCAAGGTACTGGTACGCCGGCTGCAGCGTATCGATAAAGAGATGGGTGGCGAAGCACGCGACCTGTTCGCTGCATATGTTCCGCTGGGTGACCTGAAACGCTATGCGAGCGATCTGCCGCACACCATCCGGCAGGACTTCACGGGTACGATGACGCTCCTCCGGAACCCGGCGTTCCAGGACCTGCTGCTCCACTATCCCCGGCCCCCGCGATCGATACTGGTTGCGTATGAGAATGTGGATACGGTCAGTTCGCGGTATCTCATACGCGATTCGGCAGGCCACGAGTACAAGCCGGAGGATTATCTTCTTGCATTCTCGCAGTTCGTGAAAGAGAATCCGGAACATATTGATGCGATCCGGATCCTGCTGGACCGGCCAAAAGACTGGGGAACGGATGCACTCTTTGAACTCAAGCAGAAACTGGCAGCAACCCGGTACCGGTTCACGGTCGAGAACCTCCAGATGGCGCACAAGGTTCGATACGACAAGGCACTTGTGGATATTATCTCGATGGTAAAGCACGCCGCCCGCGAGGACGAGCCGCTCTATACGGCCGAGGAACGGATCCAGCGGGCGTTTGACCGGATGGCTCTTTTCTCATCGCTGACTGCCGAGCAGCAGCAGTGGCTGGACCGGATTCGAGCACATTTAATCGCAAACCTTTCAATCAGTAAGGACGATTTCGATATTATCCCCATCTTCGCAAACGAAGGCGGGTGGGGGATAGCGAACCGGGTTTTCAACGGTGACCTGCCGGCACTGATCCGGCAGTGGAACGAGACGATTGCAGCGTAAGGGTCGTCATCAGGTATTGCGGTAGACCGAGCTGCGGTGCTCGACCGTGATAACAAAGATCACAAGGATACCGTTATCGATGGTGAGAATGGCCCGGTACGTACCGATACGGCAGGAATAGAGCGGCACCTGCTCGTGGCCTTTGAGTTTTTTGACGCAGGCCTGCGAATTCTGCTCGGCGGCAAGGTCATTTAAGGCCGTGCGGATCCGGCGGGCATCTTTTTTCGGGAGGGAGAGAAGGTCTTTCTGCGCCCTGCGGGACAGGTAGACGGAGTACACTTAAATCCCGTTGGTGTCGCAGAACTCGTTGAGCTCGCGGGTCTTTTTGTTCCGGATATCTGCAAGTCCTTCTTCGATTGCTTTTAAGGTTTCTTCGCTGACCGGTTCTCCGTCTACCTGTGATTCCATGAGCCGGTTGATGACTTCATCATACGTCTCTCGCGGGTGCATCCGGAATTTCGTGAGCGATTCCTTGGTCTCTTTCCGGATCCTGATGGGAATGCTCTCCATGCGTACGTGTAGTCTTGTGTACCATATCAGGCTACTGGTGTATGCATGAAAAGGGACCGGAGCTGTTATGGCTCTCACGGTGCTATGATCCTGAAGAATGACCGACATCGTCCAGAAGCTCTGGGGATTCTGCCACACGCTCCGGCACGACGGGATCGATTACGGGGATTACATCGAGCAGATCACGTATCTCCTGTTCATCAAGATGGCGGACGAGCGGGGCGTGAAACTTCCCAAGGGCTGCGACTGGAAAACCCTCATGGAGAAGTCCGGCACCGATCTTTCCGATCATTACGTGGACGTACTCCGGACGCTCGGGCAGCAGCCCGGTCTTCTTGGCGATATCTTTGCCGGCGCGCTTTCGCGGTTCACGAACCCGGTGAACTTAAAGAAACTGATCGGCCTGATCGATGAGACAGAATGGACCGAACTCAACGTAGATGTCAAGGCCGAGGCATTTGAGGGGCTTCTTGAAAAAGCGGCAAGCGAGGGGAAGAAGGGTGCCGGCCAGTACTTCACGCCGCGTATCCTGATCCAGTCGATTGTCCGGTGCGTGAAGCCCGATCCCCGGAAGAAACGCGACTTCACGATCTGCGACCCGGCGTGCGGGACCGGGGGGTTTCTGGTTTGCTCGTATGAGTGGCTCCTTGAACAGACCCATGGGGGAGCGTTCGAGCGTAAAATTAATGACAGGATCCGTAAGGGCACCCACTTCGGGCAGGACCTTGTCGCCCGCCCGCGCCGCTTAGCGCTGATGAACCTGTTCCTGCGCAACCTTGAGCCGGAGATCAAATTCGGGGACTCGATCTACGAGAACCCGGACAGCCGGCGCTTCGATGTGGTGCTGACAAACCCGCCGTTTGGGACAAAAGGCGCAAACCAGGCACCGGACCGGGATGACTTCACGATCTCGACCTCCAACAAGCAGCTCAATTTNNCCCGGCGGACGGGCGGCGGTCGTCGTGCCGGACAACGTGCTCTTCGCAGACCAGGCCGGCGAAGTGTTCAAGGTGCTGACCGAGGACTGCAACCTGCATACGATCTTAAGGCTCCCGAACGGCACCTTCACGCCCTATTCCCCGGGCACGAAGACAAACGTCCTCTTCTTCACGAAAGGTTTCCCCACCGAAACGATCTGGGTGTACGATGACCGGACGAACGTGCCGGG